>NZ_JAWPOJ010000040.1:10394-34670 GCF_033344235.1 Vibrio sp. Vb1554 | reverse complement strand
CTTCACCCTGACCTTGTACCCATTCACCTGCAATCCAATGTGTCATTGTTTCTATCCTTAAATTCTGTCGTCTGTTACTGCGGAAGAAGGCGAACGAAATCCCCTTCTTCAACCGAAAGTGCATCCGCAACGTCTGGTGCAATCATCACGCTTTGTGTTTCTGCGTCATACGCCGCTTTAGTGACTGTCGCACGGAAGTTCTCGAAAGATGAATTACACATCAAGAAGTCTTGTGTGCTGGAATGTTCAGAGATTTTGACTTGCGCACGGAATGAATGACGTACCGACTCAATATTACGCAGATCACACTCAACCGTTGGGCCACCGTCGAAGATGTCGACGTAGCCTCGGTTGGTAAAACCTTCACGCTCAAGCAGCTTCAGCGCTGGACGCGTGTTGTCATGTACTTGACCAATCACGGCTTGCGCTTCTGGGCTGAGCAGATTGATGTAAATAGGCAGTTTCGGCATCAAGTCGGCGATAAAGCCTTTCTTGCCGATACCTGTCAGGTAATCTGCAAGCGTGAAATCGATAGAGAAGAAATGCTCTTGAAGCCATTGCCAGAATGGTGAATTACCCTCGTCGTCTGAAACGCCTCGCATCTCCGCAAAGATCGTTTCAGAGAAGCGCTCTGGGTGCTCTGCCATCATTAGGAAACGACACTTCGACATTAGACGACCATTCAGACCTTGGCGGAATTTCTCACGCAAGAACAAGGTACAAATTTCGCTGTTACCCGTGTAGTTATTACCAAAAGTAAGCAGTTTAACGACGTTGTTAACGCCAAGCTTTGGCGACGAGTGCACAACTTTACTAATGTGATATGAGTAAAATGGGACATCCCAGCCGATAGATGCTTCGATTCCGGTGGTACCCGCAACCTCACCCGTTTCAGAGTCAAAGCCAACCATCAGGTAGCCTTCATCGCCTGGTTCTGCCACATCTGGCTTACCAAAGCTGTACTCTGAATGTTTGATTCGATTGGTTAACAGTTCTTCGTTAACCGGTAGAGATGTAAATCCGTGACCAGACTCCACCGCACAAGTGTGCAGTGCGTCGTAATCCGACATCGCGATAGGGCGAACTACTAGCATCAATACTCCCTCCAGATGCAAGAAGATCCTAACTATATTGTAGGAACAATTCCCCCATCAGAGATCCTTGACGGGGGTGTCTGCGTTGACGTTTAAACTGATATCGCGCTTAAACTAAAGTCGCGATCGCTTTATCCAGTTTCGCCAAGCCTTCTTCAATTTCTTGTTGTGTGATAACGAGTGATGGTGTGAAACGTACGACATTGGCACCCGCAACCAATACCATGAGACCTTGTTTACCTGCAGCAACCAGCACGTCACGCGCACGGCCTTGCCATTCTTCATTTAGTGCAGCGCCAAGTAACAGGCCTTGACCGCGCACTTCTGAGAAGATGTTGTACTTCGCGTTGATCTTCTCTAGACCTTCACGGAACATTGCTTCGCGTTCTAGTACACCAGCCAAAACCTCTGGCTTAGTGACTTCATTTACAACCGCTTCTGCAACCGCACACGCTAGTGGGTTACCGCCATATGTAGAACCGTGAGTGCCCACTTTCATGTGCTCTGCCAATTTTGCTGTCGTTAGCATTGCACCGATTGGGAAACCGCCACCAAGTGATTTCGCAGTACTTAGAATATCTGGCGTGATACCTAAACCTTGGTAAGCGTAGAAGTTACCTGTTCGGCCATTACCAGTTTGCACTTCATCGAAGATCAGTAAGGCGTTGTGTTTGTCACACAGCTCGCGAACCGCTTGAGCGAACTCAGGCGTTGGTGGCACGATGCCGCCTTCACCTTGTAATGGCTCCATCATGACCGCACAAGTACGATCAGACATGTGTGCTTGTAAAGCTTCGATATCGTTGTAAGGAAGGTGTGTCACGTCGCCTGGCTTAGGACCGAAGCCGTCAGAGTATGCCGCTTGGCCACCAACCGTTACGGTAAAGAATGTACGACCGTGGAAACCTTGTTTGAATGCAATGATTTCAGATTTCTCAGTGCCATGAACGTCTGCTGCATAACGACGTGCCAGCTTCAAAGCGGCTTCGTTTGCTTCTGCGCCAGAGTTAGCAAAGAACACACGCTCAGCAAAACTCACTTCTGTTAGCTTTTTCGCCAGACGAAGGGCTGGTTCGTTCGTCATAACGTTACTTAAGTGCCAAAGCTTGTTAGCTTGCTCTGTTAGTGCGTTTACCATTACTGGATGACAATGGCCAAGACAGCTCACTGCAATACCACCAGCAAAGTCGATGTATTCATTACCTTCCTGATCCCAAACACGTGAACCTTCACCTTTAACAGGGATCATTTCCATCGGGTTATAGCAAGGTACCATTACCTCATCGAATAAACCGCGCTCTACTTTAATTTCCGTTGTCATTGCACATTCCTTCTTGATACCGCATGCGTAGCAGATAAGCGAATTTAACCGGCTCTCTTTGCCAGCAAATAATGTTTTGCATTTAAGCTATTGCGGCATTGTATTTACATTTAATTAACCATTTCAATAGTGATTTATTCTTTTCGTTCTCGAAAGTAACTTCCATTAATCACTGCTTATGACTATTTATGCATCAAGAAAGTAAAATAGAGAAGTGATTTTTTATAAATGTTATGTAATACAGGGGATAGAAGGTTTTAAAAGACATGAATAGACAAAGAGACTCGAGAGAATCGCATAGTTTTGCAATCCGCTCACCTCAGCAAAAAGATGAATGATTTGTTAAGAAAAGTGATCGCGATCAGATCGTTTTGCGTGCTAAAAAGTTCGCAAGCAACTCGTGACCTTGCTCAGTTTTGATTGATTCTGGGTGGAACTGCACCGCATCAATTGGCAAGGTTTTATGTTGGTAACCCATTATTTCATCCATGCTTCCGTCAGGCAGTTCTGTCCATGCAGTCAGTTCAAACACGTCGGGTAAAGTACCGTTTTTCACCACAAGAGAGTGATAACGGGTTACCGTGAGTGGGTTATTCAGATTTTTAAACACACTACGACCGTTGTGACGAATTGGTGAGGTCTTACCGTGCATCACTTGTCGTGCACGTACCACTTCGCCCCCAAACACTTGCGCTATCGCTTGATGGCCAAGACAAACACCCAATATTGGAAGCTTACCAGCGAAGTGTTCTATCGCTTTCAGTGAAATACCTGCTTCGTTCGGCGTACATGGCCCTGGCGAGATCACCAAATGAGTTGGGTTGAGCGCCTCAATGCCTTGGATATCGATTTCATCGTTACGCACCACCTTTACGTCTGCACCAAGCTCGCAGAAGTATTGGTAAAGGTTGTAGGTAAACGAATCATAATTATCGATAATTAACAGCATGGGACTACATCGTGGAAACCTGAAAGCGAGTATTGTGCCGCCTTTTTATCTAAACGCAAGTACGATCAGTTATTCCACCTCGGCTTGCAGGAACTTACTCAGCAGGCTTTCCAACGCATTTCTTTCTTCAGAGTCGAGACAAGTTAAGTGCTGTTCCATGCTCGCGACATGCGCTTCAAGCACCTGATCTAAAAAGGCAACACCGTCTTCCGTCAATGTCACTCGATTACTTCTGCGGTCGCTTTCGCTCGCTACGCGGTGCACCCAACCTTTTTGTACTAGGCCTTCTAATCGGGTACTTACCGCACCAGACGAAATCATCAACGTTTTGTACAACGTTGTCGGAGTGACGGGTTCGACGCTACGTCTTAACGTCGCCAGAATATCGAACTCAATCGCGCTGATCCCAGCATCACCGCACACTTGGCCATGGGCCTGTTCCCAGAAGTTTGCCGCGCGACGAATTCGCCCAACCACGCCCATCGAAGAACAATCTAAGTCAGGTCGTGCTTGCTGCCACTGCTGAAGAATCTTATCTACACCGTCCATTACATCATCCTCACGATCATCACTAACTAAAAATCTTTTCAAAAAGATACTTGACCAAAAGAAAAAACACCATTACTTTTAAAAAACAATCTTTCACGAAAGATACTTTTACAGGAGTTATTATGACCAGCGCAGAAAGGATTCAAGCAATACTGCTCACCGCGATTGCTCCCACCGTTTGGGGCAGCACCTATATCGTCACTACTGAGTTGCTACCCGCAGACAGTCCCCTGCTCGCTTCTGCGATACGCGCACTGCCTGCAGGATTACTGCTCATCGCGTATACACGCTGCTTTCCGAACCAGCAATGGTGGGGAAAACTCGCTTGCCTTGGAACGCTCAACATCGGGCTGTTTTTCTACTGTTTATTTTTTGCGGCGAGCTACCTGCCCGGAGGAACGGCGGCATTGGTCATGTCGAGCCAACCGATCATCGTGATGCTACTCAGTGGGCTGGTATTAAAAAGTAAGATCGCCTTGAGCCACTGCATCGCAGCAATCTTCGGGGTGCTTGGTGTAGCGCTTATCGTCATCAACGAAACGGTGCAGATCAGCGCGCAAGGAATTGTTCTGGCGGTACTAGGTACATTAAGCATGGCAAGTGGCGTGGTGCTCACCAAATACTGGGGACGTCCGGAGAATATGTCGACATTGGCGTTCACTGGCTGGCAACTCCTCGTCGGAGGCATCCTTTTATTACCTGCAGCGCTATGGTTTGAAGGTCTACCGGAGACCATTTCGCTAAAAAACTTGGCCGGATACAGCTACCTAACCATAGTGGGCGCGGTACTCGCTTACGCACTGTGGTTTAAAGGAATCGAGCGTCTTCCTGCAACAAACGTCGCGTTTCTAGGATTTCTGAGTAGCGTCTCGGCGAGCGTGTTGGGCTACGTATTTTTAGATGAAATACTCACACCACTGCAATTGTTAGGTGCAGGAGCAATACTGGTTTCGATCTTTTTGGCCTCCCATAGTCCTAAAGCTGCAAATGCATAACTCCAATAAACAAGATATAAAATTCAAAAGGAAATGATTATGAAACTAACGATTGTCTCTGGCAGCCAAAGGGCAAATTCACAAAGTCTCAACGTAGCTCGTTTTCTCAAACAGCACGGTTTGCAAGAATTCGACCAAGTGGAGATCCTCGACCTGCATGAACTGAACCTGCCATTTTGGAATGAAGGCGTTTGGCAAGGTATCCAAGAGTGGGATGTTTGGACACCAATCGCGCAAAAACTGCAAGAGTCTGACGCGTTTGTCTTTATCACACCGGAATAGCACGGGATGGCAACCCCTGCGCTGAAAAACTTCCTATTGCTGACGACAGCAAACGAACTGGCACATAAACCTGCACTATTGGTGAGTGTCAGCGTGAGTATCAACGGTGTTTACCCGATCAGCGAATTGCGCATGACCGGCAGCAAAAATAACCACGTGTGCTTTTTGCCTGACCACCTCATTGTGCGCAACAGCGATAAACTCATCGATCAAGATGCGAATAGCGATGACAGTGATTTTGTCGCTCGCACCCAATACACCTTGAAACTGCTCAGCTGTTACGCGAGCGCATTAGCACCAGTGCATCAGGACATGCTGCCGCTTGGTAAACCATTCACCTACGGGATGTAATCGTCATTTAAGCCGCTCAGTATTGGGCGGCGTTTAGTTTAACCTCTCTCCAAGCAACTATTAGCAACGCTAATAGTTTCAGTAGTAATCCGGTTTGTTTGAATTGTTTCAATAGTGTTAAATCATTCTCAATTAAAGGGGAGATGTATGAACATTATTGAAGTCTTAGAACCTTGGTTAGCCGACGCGATTAGTCTCCGTCATGCCATTCATAAACAACCAGAATTAGGTTTTGAAGAAAATAACACTCAAGCGTTAGTGGTTGCCGAGCTCGAAAAGTACGGCGTCGATGAAATCTGTACTGATTTCGCCAAAACGGGCGTGGTGGGTGTGATTCACGGCTCGCTCGGGGACGGAAAGAGCATCGGTCTTCGCGCCGACATGGACGCTCTACCCATCCATGAAGCCAACACATTTGCCCACCGTTCGTGCCACGACGGTAAAATGCACGCTTGTGGCCATGACGGTCACACCACTATGTTGCTACTCGCTGCGCGCTACTTGGCCCAGTCGCGTAACTTTGCAGGCAAAGCGGTGCTGATATTCCAACCGGCAGAAGAAGGTCGCGGTGGCGCCGAGACCATGATCACCGACGGCGTGTTAGAGCGCTTCCCGATCGACGAATGCTACGCTCTGCACAATATGCCGGGCATTCCTGAAGGGCATTTCGCATTTAAGACGGGGCCAATAATGGCGAGCTCTGACCGTCTGTTTGTCACTGTCGACGGAAAAAGTGGTCATGCTGGCTTACCACACACAACCCAAGATCCATTACTTGTCGCGACCCATATTTACCAAGGTATTCAAGGCATGGTCAGCCGCAACTACGACCCGTTTGATCCACTAGTGGTTTCGGTCACACAACTGCATTGTGGAGAAACAACCAACGCCATCGCCGACCAAGCTCATATGAGCGGTACGTTCCGTACTTTGTCTCAACAAACACGAGATAGCTTGGTTGAACGACTCGAGCAACTAGTAGCTCACAGCGCCAAGGCGCACGGGATGCAAGCAGAATTTAAACTCGGACCAATTTCTCACCCACCGACGGTTAACACAGAAAACGAAACTCAACGGGCGATCACCGCAGCGACTCAAACCGTTGGTGCTGAGCACGTTAACCCAAGCTGCGAAGCGATGCTGACCAGTGAAGACTTCGCCTTTTTCCTCAACAAAGTACCAGGTTGCTACGGCTTTATCGGCAACGGCACTGAGGAGCAAGGATGCAGCGTTGGCCTGCACAACAAAGCCTACGACTTTAACGATCGGCTGCTGCCGATTGGCGCGGCTTACTTTATCAATTTGATTGAACAGCAATAACAACAAATGAGGGGAAGTGACTCCCCTCTTTACACAAAGGAGTGTTCTAACAATGTCGACTGCAATTACGCAAAAATCGAGTTCAGGCGCGTCGATGATCAACCGCATTGAGCGACTGGGCGATAAAGTCCCTCATCCCTTCTATCTATTTATCTTCCTCTGCTTCAGCGTCATGTTGCTCTCTTGGCTATTCTCGTTTATCGGCGGCGGCGTGACCCATCCGTCTACGGGTGAAGTGGTGCACGTTAAGAGCCTGATCAGCGGCGAAGGTCTGGTTTATATCCTGCAATCGACGGTGAACAACTTCGTCTCGTTTAAACCACTCGGATTGGTCTTATGTATGATGCTAGCGGTGGGGCTATTGCAAGAAGTGGGCTTGGCCGACAGCGCAATCAAGCAATCATTGCTCAACGCGCCACGTCAGTTTGTCACCGCGTCGATTTTTGTCACTGGTATCATCGGTAACCTCGCCTCAGACGCTGCGTTCATTTTGGTTCCCCCTCTCGCAGGTCTGATTTTTGCGGCAACCCACCGCAACCCAATCGTCGGCATCGCCGCAGGTTTTGTCGCGGTCGCGGCTGGGTTTACCGCCAACCTATTTATTGCTGGCACCGATGTATTACTTTCCGGCATTTCAACCGAAGCGTCTGCCATCGTTGAACACGTCGAAGTCAGCCCGGCGGCAAACTGGTACTTTATGTTGCTTTCCGTTCCGATTTTAGTCGTCACAGGGACGCTCATCACCGACAAATACATCGAGCCTAAATTCGCGCATAAAATGACAACCAACCACGCCGATAGTGAACCGTCTTTTGAAATTACCACTAAGCAAAAGAGTGCGTTGAAATGGGCTGGAGCAACGTCTTTGGTGTTTATCGCTTTGCTTTTGGCCGCCCTGCTGCCAGCCGATTCACCTCTGCGTAATGCAGACGGCGGTTTGGTACCTTCACCTTTCCTAAAAGGGATTATCCCGATCATCATGGCATTCTTCTTTATGAATGCGGTGGTTTACGGCGTCAAAGCGGGTACGATCAAACAAGCCAGTGATATTCCTGACTTGATGTCCAAAGCGCTCAAGGGCGTTGGCGGCTACATTGTCTTGGTATTTGTGATTGCCCAGTTCATTGCTTGGTTTAAGTGGTCTAATTTAGCTATCTTTATTGCGGTGAATGGTGCGGAATGGATTTCGTCTGTCGAGATGCCAAAGCTGGCGATGATGGCGCTGTTTATGATGCTTGCTGGCGTGATGAACATGATTGTGTTTAGTGGTTCGGCGCAATGGGCGATCATGGCCCCGGTATTTATCCCACTCTTTATGTTACTTGGCGTAGACCCGCAAATTACGCAAATGGGCTACCGTATTGCCGACTCCACCACCAACATCATTTCACCGACCAATCCATATATTCCGATGGTACTGGCGCTGATCGCCAAATATAACCCGCAAGTGAAATTTGGTACTTTCCTCGCGATGATGGTGCCATACGCTCTGGTGCTATTTAGTGTTTGGGGCGGGCTATTCCTGATTTACATGCTGACAGGTTTACCCGTCGGGCCAATGTAACGTCGCTTAACGACTGGGGATAAACTCAGCAAAGCCCCAGTCGCTGACATGCTTTTTCAAAATCAAACTGAACTCATCGACTAACTCTCGATGAGTTTCTTTACGTGTAATGAGCCCTACTGAGCGGTACTGAACCGGTTGAACAATCGGAATAAAGCGAACTTCCACGTTGTTGCTCAACTCACCGATAGTGGAAGACAGAATCGTCGAACCTAGTCCGCTGGAAATCATCCCTAATAGCGTTGAGGTATGCGAAGCGCTCAACTCCGGATCATAGGTTAAACCAATGCGTTGAAACGCTTCGTCGGCAAGTGTGCGTAAACTGTTCCCGGGGCTGACACCAATCGACGCGTATTGATGCGCTTGTTCCCAACTGACTTGCTTATGCTCGGCGAGCGGATGGTCTTGCCGGCAAACAAAGCACAGGTAATCGCGAAACAGTAAATCAAAGTTCAATTCTGGGTGATTCGGATTGGTGTTGATGCCGATGTCTGCCTGCCCTTGTAGTACTGAATGGGTAATGTCATCAACCCGTTCTTCAATTAAGCGAAAAGTAAAATCTGGATAGCGCTTTTTCAGGTCATTGAGGGTTTTCGGCGCTAAGGATGCACACAACGTATATAGCGACGAAACCACCAGCGACTTGTTGTAGCCGTGCTGGCGGTCTTTGTTTTGCTGAACTAGTTTATCCAAGCGATTAACGATAAATCGCGCTTCCTGATACAACTGCTCGCCCGCTTCGGTGAGGATGATTTTCCTGCCTTGGCGCTGATAGAGTTCGCTGGCAAGTTGCTGGGTCAGCTTTTTCATCATCTGGCTCAACGCAGACTGGGTGATGTGCACCTTTTCAGCGGCATAAGTAAAATTTTGTTCCTCAGCCAAGGCGATAAAAGCTTTGAGCTGACGATAGCTAATGTCCATTTAGTAGTCTCACCCTTTGCTCTGCTGAAAAAGTATACCCAAACTTGGTAACTAATACGTCAATATGATTATCCATTTCTATATTTTTTCTGAATAAAAAGGCCAGCATAGGCTGGCCTTTGGTCTTTACAGCTATTTAGGAACTGTTTGTCAGGAAGTAAATTCGCTTAGCGGCGACGACGGAATAAGCCGAGACCTAGCAGCGCAAATAGAGCACCAAAACCAAACGAACCACCATCTGAATCCTTCGACCCTTCTGTTCCAGCTTCAGTTTGCGTCATTGAAACATCACGAACAGAGCTAAACTTCACGATATTACCTGTCGAGTCAGTCACTTTCTCTTCTAACTGATAATTACCTTGCTCTGGCGTTTGTTCAAACTCAATATTCACGCTACGCGCATCAATATCAGCTTGAACTAAAGTTTGGCTAGCCGAGTAAGCTTTCGTATCGCTGCTTGCCGCAGCCGCTTGTGTGGATGGCGTTAAGTTCACCGTAACAATATCGCCCACAACCGCCGTTGGTGGTAAACGGACATCGACGGCTAAGTTGTCACCTGCTTTCGGTAAATCGATGTCATCATCTGGTAAATCAATCGCGATGATCACTGGATCGTGGTCAGAGGCAGAGAACGCATCTTTGTACTTCGGCATATCACCTGTGTACTTGTTGCTGTATTCGAACAAGTTACTCTCTAGTGAGTTGATGTGCCAATCTTCAATTGCTACCACTTTTTGCGCTAGGCTGCTGCTTGCCAATGCGTGGTCCAAATTACCCAGCTCGCCCGAATAGGTGTAAGAAAACGTATCAGTACCGTGCAGCAACGTGTTTAAATTGTGCAGACCGTAACCTTTTTCAATTTTGGTCTTCTCTACTTGAAGTTCACCATCACCAATGGTTGTGTAAGCAGCAGTATAAATGTCACGGCCGTATTTCTCTTTCGAGTAATCAGTCAGTGTCAGAAGTGGGTCTTCCATGCCATAAGCATTGAGGTCGCCCATGAGCAATACATCGCCTTTCACCTCTTTCAACGCTTCACCCACTGCGTGCGCAGCAGAAACGCGGAAGTTGTTACAGTTGCCTTGCAGATCCGCTGGCTCAGAATCTTCTACACCAGCAATCCACTCTTCAATACACTCAGAGCCTTTCGACTTAAAGTGGTTTACGACAATAGACAAATCTTCACCCGTCTCTTTCACCGTAAAGGTCTGAAGTAGACTGTGGCGTTGGTACTTATCGTAAGCAGGGTTACTTTCTGTGCCCTCTTTACGAGTAATTGTGTTTTCTGCAATGTGCTGCTCTGGCGTGATGATCACTTTTGCAGCGTCTTTTGGCGTTACTGCGTTAGCACGATATAAAATCGCCACCATGATCGCATCACTGCCAAAGTATTCGTCTTGGTATTTGTCTTGCTCTTCGATTTCGACATACGTGTAATGAGCTTCAGCGTCATCAATCTCAGCATTTAGGGCATCAACTAAGTTTTGGATAGCACTGCCATCACCAAAGCCGTTGTTTTCCACTTCCATCAAACCAATGATGTCAGCGTCCATCTTGTTCATCGCCGCAACGATTTTCGCTTGTTGGATCAGGAACTCATCTAGGTTAGTCGCACCACGGTTTTGTCCGGTTGGGTTTTCATGGCCACTGTCAGCCACGGAGTTGAAGTAGTTCAGTACGTTGAAGCTTGCAATACGCAAATCTGAGTCCGCAATCGCTGGGGCATCTTTACGAGCCACATCGAAGCCTTCACCTGAAGTCACAAAGTTGGTGTTATCGACTTCATTGGTCGCAATCAGGCGGTATTCGTTGTAGCTGTAAGCCACGACACCCTGAAGACCTTCTACTCGAGAACCAAGGCGAATGTGCTGCTCTGAAGAGCCATCTTGGTCTGCATCTTTAGCAAAATCTGGGTAGTATGGGATTTGGCCGTTTGGTGCTTTGCCATCTGATTCTAGGTATACGCGGTTTGCTGCGTTGTCTTTTGCTAGCTCAACGGCTGCATCGCTCTCTGCCGCGTGTAATTGAGTCGGCTTTAACAATGGCGCTTCATGAGAGAGCATCATATTGTTACGACGTGAATCGTAGTCGTAAGAGAAGTTGCGAGTTACAAACAAGTCACTTGCCGAGGTCAACTCAACTTGCATCCCTTCATGACGCTCAAGCGCATCACGTAGTGTCTCACCTTCTTTGATAACAAGATCGGTAACTCGAGAGGTTTCAGAGGTGCCTGTTTTCACATAGCTGTTAGCATCAGAAGCAAGCTGAGTATTGCTGTAATACTCTTGAACTTTACCTTTCACACAAACAACGTCACCAGCTTTCAGCGCCGTGTCTGCCGCGTCAGTATGAATGAACAAGCCTTCTGAGGTCTTGTCGTTGTTGTCGCTTTCTAATGCTTGTAGGTAGAAACCTTTGGTTAGGCCAGTGGTAACAGCAGTCACGACACCAGTTACGAAATGATCTTCGTCAGTAATGTATGGGTAACCATCAATGAATGGAGACGTATCGCCTTCACCTTGAATATCTTGGATGGTAGTGAAGTTAGGTTGCTGACCGTCTACTTCACAAGCGAATGGTGCTGGTGGCTCAGTCGCATTTAGCTCACCAAGGCCGTCAATGTTGTCTTTCTCAAATGCCGTCCACTGAGATGCATCATAAGTAGCAGAAGGGGTTAGTGCATCACTGTTACGAACTAATGTGGTGTCTTTACCAAAATCTACGTCACCCATCACACCGATGATGTCGTGCACTTCACCATCTTTAAGCAGTGCGATCGGGTCGTCACCGTTAAAGTTCGCAACGCTTTTATCTGTGATATCCGAGACAGCTTTGATGGTATCGCTCGCGTCACCATGCGCCAGTACATACACTTGGTTAGCTTGTAGCGTCACTTGGCTAAGGTCGAATGTGCTACCCCAAGTACCACCACCGTTTGATGATTTCGCCAACTCGTAGCCAGTGAGTGTCACCGCAGTATCACCCGTATTAGCGATCTCTACCGCTTTATTATAAGCGCCGCCTTCTACGTATTGGGAAATAATAATCTCTGCGTTCGCGTTTGCACTAAGTGCACTGGCGATGGTTAATGCGAGTATTGAGGGTTTGATTAACGTGTCCATTGTCATACCTGATATTTATGTAAATGCAAACTTAGCTCTGGTTAGAGCCTGCCATTTGCGTCTACTATCAGGTTTATTTATGAAATAAATAAGAATGAGTAATTAAAGCCGTGAAATGAATCACATGTGAATATAAGAAAATATGCCAGAGCATCCCATTCAAACATTTTTTGTAATAAATACAGAGCGCTATTGATAAACAAGTCAGAATTTAGATTGATTACTCAGTTTACTTTTTCACTTCATGTTAAGGAGTAGAAAATACATCACTTGTTGAGTTGCTTATTAACCCAACCGTTCCTGTTACAAATAAAAAATATAATTAGTCACTAATTTAGAATGCTTTAATTTTCACTTGTATCACTGTTCAAGCCCAAGAATCTATTACTCGCTTCGTTCTCTCTTTTACAGGCCCCTCATACTTCAAAGTTTTCATGATTTATTCAATAACTTTTCATTACTCACTAGCCAAAAATATACACAAAAGATATAACACCTGCGCGAGACAACAAGATCTCATTAGCTGTAAACCCAGGAACGACAAATGAAAACAATTCAACGCAGTGTGCTAGCTATCTCCCTACTTGGCTTGATAGCGGGGTGTCAGTTGACCGCCAGTGAGCCACTTCAACCTACGGCGAATCAAGACATCATCGAATCAGCCAAAAATGAACTGGATGGTATTGAAGAACTAGAAGTCAGTGACGAGGGTGTTATTACCTTTACTCAACGTCTAAGAACGCCAGGAACCTACTGGATTCCAGCGAGAATTAAAGAACTCAGCTACGATATATCATGCGTACAGCTTAGTTACTTCATTGATAGAGGCATGGTTGTGAAGTCTGCCTTTCTAGGGGCTCGAGGACGTGTTGAATATTACGACATGGAACGCTGTATGAAAGACACGCCATTTCAGTAATACAGGCATAAAAAAGCTCCACCAAAGTGGAGCTTTTTCGTATTCGTTCTTAGCAACTATGGGCGAGCAACAAAACCTACTGCTTCGTATGCTTTCTTAAGCGTTTCAGCCGCTCGTGCCGAGGCTTTCTCAGCGCCTTGCTGCATTACCTCGTCCATGTAAGCACGATCAGCGCGAATACGGTGATATTCTGCTTGAATTGGCTCAAGCATTGCTACAACTGCCTCACCAACATCTTTCTTAAATGGGCCATACATTTCTACGCCTTGGTACTTCGCTTCAATCTCTTCGAAGCTCATGCCTGTCGCCGCAGAGTACAGACCCATTAGGTTAGCAATGCCCGCCTTGTTCTCGATATCATGACGGATACTTGGTGGCGTTTCGGTATCGGTTTGCGCTTTGTTGATCTTCTTAAGGATCGACTTAGGCTCTTCCAGTAGCGTGATAACGTTCTTACGGTTGTCATCAGATTTAGACATCTTCTTCGTTGCGTCTTGAAGGCTCATTACACGCGCATTTACTGTCGGAATGTAAGGCTCTGGAACTTGGAAGATTGGCTGCTCTGGCGAGTAAATATTGTTGAAACGCGTTGCGATATCGCGCGCTAATTCTAGATGTTGCTTCTGGTCACTGCCTACAGGTACTTGGTGTGCACCGTAAAGCAAAATGTCAGCCGCCATCAACACCGGGTAGTCAAATAGGCCGACGTTTACGTCATTCGCGTAACGTGCCGATTTGTCTTTAAACTGAGTCATACGGCTCAGCTCACCCATTTGAGTGTAACAGTTAAGAAGCCAACCTAATTGAGCATGCTCTGGTACATGTGACTGAACAAATAGCGTGCTCTTCTTCGGGTCAACACCAACTGCCAGACAAATTGCCAGTGCGTCTAGAGTTGCTTCATGCAGCGCTTTAGGGTCCTGACGAACCGTAATCGCGTGAAGGTCTACCACACAATATTGGCAATCATAATCGTCTTGCATCTGCTGCCATTGACGTAGAGCACCCAAGTAGTTACCGATACTTAGTTCACCTGAAGGTTGAACACCACTCAATACAATGGGTTTGCTCATTAGAATGATTCCTTTGACTTCTTAATCTAATTAAATGAAAAAAACCGTGCAGTAATAGGTGCACGGTTTACTCAGTGTACTCATTAACGAGTATTTTGGAAGCTCTTTTGTAGCCGTTATGCAGAAACCGCTACAACGTCCAATAATTCTGCCAAACTGTCAGCGACGAAATCTGGATTTGATGCTGAAATAGGTTCACCGTGGTTGTAACCATATGTCAGACCAAATGAGGCACAGCCTGCATTCTTTGCTGCGAGAATGTCGTTTTTCGAGTCGCCAACCATCAGCATTTCACTTGGTTGGATTTGGTGCTTTTCCATTAGCCAGTTCAATGCTACTGGGTTTGGTTTTTTCTCTGGGAATGCATCACCGCCAAGGACATCAACGAAGTATTTTGCGATGTCGTGCTTTTCCAAAACGTCAGGCACAAACTTTGAAGGTTTGTTGGTCACCAGCGCCATAACAAAGCCCGCTTTGTGCAGCTCTGCTAGTGTCTCTTTTACCGTTGGGTAAAGATGACTTAGCTTGTGACCGCTTTGCTCGTAGTAATCATCAAACAATACACGCGCTTTAGCACGAAGCTCTTCACTCAGCTCTGGGTTGATGGTCAGGCTTTGGCTTAATGAGCGACCAATAAGCACGTCTGCGCCGTTACCCACGTAATCACGAACTTGTTCTTCTGAAACCGATGGAAAGCCAAGCGCCTGTACTGCTTGGTCTGCCGCGACAGCTAGATCTGGCACGCTATCAAGCAAAGTGCCATCTAGATCGAAGGCGATGAATTTAATGTCTTGTTGAGTCATAACTTCCCTGAGGATTTTTATTTATAAATCGGTGAAAACGACAAAGGATGGCACCCCATCCTTTGTTTTTATCATTATGTCTGATTCGGCAGTAACTGTTTGTTTCGTCGTTACTTTGCAGCAATACGCTGACGAACTGCCTCAAACAAACAGATGCCGGATGCCACAGATACGTTCAAGCTTGAAACGCTACCAGCCATTGGGATCTTAATCAAATCGTCGCAGGTTTCACGAGTCAGACGACGCATACCGTCACCTTCTGCCCCCATTACGATAGCAAGGGGTCCAGTCAGTTTTGCTTGGTAGATGTCGTGCGTTGCTTCGCCCGCCGTACCAACAAACCAGATACCTTGCTCTTGCAGTGTACGCATAGTACGAGCCAAGTTAGTCACTCGGATCAATGGCACGACTTCAGCTGCACCACAAGCCACTTTGCTTACGGTTGCGTTCATCGGTGCAGAACGATCTTTCGGTACGATGATCGCCGCAGCACCTGCCGCATCTGCGTTACGTAAACACGCACCAAGATTGTGTGGATCGGTCACGCCGTCTAACACTAATAGCAGTGGTGATTCGTGCTGCGCCAGGATGTCATCTATATCGTTCTCATTCAGCTGCTTCGCTGGTTTCACACGAGCGATGATGCCTTGGTGATTTGCACCGCGCGCTTTGTCATCCAAGGTTTTACGTGTCATCTGCTGAATAGAAACGCCACAAACCTGAAGATCATTTAGGATTGGCATTAGGCGATCATCTTGACGACCTTTTAAAACGTACGCCTCGATAAAACGCTCTGGTTCGCGCTCCAATACCGCCTTCACTGCGTGAATGCCGTAGATAAATTCGTTACTCATTGTTTAACCTGTTGTTCTGGTCGTATTGCCTGCGCCAACCGAGTTTGAACTAAGTTGGCGCTTCAACCTACTGCGCTTCTTTTTTAGTGCGCTTGGTTTTCTTCGGCTTACTGTGCGGCTTCTTTTTACGTGCTTTTTTCACTTTAGGCTTCTCGTTGCCTTCGGCGTCACCACGTTTTGGGCCATTACGCTTACTCGTTGCACCCGTTTCTTCTGGGCGTTTAGTTGGCTCTATCGCAGGAACTGCACGAGCCGCGCCACCTTCTTTCGATGAAGAGCGAGTCGCAGCGCGTTTTTTATCTTTCGCTTTGCGTTTTGCTTCCGCTGCGCGTTTCTTCGCAGTCTTACCTTCGCCGCGTAGCTTACGACTTGTTTCGACCAATTCAAAGTCAATTTGCTTATCATCGAGGTTAACAGCCAGTACTTTTACTTTTACTGCATCACCTAAGCGGTAGATGTTACCGAAACTTTCACCAATAAGTCGTTGACCAATCGGGTCAAATTGATAGTAGTCGTTCGCAAGGGTAGAAATATGTACCAAACCATCGATGTGCAAATCCGTTAAACGTACAAAGAAGCCAAAGCTAGTGACATTAGCAATAACACCGTCTAGTTCGTCACCGACGTGGTCTTGCATATATTCACACTTCAGCCAATCCGCAACATCACGTGTTGCATCATCAGCACGGCGCTCTGTCATCGAACATTGTTCGCCGTAAAAATCCATGTCGTCAAACGAGTAATGATAGCCACCTGTTGGTGTCCAGCGATCTTGATTACGACCTTCTTCTTTAGCAATCAGATACTTGATTGCACGGTGAAGTAACAAGTCAGGGTAACGACGAATTGGCGACGTAAAGTGCGCATAGCGTTTCAATGCCAACCCAAAGTGCCCCGCGTTATCTGCGTTGTATACCGCTTGCTTCATTGAGCGTAGCAGCATGGTCTGAATCAACTCTTGATCTTGACGCCCGGAGATTTGACGTGCGAGATCAGCATAGTCCGTTGGTGAAGGCTCTAAACCACCTTTTAGCTCAAGACCAAGTTCACTTAAGAAGTCACGGAAACCTTGCAGGCGTAATTCACCTGGAGATTCGTGGATACGATAAAGCGCGGGCTCTTTCGCTTTTTCTACCAGCGATGCCGAAGCAATGTTGGCTAAAATCATACATTCTTCGATGATCTTATGCGCGTCATTACGAATTACTGGCTCAATACTTTCGATTTTACGTTCCGCATTGAAAATAAATTTGGTTTCAACGGTTTCAAATTCGATTGCACCGCGTTGATCTCGTGCTTCTTTCAGCACTTTGTACATCTTGTGCAACTCTTCTAGATGAGAAACAAGCGGCTGGTAGCGCTCACGTAGTTCTTCATCCCCTTCTAGAATCGCGCTCACTTTGCTATATGTGAGACGAGCGTGCGAGTTCATCACCGCCTCGTAATGCTTGTAACCAGACAGCTTACCTGTATCGGAAATGGTCATTTCGCACACCATACACAAGCGATCTACTTGCGGGTTAAGCGAACATAGGCCGTTCGATAGTACTTCTGGCAACATCGGCACAACTTGCGACGGGAAATATACTGAGTTACCACGATTGATCGCTTCTTTGTCCAACGCAGAGTCAGGACGAACGTAGTAACTGACGTCAGCAATCGCTACCCATAAACGCCAACCACCTTCTTTGTTCTTTTCACAGTAAACGGCATCATCAAAGTCTCGTGCGTCTTCGCCGTCAATGGTCACTAGTGGCAAATCACGTAGATCCACACGACCAACTTTGGCTTCTTCTGGTACTTCTTCGCCCAAGTTTTCGATTTGTTTATCGACGGCTTCTGGCCACTCGTGAGGAATTTGGTGTGTACGAATCGCAATTTGTGTTTCCATACCTGGTGCCATATTTTCACCAAGGACTTCAACCACTTTACCCATCATGCCGCGTGAGCGTGAGCCACGATCAGTAATTTCAATTACGACTACGTTACCCATGCGTGCACCCGCTTTGTGCTCATTTGGGATCAGGATATCTTGGCTGATACGCGAGTCATCTGGGACAACATAGGAGTATCCATATTCAAGGAAGAAACGACCAACGATTTGATCATTGCGCTCCTCTAGCACACGCACCAAACGTCCTTCACGGCGGCCGCGCTTGCTGTTGTCTGTCGGTTGCACTAAGACAAAATCACCGTGGATGATGTTCTTCATCTGATGGTGCGGTAACAGAATATCATCATCCTTGCCGACGCTGCCTTCTGGACGTACCCAACCATGTCCATCACGATGACCAATCACGTAACCTTTCACCATTTCAAGTTTTTCAGGCAATGCATAGCACTGACGGCGGGTAAACACCAGTTGGCCATCTCGCTCCATCGCACGTAGCCGACGACGCAACCCTTCGTATTGCTCTTCGCCCTCAAGCTTTAGTGCCTCAAACAAGTCGTTACGATTCATTGGAACGCCCGCTTGCTCTAGAAACTCGATGATAAACTCTCGGCTTGGAATTGGATTTTCGTAATTTTTGGATTCACGATCTGCAAAAGGATCGTTTGGAATATTGTCTGACATAGGCACGCCTATCTAGCAAGGAAGGTATGTGGCTAGTATATCTGAGTCTCTCGATAAGCTACAGAATTGCTTTGAAAAAAGAATGATCGAGATCGACTCTAGGCATGCAAATGAGTTAAGGACGAGCCAGCAAGATCAAAAGTTCAGAATTGTCACTGAGCAAGGATTCAATCGTGCAATCATCCAACTCCGCCAGAAAGGCACTTTTTGCTTTCGCCAATTTATCTTTGAGGCGGCAAGCAGGGGTAATATGGCAAAAATCCACACCACAGTTGACTAAATCTAACGGCTCTAAATCGCGCACAACACCACCGACTGTGATTTCAGATGCTGGCTTCATCAGCCGGATACCACCGTTTTTTCCGCGCACGGTATGGACATAACCCAACTGTCCTAACCGATTGATAACTTTAACCATATGGTTGCGCGACACACCAAATAAATCCGTCACTTCGGTAATGCTGGTTAACTCATCTTCCGGCAACGAAGCCAAGAAAATTAAGGTTCTCAACGCATAATCAGTGAAACTAGTTAACTGCATATTCTCTCCCAAAGTGCGACTCAATAACCCGCTGGTGATACTAAAACCCCAAACTTGAGCTATCGATAAAAGTGTAAATCTTTTCTTGATCGAAAGATACATTTGAGATACAACTTTAAACATGCATTATAAATACAACTTAAAGTAGGAAGCCCTTATGCTCAGCAATCAAACTATCGAGATCGTCAAAGCGACCGCACCACTCATCGCCGAAACAGGACCAAAACTGACCGCGCACTTTTACGAGCGTATGTTTACTCATAACCCTGAGTTGAAAGATATTTTTAACATGAGTAACCAGCGTAACGGCGATCAGCGTGAAGCATTATTCAACGCCATCTGTGCCTATGCTGCCAATATTGAAAATTTGCCAGCTCTGCTTGGCGCAGTAGAGAAAATTGCGCATAAGCACACGAGCTTTTTGATCACAGAAGATCAGTACCAAATCGTTGGTAAGCATTTACTTGCAACAATCGATGAGCTTTTTAATCCAGGTCAAGAGGTGTTGGATGCTTGGGCTGAGGCTTACGGCGTACTTGCGAATGTATTTATTCAGCGCGAAGAACAAATTTACCAACAAAATGAAGCTTTGGAAGGCGGCTGGCGCGGTCTACGCGAATTTGAATTAGTCGATAAAAAGATTGAGAGCAAACACATTTGCAGCTTTGTGTTCAAGCCAACCGATGGCCAAAAAGTGGCGCCGTATAAACCGGGACAATACCTTGGCATCTACATCAACAGTGACCAGTTAGAAAACCAAGAAATTCGCCAATATAGCCTGTCTTCTGCGGTCCAAGAGAACACCTACCGTATCTCAGTAAAACGTGAAGAAGGCGGAAAAGTGTCGAACTACCTGCACGATAGCCTGAACATTGGCGAAAAAGTGCAGCTTGCAGCCCCTGCCGGTGATTTCTTTATGGATGCCGAACCACAAACACCCGTTGTTCTAATTTCTGCTGGTGTGGGACTTACTCCAACGCTGTCAATGCTAGAAAGTCTCTCAGCACATCAAGCACCTGTAACTTGGGTTCATGCAACAGAAAATGGCCAACAGCATGCTTTCAAGCAACACGTAAACCAACTCGTTGCAGAAAAAGAAAATATGAACGCGCTCGTTTGGTATAACCAACCAACGGCAGAAGACAAGCTAGGCGAAGACTTCCACTTCACGGGCTTTGTCAATCTGTATGAAATTGAAGCTGCATTAAAGCAAGATAACGTGCAGGTATACTTCTGTGGTCCTGTAGGATTTATGCAGCACGTAGCGAAACAGCTATTAGAACTTGGCGTACCAGAAGAGCAATTCCATTACGAATGCTTCGGTCCACACAAAGTGGTTTAAGCGCTACCAACTATCGGGAAAACAACAAAGCCCACGTGACGTGGGCTTTGTTGTATGAAGTTGTTTGCAATATTGAAGCGTTACCAAAAGGTGTCTCGCCGTTTAGCTCGAGCAATAACGTTTTGTGGCATGCGCTGTTCAAGGCCGTTTCTCAATACAGTTATGCGCTTATGCTGCCGCTTATCTGCTGTGACAGAGTTATATAACCAACGATACGCATCTTCGTAATCGAGTGGACTGCCATAATCACGTAAAAGCAACTCGGCCAGATGAATACGCGCGTTTAGGTTTCCCATTGACGCAGCTTCTCGCAAATATGGAATTGCACGTTCTTTATCTTGCTGTACTAAAGTGCCACGCGAATAGTATCGGCCAATCTGCTCTAGTGCAGCTGGTAACCCCTGATGCGCTGCATTTTCGATGTAGTAAAGACCCAGTTCGACATCTTGCTCGACACACACACCCCAAGCCAACATATCTCCGTACAGAAATTCATAAGCGGGTAAGTTAATTCGAGTCGCACGAGCTACGATATCCTCCACCAGCTGGCAGTTATCAGCGCGCACACGTTGTAAGTGCTTATTTTGCTCAATAAGCTTTATCAGCTCTGCTTCGGTATAGATCGGAACTGGTGCCCCCACATCAGCAACATTGGCTTTCACTGTGGTAGCAACCAAGGTCAACAACAGTGAAGCAGCCACTGTTCGTAACTTCATAAACGTACCCTTAAGGTATCTAAGAAACCAAAGATCGGTGAAGGATCTCCTCTGCTTGATAACCTTATCGGCAAAAAACAGCTAAGCTTTAGACAATTTTTGCCTCTGATTTAGGCTCAGCGGCAAAAGCTTGCCATATGAGAGTCACGCTGTTTTTGTTCAGATACAAAAAAGCCGACCAGAAGGTCGGCTTTTGCAATCTTTAACGGCTATCAATTAAGCTTCGAATGGGTGAACTTTGATGATAGTTTCGTTACGGTCAGGACCTGTAGAGATGATGTCTACTGGAACGCCAGTTAGCTCTTCAATACGCTTGATGTAGTCAAGAGCGGCTTGTGGTAGAGCATCTAGTGACTTAGCACCAAATGTGTTCTCAGACCAACCAGGCATTGTTTCGTAGATTGGCGTTGCTTTTTCGAATGCTTCAGCAGCCATCGGAGAAACTTCTAGCACGGAGCCATCTTCCATCTTGTAACCAGTACAGATTTTTAGCTCTTCTAGACCATCTAGTACGTCTAGTTTAGTTAGACAGAAACCAGATACAGAGTTGATTTGGATTGCACGACGCATAGCAACAGCATCGAACCAACCTGTACGACGTAGACGACCAGTTGTCGCACCGAACTCGTGGCCAACTTCACCTAAGTGCTTACCAATTGGATCTTGCTTATCTAAACCGTCGTATAGTTCAGTCGGGAATGGACCAGCACCAACGCGAGTACAGTACGCTTTTGCGATACCCAAGATGTAACCGATGTGACGAGGACCAAAACCAGAACCTGCAGCAACACCACCAGCAGTCGTGTTAGAAGACGTTACGTACGGGTAAGTACCGTGGTCGATATCAAGTAGTGTACCTTGTGCACCTTCGAACATGATCTTGTCGCCGCGCTTACGTGCTGCGTCTAGTTCGTCAGTTACGTCGATAACCATTGACGTTAGTAGTTCAGCGTAGCCTTTAGCTTGCTCAAGTACTTCTTCGTAGCTTACTGGTTCCGCTTTGTAGAAGTTAACTAGTTGGAAGTTATGGAACTCCATGACTTCTTTTAGCTTCTCTGCGAAAGTCGCCATATCGAATAGGTCGCCAACGCGTAGACCACGACGAGCAACTTTATCTTCGTATGCTGGACCGATACCACGACCAGTAGTACCGATAGCTTTTTTACCGCGAGCGATTTCGCGAGCTTGGTCCATTGCAACGTGGTAAGGAAGAATTAGCGGACATGCTTCAGAAATGAAAAGACGCTCGCGTACTGGAATACCGCGCTCTTCAAGAGGCTTCATTTCTTTAAGTAGAGCTTCAGGTGATAGTACAACACCGTTACCGATAACACATTTTACGTTATCGCGAAGGATACCTGATGGAATTAAGTGAAGAACGGTTTTTTCACCGTCAATTACGAGAGTGTGACCTGCGTTGTGACCGCCTTGGTAGCGTACCACGTATTTTGCATCTTCAGTTAAAAGGTCTACGATTTTACCTTTACCTTCGTCACCCCATTGGGTGCCTAGAACGACTACGTTATTTCCCATCTTTCCAAGTCTGATTGCTAGTTAAAAATGGATTCTAGCACCGAATCACGCTTCTTGCAGTCATTTTTTGTTCACAGAGTTGCTACCAGAATGTCATCTTGCCGCTTTGTTCATTTTGAAATCAGCATATCACTGATAGTATTTAGCTTTCTCTATTCGACTGGAAAGCGCTATGTCTGAATCCATATGGTTGGCGATTGGGCTCGTCTTGATCGTGGAAGGCATTGGGCCACTGATTGCTCCTAACGGTTGGCGGAATATGGTGGCTCAATTAAGTGAACAACCCAACAATCAGCTACGACGCATCGGTGGCTGCCTAGTAGTTGCTGGAGCCGTCATCGCCATCATGATGAGCTAGCACTTAGCATCAGATACAAAAAAGGCTCCCTAAGGAGCCTTTTATTTCAATGAGACGCGGAGATTATTTCTCCATGCTGCCCTTCGACTGGTTCATGTATTGGAAGAACTCACTCTTCGGATCAAGCACCAGAATATCGCTCTTAGAGCTGAAGGACTTCTCATACGCACGTAGCGAACGTAGGAAGCTAAAGAACTCAGGGTCTTTGTTGTATGCTTCAGCATAAATCTTCGCAGCTTCAGCATCCGCCTCACCTCGTGTCACACGCGCAGTTTTATCAGCTTCAGCTAGAATAGTTGCTACTTCTAGTTCTGCTTGAGCACGAATAACTTCCGCTTTTTCACGACCTTGAGAACGGTGCTTACGAGCAACGGACTCACGCTCCGCACGCATACGACGGTAGATAGACTCACTGATTTCATCAGGCAGGTTGATTTTCTTCATTCGGAAATCAACGACACGAACACCCAAGTCTTTCATTGCGCTTTCACGCGTGTCTTTCAATACTTCAGACATGATTAGGTCGCGTTCACCATCAATCTCAAGCGCCTCACGAGCCGCTTCAGTTGCGACAACATCGGCACTTGCGTCTTCTGGTAGCACATCATCGTTACGTGGACCAGATACGATCTGTTTGATTTCACGAGCACCGATTTCAGAACGAAGCACGTCCGTCACTTTACGCTCAAGTAGTGCCTCTGCCGTTAGCGAGTTACCACCGCCAGTCGCGAGGTAGTAGCGACCAAAATCTTCAATACGCCACTTCACGTAGGTATCAATGATAACGTCTTTTTTCTCAGACGTTACGAAACGGTCTGCACGGCCATCCATTGTTTGGATACGTGCATCAAGTTGTTTCACACGGTCAAACAAAGGCATCTTGAAATGCAGACCAGGCTCGTAAATTCGAGTGATGTCGTTGTTGTCTTTCAAGACACGACCAAATCGAACCACGATACCACGCTCACCTTCAGGAATCACAAACAAAGACATCAACATTAATGCCAGTGCGATTACCAGTACAGGGATCATTAACTTACGCATTCTTAGTATCTCCCTTGACGTGAACCTGTTGAACGAGACTGCGTGTTCGA
>NZ_JAWPOJ010000040.1:0-10294 GCF_033344235.1 Vibrio sp. Vb1554 | reverse complement strand
CAGTACAGGGATCATTAACTTACGCATTCTTAGTATCTCCCTTGACGTGAACCTGTTGAACGAGACTGCGTGTTCGAAGTGTCTTCTTGTGTACGATCAGACTCAAGTTGAATTTGATCATAGGTTGAAGATGACTTCGATTTACGTTTGGTATCTGCTTTGCCCTCTTGTCCCGCCAACTTATCGATTGGAAGGTAAAGAAGATTGCCGCTTGATTCCGAGTCAATCAACACTTTCGAAGTGCTTGAGTACACCTCTTCCATTGCGTCAATGTACAGACGATCACGCGTTACACCAGGCGCTGCTTGGTATTCTGGTAATAGTTTTTCGAACTGTGCTACCTGACCAAGAGCCTCGTTAGTGACACGCTCATTGTAACCTTGTGCTTCTTTCTTCAAACGCTCTGCACGACCCGTTGCCTTAGGCAAGATTTCGTTCTTGTATGCTTCAGCTTCACGAATGAAACGCTCTTCATCCTCACGTGCTGCGATTGCATCATCAAACGCATCTTTCACTTGCTCTGGTGGACGAGCAGACTGGAAGTTCACATCAACAAGTACCAGACCCATATCATAGCTATCAATGATTTGGTTCAGTGTTTCTTGCGTAGTTTGACGAATTTGCTGACGACCACTGGTTAGAATGCTATCCATCAATGAGTCACCAATTACTGCACGTAGTGCAGAATCCGTTGCTTGACGCAAGCTGTCGTCTGCATTGGTTACACGGTACAAGTATTTGTATGGGTCAGTCACTCGGTACTGAACATCCATCGCAACTGTTACAACGTTTTCATCTTTGGTCAGCATTAGACCAGATGCACGTAGTGAACGAATCGCTTGTACGTTTACCGCTTCGTACTCATCAATAAAGCGAGGACGCCAGTTAAGACCTGGGTCTACGATACGATCGTATTTACCTAAACGCAGTACAACACCACGCTCTGCTTCACCGATGGTGTAAAAACCAGCGAAGAACCAAACTGCAACAGCAATCAGAGCAATCACGCCAAAGCCAATTGCACTACCACCACCGCCGCCGATTGGAGAACCACCGCCGCCTTTTTTACCAAACTTGCCGCCCAGCTTTTGACTCAGTTTGTTGAACACTTCATCTAAATCTGGCGGACCTTGATCTCGGCCACCAGGACGCTGGCCACCACGATTATTATTACCCCAAGGGTCATTATCGCGGCCATTGTTGCCGTTGTTATTTCCAGGCTCATTCCACGCCATTAGAAAGCTCCATCATTTGATATGACGTTATACTGTAGCAGTCCTTTAAGTGACTATAAAGCCAGTCAAAACTGCCCCTTCTCTTTTTTCAAGTCTAGACCAATCTACTTGCTGCATTCGAATATCGATCAACAAGTTACCATCCTGGTCATATTCCTCACGTTGAATACACTTCATTTGGAAGAAGGTACTACGGAATCGTCCTTGATACTGTGGAGGAATTCGCAACTGATGCTCGACCATTTGTGACGCCAGACGTTCCGTCAGAGCCTCAAACAGGACATCAATGCCCAACCCATCCATTGCTGAAACCCAAACTGCGCGAGGTACGCCTTCCTCGTCTCGTTCTATACGTGGTTTCTGCGAATCTAGATTGTCGATTTTGTTCATGACAACCAGAGTCGGCACTTCATGCGCGTCGATCTCTTCTAGTACTTCATGAACAGCTTGAATATTCTCACGAAAACGCTCATCACTGGCATCAACAACATGTAACAAAATGTCAGCTTCTTGCGTTTCCTGCAAGGTTGCCTTGAAGGCCGCAACCAAGTCGTGTGGCAAATGTCGAATAAAACCAACCGTGTCTGCCAAGATGGCAGGACCAACATCTGCTAACTCTATCTTACGTAAAGTCGGGTCCAAAGTAGCAAATAATTGATCAGCCGCGTACACGCCAGCTTCTGTAATACGGTTGAAGAGTGTCGACTTACCCGCGTTGGTGTAACCCACAAGTGAAACCGTTGGGATTTCAGCTCGATTTCGGGCGCGGCGCCCTTGTTCACGCTGCTTCGCTACTTTGTCTAAGCGTCGCAGGATGGCTTTGATTCTGTCACGCAATAAGCGACGGTCGGTTTCCAGCTGGGTTTCACCCGGGCCACGTAAACCGATACCACCTTTCTGCCTTTCAAGGTGTGTCCAACCACGAATCAAACGAGTAGAGATATGACGAAGTTGAGCCAGCTCTACCTGTAGCTTACCTTCGTGTGTTCGAGCTCGTTGAGCAAAGATATCGAGAATAAGACCAGTGCGGTCGAGAACTCGACATTGGCACAGTGCTTCGAGGTTACGTTCTTGGGCAGGAGAGAGGGCGTGATTAAAAATCACAATTTCGGCACCCGTTGATTGTACCGCTGTAGCAATCTCTTGGGCCTTACCCTCTCCGACATAGTATTTAGGGTGTGGGGATTGACGACTACCAGTTACCACTTGTAGCGCCTCTACCCCAGCAGAAGAAACCAGCATTTCGAACTCAGCCAGATCTTCCCATTCACCTTCTTGCGTGAAGTTGATATGAACAAGTACGGCTCGCTCACCGGATTCATAACGGTCAAACAAGCAATCAACTCCTTATTTTAAAAATACTCGATGAAGAATTAATCTTCAGATTTCTCTTGTGGACGCTCACCTTGTGGACGTTCACCGCTGTGATGGCTCACTGGACGAGCCGGCACAACTGTTGAGATCGCGTGCTTGTACACCATTTGGTTAACAGTATTCTTCAGCAGGATCACAAATTGATCGAATGATTCGATCTGACCTTGTAGTTTAATACCATTCACAAGGTAGATAGATACCGGGATACGCTCACGACGTAGCGCGTTTAGAAATGGGTCTTGTAGAGATTGCCCCTTAGCCATTTTTATTTTCCTTATTTAATTTGTAGTTGTAATTATTTAGCTAGTGGTGCAATGCAAAAGATACGGCTTTTGCATCTGAGCTAAACGAATCAAAAATGCACTCTAAGTAATTAGCAGCATAGTATAAAAACCGCCAACAACAGATCCTTTGAGAGTGCGTTCACGCAAAAACGATCACATTATACACAGCTATGTCAATCAGATGCTATTGCTTCCGACATCGTTTCTAATGCCTGTTCAATGTTCTCGCTATCCAACCAAGTTAAATCATCCCAGCTGCGTAACCAGGTGATTTGACGCTTGGCCAATTGACGAGTCGCGCATACGCCACGAAATACCGCTTCGTCACGTGTACACTCCCCATCTAAATACTCCCACATCTGTCGGTAACCGACGCATCGTATGGAAGGAAGATCGGGGTGAAGATCTTTTCGCGAATATAACGCTTTCATTTCTTCTTCAAAGCCCGCTTCCATCATCTTCTCGAAACGGAGTTCAATCCGACGGTGAAGTTCTGCCCTATCCTTGGGAGCTATTGCAAACTGCTTGACTCGGTATGGTAGGCTTTCACCTTTCGTTTGAGTCAATTCAGTCAAAGTTTTACCTGAAATGCGAAAAACTTCCAATGCCCGAGATAAACGTTGGGGATCATTGGGATGGATTCTCGCGGCTGACACAGGATCAACCTCTTTGAGTTCATCGTGCAACACTGACCAACCTTTAGTCAATGCCTCTTGTTCAATTTGCTGACGAATTTCAGGATTTGCAGCAGGAAGTGGTGATAAACCTTCAAGTAACGCCTTGTAATACAGCATTGTTCCACCCACAAGAAGTGGAATTTTTCCTTCTGCAACAATATCATCCATCGCTTTCAATGCATCTCGACGAAAGTCGGCGACAGAGTAAGATTCACTTGGATCCAAAATATCTATCAAGCGATGAGGCGCCAAACTTAACTCTTTTTCATCCGGTTTCGCCGTACCGATATCCATCCCTTTGTAGATCAAAGCAGAATCAACACTGATGATCTCAATCGGAAATTTTTGACGAAGACGAATCGCCAGCTCAGTTTTGCCTGATGCAGTTGGCCCCATTAAAAATAGCGCCAAAGGTAGTTTATCTGTCATGGTTTTAATTTGGCTATCGTGGCAGAGAAATCAACAGCGGATACGAATTTTGTATCTTCTAATGGCAATTGACCATGTCTTAGCTGTTCAAGTTCCGCAATAATTTGAATGGCTTCAGAAAAAGTATAGTGACTCTTCACTGTCGTGACCTGTAATGCGAGCCAATCTATCAACTCAGACAGCATCTGAGCCGCTGCTATACCTTCGTTCACACAAGATTGCGCGTAAGATAACAGATCTGGTACTAAATTTTGTAAGTTTTGTTGACGCAGCGGAGCTGGGACGCCCATCACCATTAAGGCGTGCTCGTTTCTCGCTTTCAATTGAATACCAAGCAATGCCAAATCTTGTTGATAATCTTGGGCCAGTCTCACTAATTCGGGCTCTAACTTAATAGATAGAGGAACAAGCAGAGGTTGTGCCTTGAGTGCACCATCGCTTGGAGTGAGCTGGCCTTTTACACGATAAAATTCTGCTCTAGGTAACGAGACTAACGCCGCCCCACTGTCACTGCTCATCAAAACAAATTGTTCATCGACCACCATCAGCGCTTTGCCTAATGCAGTAATCGATGGCATTGATGTGTGCGAAGTTATCGTTTGGGGCGCTATTGGAGTGACTGCCTGAGCCTCAAACTCTGGCGTTTTCAGCAGCTCGTGATAAGCGCGTACTTCTTGTTTAGTTGGCGCTGGTTCTACGTGGCGCTCTTTACTGTGACTTGGCTTTGGTGCAGGTTTGGATTCCACCCAATCATTACGTTTGAATGACTCCACTACGCGCGCCTCTCGCACGGAGGTTTCACTAGGACCGCTATTACGAGGCTTCACTTCATAATCACTGCGTCCAGGATAAGCCGGTGTACTCTCTATCGCTTGATAAACCCGCTCTGGTACTGGTGAAGATGCTGGCTCTTGTACATTTTCAGGCTCTGGCGAATGCTCAATCTCTTCAGACTCAGTCGGTTCCACGCGATGAAATGCCGATTCATTCACCTGTGGTTTATCAATCACGGCGCTTTGCGCAAGTGCATCCGTCAAAGCTTGATAGATGAAATCATGCACCAAACGAGCTTGGTGGAAACGCACTTCATGCTTAGCAGGGTGAACATTCACATCTACTTGGTGCGGATCTAGCTCAATAAAGAGCACATACGCAGCAAACTGATCTGGCTTTAAGCTCATTTCATAGCTTTGACGAATCGCGTGATTGATTAATTTGTCACGCATCATTCGGCCATTCACATAGCAATATTGTAAATCGCTTTGCTGCCTTGCTCCCTCTGGCGTGGTAATCCACCCATGTAGCTTTAACCCTTGATGCTCAAGCTCGATTCTGAGCATATGCCGCACAAACGCATTACCGCAGACAGCAGCAATACGCTTTTCGGTTTGAAGCTGATTTTTCGCCGCGCGATATTGACGGATGATCTTGCCGTTATGACGCACATTGATGGTGACATCAAAGCGACTTAACGCAATACGTTTCAATAACTCATCAATATGAGCAAATTCGGTTTTCTCCGTACGAAGAAACTTGCGACGCGCTGGAGTATTAAAAAATAAGTCCAACACCTCAACAGTCGTGCCAATCGGGTGCGCTGCTGGCTTAAGCTTCACCTGCATATCACGCCCTTCGGAGTAGGCACTCCAGGCTTCTTCTTGTGCCGCAGGACGCGACGTGAGCGTCAAACGCGAGACTGAGCTAATACTGGCTAACGCTTCACCGCGAAAACCTAGACTCATAATGGCTTCGAGATCATCTAAGGTATGTATCTTAGATGTCGCATGACGACTGAGCGCTAAGCCAAGTTCATCTTTCGCGATACCTTTTCCGTTATCACGAACACGAATCAGCTTTGCGCCTCCTTTCTCGATATCGATATCGATTCGAGTTGCGCCAGAATCAAGACTATTTTCAACCAGCTCTTTAATCACAGAAGCAGGTCTTTCGACCACTTCCCCTGCGGCGATTTGGTTTGCAAGTCTGGCTGGCAAAATTTTAATCGTCATAATGAGTTAGAAGCTCACCTACTTGTTTGGAATGATCAGGACTTGCCCAACCGCTAGCTGATCAGAGCGTAAGTTATTCGCTTTACGAATGCTCGATACGCTAACGCCGTATTTGGACGCTATTTTGCCAAGGAACTCACCCCGAGAAACCTTGTGCTTACGAATCGGTTTATCTTTTACCGCGACCGTTATCTTCAACTTTTGCCCTACCCACAAGGTATCTGACTTCAAGTTATTCTCTCGGCGGATATCTGAAACCTTCACTTTATAGTGATTCGCAATCTTACCTAAGAACTCACCAGACTTAACCTTGTGCGTAATGGTTTCTGTCTCAACAGTAATCGGTTTACTTGGCACTTTAATCGTACCAGCAGAAGGAATGTTGAGCTTCTGACCAATTGCCAAGCCTGTCGACTTCAAGTTGTTTGCCGACATCAGCGCTTTAGAGCTAAGCCCATATTTGTTCGCGATCACCGATAATGACTCGCCACGCTTTACAATATGTACCATTGGCTTCGCTGAAGGCGAGAACACCGTACCCTCTGGTGGGTTATCTTTTAAGTACTTGACGACCGCCTTAGTGATAGCCTGAGCTAACTTATCTTGGTGCGCTCGTTGAAACAGTAAACGCTCTTCTGTTGGGTTAGAAATAAAGCCCGTTTCCACTAGCACAGACGGAATCTGTGGAGAGCGTAAAACCGCAAGGCTGGTGTTGATCGGTTTGGTGTTATGCAGGTGCGCAACACGTCCCATCTCACCTAGGATTTCTGTTGCCAGCTTATAGCCTTCTTTTTGTGAATGACTAAACTGCAAGTCCAACAAAGTTTGGTTCACGTTACGATCTTTTGTCTTCGTGAAGAACGCATTACCCGAGCCGCCCAATAACTCAGACTGTTTCTCATGGTTCTCGACCCAACGAGCAATTTCGGTATTTGCACGACGAGTATTTAGTACGAAGACCGATCCACCGCGAGGCTTCGGTGAAGTAAACGCATCTGCGTGAATGGAAATCAGCAAGTGCGCATCATTTTCACGAGCAATCGCGACACGACGGTTTAAGTTTACAAAATAATCTCCCGTACGAGTCATGCGCGTTTTAATACCAGGAGTCGCATCGAGCTGAGCAGCAATTTTTCTTGAGATACTCAATACCGCATCTTTCTCGTACTTACGACGTGAAGGGCCAATAGAGCCAGGGTCTTCCCCACCGTGACCAGGGTCGATAACAATTAACACTTCTTGAGCTCGTTGAACTGAACTCATGTCTTTGCTGGCCGCCGCTGGCTTACTCGGTTTAGAGGTCGATGCCTTCTTACCGTGCGGTAAATCAATCACCAAGCGGTGACCATACTGCCCACCTGGTGTTGGGCTTAATTTAAATAATTCCGCTTGAACGCTCTTTTTTAGTTCAAACACCAAACGATAAGTGCCCTTCTCTGGAGGCGAGCTTTTTCGTACCAGTTTTAAAACAGGGCTATCCGTAACAGTAACAGGCAGTCTGGCCTGCATCGTCGTGCTTTTTAAATCCACGACAAGGCGATCCGGCCCTGATAAAGAGAAATAGGAATAGTCAGCTTCCGAGCCTAAATCGATGACAACACGTGTTTCATCAGGTGAAGGCCAAACTCGAAAACTCTTAACGACGTTAGCAAATGCTAAATTGGGGATGAGAAGGAGAAAAGTGGCGACAAACGTCGCCACTACTCTAAAATTTGAAAAACTCAACATAGCTCCAATCGACTGAGTAACTGCACACCATAATCATTATTAGCTGTTAGTTCGGCTACACGTTGCTCACCTTGGTAGCGAATGTTTACATCAAGATCCGGTTGTGGCAGTAAGCCATGCCCTTTTTCAGGCCATTCAACCAAGCAAATCGCATCGTCTGTGAAATAGTCTCGAATACCCATAAACTCAAGCTCTTCAGGATCCGCAAGACGATAAAGGTCGAAGTGATATACTTGCCACTGATCCAACTGGTACGGTTCGACTAGAGTATAAGTTGGACTTTTCACGTTACCTTGATGACCAAGAGCACGGACAAAACCACGACTAAAGGTTGTTTTACCTGCACCCAAATCACCATGCAGATAAATTGTGGTTTGCTGGGAACAAAGCTGAGCCATAGCGGTGCCTAGTGCAACCGTTTCATGCTCATCTTTTAAATTGAATTGTTTCGTGCTCATTGATGCTTCTCTAACTAATGATCGTTGACTATATAAAAATCAAAAGAACAGGAATAGTAAACCGTGTTGGTTTTGAGAGACAAGCTTTCAAATGTCATATGTGCGAAAAAAGTATCCAATAAACGGTATCTTAATCATCTTAGTATCGACCTAGATTTAGAATATATGCAAATGACTTCAATAAGCAGTATTCACAACATCAAAAACGTACCTAACTGGGTAGCACCAAAGCCAGAGATCCGTTAAGATCCGCCCCCCTTTATTCCGGTGGTTAACATGAACTACGAACAACTCGCACAACAAATCAAAGTTTGGGGAAAAGAACTCGGCTTCCAAAAAGTTGGGATCTGCGACGTTGATCTGAGTGAACATGAAGCAGCACTACAAAAATGGCTTGATGCAGGCTATCACGGCTCAATGGATTGGATGGCTCGTCACGGTATGATGCGTGCTAGACCCCATGAGCTACTCCCGGGAACCGTTCGTGTTATCAGCGTCCGGATGGACTATCTGCCACCAGAGGCTCAATTCGCTTCGAACCTCGCGAATAAAAGTCATGCCTATATTAGCCGCTACGCACTAGGGCGCGATTATCACAAGCTCGTCAGAAAGCAGCTAAATAAGCTCGGCAAACTTATTGAACAAGAGGTTGGTCAATATGGTTACCGACCTTTCGTTGATTCCGCACCAATATTAGAGCGACCTCTCGCCCAAAAAGCGGGCTTAGGTTGGACCGGGAAACATTCCCTGATTTTAGATCAAGACTGTGGATCGTGGTTCTTTTTAGGTGAACTACTTATCGACTTACCACTACCCGTAGATGAGCCAAGCGTTGATCAGTGCGGTAAATGCAAAGCATGCATTACATCATGCCCAACACAAGCCATCGTTGAAGACAAAGTTGTCGATGCCAGGCGTTGTATCTCTTATCTCACCATCGAGTTCGGTGGCGTGATTCCTGAAGAGTTTCGAAAGCCAATGGGTAACCGCATTTATGGTTGTGACGACTGTCAATTGGTTTGCCCATGGAACCGCTACGCCGACATAACGGAGCAAGATGATTTCCACCGTCGTGACAGTTTCAAAAACCCTGACCTCGTCGACATGTTTAACTGGGATGAAGCGACTTTTCTAAAAAATATGGAAGGCTCCGCTATCCGTCGTATTGGTCATATACAGTGGCTACGTAACATCGCTGTCGCACTTGGTAATGCAGAATATAGTCAGCGAATCATAGATGCGCTGGAAAGTCGGCAAGGTGAAAATAAATTACTTGATGAGCACATTAAATGGGCTTTGACAGAGCAACTGAATCAACTCCCCACTGAGAGTAATTCATCTATAGAGACAAAAAAGCAACGCTTAATAAGGATAGTCGAGAAGGGACTGCCGAGAGACGCATAGAGCGTAGTCTATATGCAAGAGATTGAAAGTACTTTTGCATGTTCAATTCATGACCTTGTTCTCAATTTTGTAATGTGGAAAAAAATTTGAGATTCAAGAAAAACAAGCTAGCAGAAAAAAGTTAAACACAGCTCGGAGAAATGACTAGGATCAAAAAAATACCAGTTAATGATCGTATTTTAACGTACTCGATCCGACAAAAAACTTATTTTTTCTTTATATAACAAAGATTTAATTGGTATTTCTTTGTTGTTTCCACTTCACTTTAGAGAAAAGATCTTTCTTCCCCATCATAAAAAGTCAAGCTAAAAACACTTTATCAACCAACTTATCCACAGAACGACGTATGTGGATAACTCTGTTAATTAAAGTAGATAAAACACGCGAAGCCTCATCATACTTGTACGTCAGCCGATTCATATCGTGTTTTAAACACAAACGAAATCGTCCGACATCATATGATGCGGATAAAAGTTTAGCTTTTGGGGATTCATGCTTCGCAGCATTATGAAAAGAGCGATGTGATTGGTTGCGAGAAGCAGGCGTTGAATCAAGCGGCGCATCCGTAGACGACTTAACAATTGTATACTAAATAAGTACTCAATCTATCGTCTTGTATTTGGTTGCGGGGGCCGGATTTGAACCGACGACCTTCGGGTTATGAGCCCGACGAGCTACCAAGCTGCTCCACCCCGC
>NZ_JAWPOJ010000406.1:0-1089 GCF_033344235.1 Vibrio sp. Vb1554 | reverse complement strand
GCTCGGTCTAATGCGCCGCCCAACCCTTCCATGTCATCGATGAATAAACGCAGCTTGTCGTACAGTTTGGTGGCGCGCTGGGCGATCAGTTTGGCGTTTTCATTCTGACGTTCGTTGCGCCATAAATTGTCGATGGTGCGCAGTGCCACCAACAACGTGGTTGGGCTAACCAAGATAATGTTTTGCTCCATCGCGTCTTTGATCAAGCTTGGGTCGGCTTGAATCGCCACTTGGAACGCCGGCTCTACCGGAATAAACATCAGCACATAATCGAGACTTTGGATGCCTTTGAGCTTGTGGTAATCCTTCATGCTCAAACCTTTGATGTGCGCACGCAGTGCGGTGAGGTGAGCACTTAACGCGCGGTCGCGTTCAGCATCCGTTTCGGCATTGAAGTAGCGCTCGTACGCCACCAATGCCATTTTCGAATCGACCACCACTTGCTTGTTTTGTGGCAAATGCACAATCACATCCGGTTGGTAACGCTTGCCTGCTTCGCTCTGTAGGTTCACTTGCGTTTCGTACTCGTGCCCTTCGCGCAGTCCCGATTCGGCTAAAACGCGCGCCAACACCACTTCACCCCAGTTACCTTGCTGTTTGTTATCGCCTTTGAGCGCTTGGGTCAGGTTCACGGCTTCTCGAGTCATTTGTTCATTGAGGCGTTGCAGATTTTTCAGCTCATGCACCAGCGTATGACGCTCTTTAGCTTCTTGGCTAAAGCTGTCGTTGACTTGCTTTTTGAAACCTTCTAACTGCTCTTTTAACGGTGACAACAACCCTTCTAAACTTTGACGGTTTTGCAAATCGACCTTCGCGGTTTTTTCTTCAAACAGTTGATTGGCAAGGTGCTCAAACTGTTGTTTCAGACGCACTTCGGCCTGCTCTAAAATTTGCAGTTTTTCCGTATTAGCCTGATTCATTTGCTCGTGGCGCGCCTGCTGCTCACGAAGCTGCGTTTCCAAACGGGATTTTTGTTCACGCATTTGGCCCAGCTCATCAAAGTACTGCTGACGCTCTTGTTTGACGGCTTCGAAGTAACGCAATTTCTCCATGGCCGCCATCAACTTGCCGTGCGATTGTCGCACTTCA
>NZ_JAWPOJ010000405.1:0-1090 GCF_033344235.1 Vibrio sp. Vb1554 | reverse complement strand
CGCCGTGGCACGTTCCTGCGTTCTTACATGTTTGACTTTATGGAGCGTTTCGCACCGCACTTAACGCGCCCTGTTGTAGAACAGGCGATTTCTCTTAAGTCGAATGCTGAAATTGAAGAGATGTTTAAAGACATCGAGCTTCCGCTAAGATAACACTTCATTCAAGTTACGATTCCCCCTACAATCCATCCCAAATTGTAGGGGGAGCTATGCAAACGCAATTTCAATTTATTAATGACTGCTTAATTGAGAATCAACCATTATGGCGATTCGAGCCATTTCAAAGCAGCATTCAACCATCATTACCTTGGCAGGAAACACACCCTCAGCTTTGCCAATGGTTAGAATCGCTTTCTCCCTCACAAATAGAAACTCTCAAAGCTGACCCAGACCTTGCGTTGGCTGAAATCAGTGTGTTTTTTCCAGATTTACCATCCTTACTTAGGCATACACAGTTAGAGTCGATGGCATTAGATGGCCTAGCGCTAGAAAGAGGGTTAGACAGTGGAATCCCAGGGCGCAAGCTAGAACAGATCACGGCGATGGGGGAGGCAGCGATTCAATCTCATCAAGGTGAGGAATGGTTAGAGTGGTGCTCGGGTAAAGGATACTTAGGTCGGATCTTAACCACGCAAACCGATCAACCAGTGACCAGTTTTGAATATCAACAAGCGTTATGCGACTCCGGCCAACAAGCCGCGAATGAACATCATTGGAAAATGACCTTTATCCAAGGTGACGCGTTTGATCCTCAAACCAAGGCAGTATTCAAACCGACGCAACATGCTGTCGCACTGCATGCTTGTGGTGACCTTCATGTTCGGTTGATGGAATATGGAAGTGAAGCCGGCATCGCGGCGATGACGATTTCACCTTGGTGTTATCATTTGATTCAAAGCGAGACGTACCAAGCGTTATCCCAATCAGTGCGAGCGTCTGAACTCATTTTGTCTAAGCATGAACTGCGCATTCCATTGCAACAGACGGTGACAGGCGGTGAACGTGTGCGTCGCCATCGTCAACAAGAGATGGTATTCAGGCTTCGTTTGGATTTAGTGACACGTGAGATTTTGGGAGTTGATGAGTATCA
>NZ_JAWPOJ010000404.1:0-1090 GCF_033344235.1 Vibrio sp. Vb1554 | reverse complement strand
ATACTGTTTCACACCAATACCTTACTTCGTTTTAACTTGAGCTTTGTCTTGGTAAAGACCACGTTTGTAAGCCCAAACCATCATCAGAATACCCAACACGATCATTGGCGTTGATAGAATTTGTCCCATCGAAATATAACCACCAAATAGACCAAGCTGAGCATCCGGTTCGCGAACGAACTCGACTAAGAAGCGGAATGTACCATATCCAGCTAAAAATAGCCCTGATACCGAACCCAATGGGCGAGGCTTTTTGATGAACCAGTTCAAGATGAAAAACAGCACTACGCCTTCTAACAGCATTTCATACAGTTGCGATGGGTGACGTGGTAAAGGCCCGCCATTTGGGAAAACGATAGCCCAAGGCACATCTGTTACACGCCCCCAAAGCTCGCTGTTCATGAAGTTACCCATACGGCCCATACCCAAGCCAAATGGCACTAACGGCGCGACAAAGTCAGCAACGCCGAAGAAGGTACGACCGTTCTTGTGTGCATACCAGAACATTGCCGTAATCACACCCAACAAACCACCGTGGAACGACATACCGCCAGTCCAAACTTTGAAGAGATACAAAGGATCATCTAAAAACAGTTCAAAGTTATAGAAGATAACGTAACCGACGCGCCCACCGATGACGACCCCTAAGAAGCCCGCAAAAAGTAGATCCGAGACTTGCTCTCGAGTCCAGCCGCTGCCTGGTTTGTCAGCACGACGGTTCGCCAACCACAATGCAAACATGAAACCGACGAGGTACATCAAACCGTACCAACGAATTGAAACAGGACCAATAGAGACTAAAACCGGATCAATATTGGGAAATTGAAGGTATCCCTGAGACATAAATCATTCTCTTCTTATTTACAAATAAAACCAATATACCCAAGTCACCTCAAATGCTCGGTTCAGCGTGAATAACTTGGGAATAAACTTACAGCAGCATTGTTGCTGCAACAAACATCAAGAATATTGCGAATATTTTCTTTAATACCGCAGTAGGAAGATTGGTCGCGAGCTTCGCCCCCACTTTCGTGGTCAACATCGAAGTCATCGCAATCGCAAGTAACGCAGGAAGGTAAACATAACCAAT
>NZ_JAWPOJ010000403.1:0-1092 GCF_033344235.1 Vibrio sp. Vb1554 | reverse complement strand
TTAAATGAAATTGATTATCAATTGCAAGCGCGTATTGTTTTCATTTTAATGGTCATAAAGTGTGCGATTAAACCATGGTGTAAGCTAAATCACTTAAAATTAAACAAATAATCTCTACACTCAAGTTACGACAATAAGAAAAAGGAAGCGGATATGGCAATACTAAGATTGGAACCTCAACAGCTATATTCTGTAGCAGATCTAGAGAATATGCCATGTAAGTCGACCAAGGAACTGCCTCCTATTGACGAAATCGTGGGACAAGAGCGCGCGCAAAAAGCGGTCGAGTTTGCGATGTCAATTAAGGAAAAAGGGTACAACATTTACGCCATCGGTCAGAACGGGCTAGGTAAGCGCACGATGATTCTGCGCTATTTGAATCGTCACCAGCATGACGCCGATGCGTTATTTGACTGGTGTTACGTCGCGAATTTTGAAGATACACGCACGCCTAAAGTGTTAAAGCTCCCTTGTGGAATCGGTAACAAACTGCGTGTTGATATTGAAGCCTTAATGGGGAAATTGCTTAACGCGCTGCCATTAGCTTTTGATAACGAAATGTACTTTAGCCGTGCTGATCGTTTGAAAAACCAGTTGGCAAACAAACAGCAAAATGAATTGGACCGCATTAGTCGTGAAGCTAAAGAGCACGGCATCAGCCTGACGATCACATCGCACGGCGATTATCAATTTGTCGCTATGAATGGCGATGAGTTGCACACTGAAGAATCTTTTGATGCCTTGAGCAAAAAAGAGCAAGAACAGTTCAGTGACAGTATTGACGCGTTAGAGGTGAGTTTACGTTCCATGGTGCGTGAACTGACCGAGTGGGAGGATACCTACAGCGACAAAATCAAAAAGTTGAATGATGAAGTTACGCTCGACGTGATTACTCACTTCATTAAAAAGCTCAAAGTGGATTATTCGGAATACTCCGAAATCAAAACCTATTTGACGGAGCTGCAAAAAGATATCGTTGAAAACGCGGATATTTTCCTCGATCAAAGTGGTGAACAAGGTGAGATTGCTGCTGCGTCTTTAGATAAAAAGTTGCCTCGTCGCTACAAAGTGAACGTGTTAGTGAGTCGTAAC
>NZ_JAWPOJ010000402.1:0-1092 GCF_033344235.1 Vibrio sp. Vb1554 | reverse complement strand
AAACGCCCGGCGCGTCTTCATTTTCCAAACCGGCGCGCATGTATTTGTATGTGCCCACACCTAAGAAAACCGCATCGTATTCATCAAGCAGTTCTTGCATCTGCACATCTTGGCCGACTTCCACATTCATGCGGAACTCAACGCCCATTTCGGTAAATACCCGACGACGATTTTCCATGACCCCTTTTTCCAATTTGAAAGAAGGAATACCAAAGGTAAGTAGGCCACCAATCTCTGGGTAACGGTCAAACACCACAGGTTTTACACCGTTGCGAACTAAAATGTCTGCTGCTGCCAAACCAGCAGGGCCAGCGCCGATGATTGCCACCTTTTTATCCGTCCACTCCACTTTGGACATGTCAGGTTTCCAGCCCATTTCAAAGGCTTTGTCGGTGATGTACTTTTCAATGTTACCTATCGTGACTGCACCAAAATCATCATTTAGTGTGCACGAACCCTCACACAAACGGTCTTGCGGACACACACGGCCACACACTTCAGGCAAGCTGTTGGTTTGGTGTGAAAGTTCCACGGCTTCTAAAATTCGGCCTTCATTCGCCAGTTTTAGCCACTGAGGAATGTAGTTATGGACGGGGCACTTCCATTCACAATATGGGTTACCGCAATCCAAACAGCGATCGGCTTGCGCCGTTGCTTGTTGTTTCGTGAACGGCTCGTAGATTTCAACAAACTCAATCTTACGAATCTTAATTGGTTTTTTCGCCGGATCTACGCGTTGAACATCGATAAATTGGTAAACGTTCTGACTCATGATTCAAACATCCTCCATGATTTATTGGGCTTGAACGCGCAGTTCAGCAGCGCTGCGGCTTTGGTGACCAAGTAGCGTGTTTAAGTCAGCCGCTTGAGGTTTCACCAAGTAGAACTTCGGAATCCATTCGTCAAAGTTCGCCAAAATATGTTCTGCATGGCTAGAGCCAGTCTCTTCGAGATGCTCCGCAATTAGGCCGCGCAAGTGCTCTTGGTGGATGTATAGATCCGACAGTGAAATGGCTTCCACCGATTCGTTGTTTACACGACCTTGGAAGTCTTGATTTTCATCCAACACGTAAGCAAAACCGCCCGTCATAC
>NZ_JAWPOJ010000401.1:0-1092 GCF_033344235.1 Vibrio sp. Vb1554 | reverse complement strand
CGAGCGTTACGCTAAAACCGTGTTAGAACGCTACAAAGATAAGGTCAAACTGTGGCTTACCTTCAACGAAATCAACATGTCTCTGCATGCACCATTTACTGGGGTTGGTTTGCCAGAAGACGCAACAGAGCAACAGATTTACCAAGCGATTCACCATCAATTGGTGGCGAATGCTAAAGCGGTGAAGCTGTGCCAGAAAATTGTACCGAATGGCAAAATCGGCAACATGTTACTGGGTGCCATGAACTACCCATACACTTGCAACCCTGATGATGTGTTAGCCGCCATGCATGAAAACAACAAGTGGTTGTTCTTCGGTGATGTGCAAACTCGTGGTCAGTATCCTGGTTATATGAAGCGCTATTTCCGTGAAAATGGCATCGAGATCCAGATGGAAGACGGCGATTTAGAAGACATCGCCTCGGCCAGGGTCGACTTTATCTCCTTTAGCTACTACGCCAGTGGCTGTGCGAGCGCAGATCCGAAACAGAAGGAAGTCGGCAATATTGTTGAGAGCGTGCCAAATCCATATTTGGAAAAGAGCCAATGGGGCTGGTTGATCGATCCCAAAGGTCTGCGTATTTTGCTGAACTTCTTGCACGATCGCTACCAAAAGCCGCTCTTTATCGTGGAAAATGGTTTGGGAGCGAGAGATGAATTTGACGAAAATGGCGAAATTCAAGATGACTACCGCATAGCCTACCTCAACGATCACCTAGTGCAAGCGCACGAAGCCATTCTTGATGGCGTTGAATTAATGGGTTTCACCAGTTGGGGGCCGATTGATTTAGTAGCCAACTCAACGGCAGAAATGAGCAAGCGTTACGGATATATCTACGTTGATCGTCACGATGATGGACAAGGTACTTTAGAACGTAAACGCAAAAAGAGCTTCTACTGGTATCAGGATGTGATTCGTACCGCAGGTGGTTCGTTAAAACGCTAACGCACTTATGTGAATGACAGCGAAACACAAGCCTAAACATCAAGCCCTGCAATTGCAGGGCTTGAGTTTTAAGGTCTTAATACACGATGAGATTAAACCGCTATTTCGCCACCATCTTCACGACGAATCACAACAGTTGCAGCACG
>NZ_JAWPOJ010000400.1:0-1093 GCF_033344235.1 Vibrio sp. Vb1554 | reverse complement strand
ACATTTGGTATAAAAAGCATCACCTTCTTTTCTGGAATTGGCCGATGTCACATCTAAATTACAACCATCTTTATTACTTCTGGATGGTGTGCAAGCAAGGCTCTGTTACCAAGGCCGCGGATGCGCTTTTTCTCACTCCTCAAACGGTGACCGGGCAAATCAAAGCGCTTGAAGAGCGGATGAAAGGTAAGCTAACCAAGCGAAACGGCCGTACTGTCGAACCAACAGAACTCGGACAATTGGTCTTCAAATATGCGGATCGTATGTTTGGTTTAAGCTATGAGATGCTTGATATTGTGAACTACAGTCAGCACTCCAACATTTTGTTTGAAGTTGGTGTGGCCGATGCGCTGTCAAAACGGCTAGTTAGTAAAGTACTGATGACAACCGTGCCTGAAGACAACAGTATCCACTTACGTTGTTACGAGTCGACGCACGAACTGTTATTAGAACGGCTATCGCAGCACAAGTTGGATATGATTCTTTCTGATTGCCCGGTGGACTCGACGCAAAGCCCAGGCCTTTATAGTAAGAAGCTTGGCGAGAGTAGCATGAGTTTCTTTGCATCTTCTGACATTCCAGACGTCAAGTTCCCTGAAATTTTGGAAAAGAAAAAGCTGTTGATCCCAGCAAGTCGAACGGCGATGGGGCGAAAAGTCATTCAATGGTTTGATCGCCAAGGATTACAACCTGATGTCTTGGGAGAGTTTGATGACGTCGCGTTGATGAAAGCCTTTGCGAGATACCGTGATGATGTAATCTTTTTGGCGCCGACGGTTTACATGTCAGAAATCGAAGATGACCGCAGCTTACAGTTGATCCGTCATGTTGAGGATTTGAAAGAAGAGTATTACGTTATTTTCGCCGAGCGAATGATTCAGCATCCTGCGGTAAAAAACGTATGTGATGCTGATTTCAGTCAAATGTTTGAGTAAACCCGTATCGTTGCTCAAATAAATAGATTACTATCGATAAAAATATAAATCTAAATGATACCTAAGTAATTCAAGATACTTGGTTTAGTGAGCAAAATTATTTCTCGTCGATAAAGCCCCAGTGAACACTGCTGGTGGGTTAAATTGATGTATCGCTT
>NZ_JAWPOJ010000399.1:0-1093 GCF_033344235.1 Vibrio sp. Vb1554 | reverse complement strand
GTTACTTAGTGTAGAAAGCGATTGAACACATCTCCCAAACCCAAAACAATCAGTTTTTGGCGTCTAACACCGAATCCAGTACAGATTGAGCATTACTCGCAATACTTTCACCACAGCACTGCTTTAAAACCAGAATGAAATCATTCAGTTCTTCGGCAGACACGCCATTATTCATGCTGATGTTGTAGTGAGCCGCAAGCTGGCTGTTCACTCCTTTGATATTTGCCAGCGCTGCAATCGTGGCAATTTCTCGTTGTTTCCACGTCAGGAGGTCACGCGCGAAAATGTCACCAAACAAATGGGCTTTTAAGTACTGATCTATTTGAGGTGAGAAGTCGAACAGCGGGCCTTTGACTTGCATACCGACCAGCGTGGTTTGGTTCTGACTGCCTAGCTCTAAGCTGCTTTTATCTGCCGTCAACTGCGTCGATTCACGCCCTAATATGTCGGTAATACCACGATTTTTGCGCACTTCAACCACATCCATAAAAGCAGCCAATCCATTCAAACTGCGGGGAAAACCTGCGTAAGCGTATAGTTGAGCGAGAACTTCTTTAATCTCATTGATCGTTAAGCCGCTTTCTAAACCATCATTCAGGCTAATCTTGAGTTTTTCTACGTCACCGCTTGCGGTGAAAGCCGCGATTGGAACGATGGCTCGTTCTTTATTACTCAATTTATCTGTTGCAAAAGCAGGCATAACAGCGGATATCGTTGTCATAGTCAGTACCCAAATTAATATGGACTTGATTGAAGTTTTAATCGCGATCATCGTCAGAACCTTCCGTTAGTTGACCACGCGCCGAAGCGACTTGAAGAGCCATAAAAGCGACACCAATGAGCGCAATCTTTACGCTCATGTAAGTTTGATATTTACTTGGCTTGCCTGTCATTGTCAGATCTCCGACGTCCTAAGTTAGCGTTCAATTAGCCAAGCTCTGCGTACTCTTCGTCCGTCACGGGTTCACACCACTCATTGCTTGCTCCTTCAGCGGGTATTTCTATTGCTACATGTGAAAACCAGCTGTCTTTAGCTGCGCCATGCCAATGCTTAGTGCCAGGCGCAATATGCACGACATCGCCCACGTTGAGC
>NZ_JAWPOJ010000398.1:0-1094 GCF_033344235.1 Vibrio sp. Vb1554 | reverse complement strand
ACTTTGACGTAGTGTGCTATACGCGATACACACATCGTGTATTGGAGCATTGAGGTGAGTTTTGCATTAGTCGCAACATGCTTCTCTTCGTACAGTTTTGGCTTATACAACGAAACATTGGAAGTCATGCCGACCATGTCTGTTTCAGGAACTGGTGAAATCGGAATGAACCCACAATCAGACAGTTCTTGCTCTTTACGCTCAGAGACTTTTAGATTTAAAGGGCATCTATCTCTGTCATTTTTGCCATTAATGCGCGTTTTGTTTCTTGTAGGAGCAACAATAATGCCTTGACTATAATCCCCCTGTTTTATTCCTCGCATGTGAGTAAACCAACCGTGCTCTTGGAATGCTCTAATCGAAACAGCAGCAAAACAGAAGGCTCCACTTCCCCACAATAAATCGTTATTTGAATCGTCAATATTCTCTTGAAATTCAAATTGATCGTTTCGAGAACCATCACTTTTGTAGGGTTGTCGAAAAAGCACGTTAGGAGCGGTTAAGCCAATAAACTTGGTATCATCGTTATCTCGCAACTGTCTCCATTTGACATAATCAATTTGTTCAAATTGTGCCGCAACGTCTCGAGTCGACGAAAGTTCGGCAAATGTGTTCACACCGAATATTTCAGGAGACGCAGACATTACAAATGGACTAAATGCCGCAGCAGCAGACTGAGATATCTTGCTTAGCACAGAGATATCTCTATCAAAATAATTTGTTCTCGGGTCATAACGTAATTGATAATCACCAACAACCACACCAAAGGGTTCTCCTCCGGCCATTCCATATTCATTTTGATAGAGCAATTTAAACAAGGCAGACTGATCGAATTCGATAGCCTTGAGCGCATCTTTACTTACTTCATTCCATGTTGCAGATAGAACTTTAATTTTTACTGAGTCAGACGACGGTTTATCAACTTGTTCACATAAATATCGAACACCTACCCAACTGCACTCTAATTTCTGAAAATCTGGATGATGAATGATCTCATTGAGCTGCATCTGTAATAGTGTGTCAATGGTATTAATCGTGCTCACAATGCTATGGCGAAAACTCGCAAAATCTTTAGATTGCGTGCCTTCCAACCA
>NZ_JAWPOJ010000397.1:0-1095 GCF_033344235.1 Vibrio sp. Vb1554 | reverse complement strand
CGTGCTTTCCTTGCCAAAAAGTGTTGTTTTTCATCTTCCTGATGAGTTTTGGCTATCCCTTTACTTCCTGTCTTCTGAGCAACTTCCTGTGCCTGATCCTTTCCACTGTCTTAACCATAAGACGAGATGACCATCCGTATCGAGCAGGCTCCTTGCCTACCTAATTCCGTTTTCCGATCACCAAGCTATCCTAGCTTGCGTCCATGAAGACCTTGAATCCGTGGTCTGAAATCCTGCAATTCACCCCCTGTGAACGCTTTCTACTTTACGTAATCCCGACGCACTCACAAGTTAGCAGCAGGAAATATTAGCGATGATTTTTTCGCAAAAATTAAAAACATCAATTAATCAAAAGGTTAAAAATAAGAAGAAGACATTCGCAATCGAAGGTATGGCAAATGTCTTACAAGCTTTCGAGCAGATATCGATGACACCCTCAAAAATCATGTGTGAGCCACATCACCAACAAAAATGCCCCAGCGAAATCGCTGGGGCATTTTTGTACAACTTTGCTCGAACTATGTAGGGGTATCAGTGCAGACCGCCAACGTATTTCGACAGAACTTCGATATCTTCATCTGTCATTTTCTTCGCGATGTCACGCATCATGGCATTCATATCGTTGCCACGGTTACCATCACGGAATTTTTCTAACTGAGCTTTGATGTAGTCAGCGTGCTGACCAGAAATTTTAGGGAAACCTGAAAGCTCAGTACCGTTACCACGCGGACCGTGACATGCCATACATGCCGTTAGACCACGCTCTGCATCACCCGCGGTGTAAAGCACTTTACCTTTTGCTACCACATCTTCAGGTGTCGAGCTTTCTGAAGTTGGTAGAGAAGAGTAGTATGCTGCAAGATCTGCGATGTCTTCATCGCTTAGCGGCATTGCCATGCCACTCATTACAGGATCGTAACGACCTTGTTTACCACCACTTGTCATACCTAGCTTAAGATCTTTTAACTGCTTCTCAAGATACTTAGCGTGTTGGCCTGCTAGTTTAGGGTACATTGCGATTGCACTGTTGCCATCTGCTCCGTGACAGGCGACACAGGTTTGTGATTTTGCTTTACCAGCCTCAATATTACCTTG
>NZ_JAWPOJ010000003.1:299247-308272 GCF_033344235.1 Vibrio sp. Vb1554 | reverse complement strand
GTCAGTGTAATTTTCATGGTTCGTAGCATGATCCTGCTTTAAGGAAAAATCAAGCACCTTCAATGATCACGGGTATAGATGTGATTTAATAGTATGCTCGCTGATAAATAAAGAATCAGCGATTTCCATGTTTGAACCACCTTCTTTCAACATTTTTAAAACCTGAACTTCACGCCGAGTAAGCTCAACCTCAATAGCAGGTTCGATAATGCTATTTACTTCTCTGCCTCGATAATAATTTACTAGCTGATCAAGTAATCTTCGAGACAGCCAATTATCCCCTTTTATTATTGCTTTTAATCCCTGACAAACCTTGTCCATTGAATCTCCTGGACCAAATATACCTTTTACATGAGGCCAAGAAGCGAGTTCTTCTGTGTCTAAGTCATAACCTAGATTAAGCATTATGGTTCCTAGCACTTTATTACTATCTTTTAAATAAACTAAAGTTTCGGAAGGAATCTCAACTGAAAAATCAACAAGCAAAAAGTAGCGTTCCGGAATGAGTTCATGATAACTAGGGTTTTTAGTATCAATGATCGTTATTTTAGTTTCTGTATTTTTAGAAAGCATTTCCTTAAAGTTTTCACTCTGTAAACTTTGTTGAGTGAGCATTAGGATTTCAGGCTTTTCCATATACTATTCCATAATGTTTCTCATACTTTCAGTGACTTAACATTCTTAAATTAGTAGTTAATCGTCAGCACTTAGTTTGATATGTAAGTGCTAGTTCACAGAGTAAAGTTATTTGCTACTTTTTTAAATTCTAAAGTTATTAAAAAGAGAACCAAAAAAAGTGTTTCTCATAAAAGAAACACTTTTAACACATTCAGGTCACAGAAATTATTAAGAGTTTACTAAATTAGGCAACCTAATATTGCAATAGCATTACACCGGTAACGAGTTGTCTGAAATATTTTCCTTTGCCCAAATAAGTGCTTGAACTCTATTTTTCACATCAATCTTCTTGAAAATATTATGTAAATGCGTTTTTACCGTATTCTCGCTGACAAATAATTGTTCAGCGATTTGTTGATTGGACGCCCCCATGGAAAGAAAGGTAATTATTTGTTGCTCTCGTTTGGTCAGAATAGCGAAAACATTCTTATTTATAGGTTTGCAATGTCGACGAAGGTAAGTAATGTACTGCTGAGAAAACTTACGACTGAACCACATATCTCCTTGAAGCACCTTACCAATACCAACTTGCAACGTTTTTATATCATCAGAGGTATAGAAAATACCGGCCAAAGTACGCCAAGCAAAGAGATCTTCTGTCGATATGGATTGCTCACAATTAATTAAGATTTCAAGCGTGTCTTTCTGCTTGGCCGCTTTAAACTCCGCATAACGGCGAAAAATTTCATCCGTGATCACGCTGCAATCAACAATAATGGCTGATGAAAGAGATTCATGTAACACTCCGTGAATCAGATTATCTGGCGTGATTAGAGCAACACTAATACCGAGTTTGGTCTCCAATACATCTTTCAACAGAGATGACTGTAGACTTCCCTCCGTGATTAAAATAACGTTTCTTTTTTTTTGCTGCTCCATCCTGATCGCATTCCCTTGGTCGTTTTTATTGAAATACGCAATAGATTTAGATAGAGCGGTAGTATTGTCAAGTATGAAAATCACTAGTACTAATTAATAACTCATTGAAATGTCAATAATTTTTAAGTGGCAAGTATGTGAGAGGTATTAGCATTTTTCAGACATTAAAAAAGGGAGTATAAACTCCCTTTTTGTGTTTGAGCAGGTGATTTAATCACGCACGTTAGAGGTAAAACACCACCTAACTTAGTGGATTGGAACTGCGTTTTTTTGGTTAAACTTACCAAAGTGTTGTTCTAACACTTCTGGCGTCAGCTTACCTTCCGCTTCCAGCTTTTTCAGCTCAGCGACGATCGCTTTTTGCTCTTCTAGCGACGGCAGTTTTACTTCTGGCTCCTGAGCGGTTTCTTGAGAAATTTGCTCTAGTTCTTTTTCGAAGTCATTCATAGTACTTACCTAAAATTAATGATTGAACTTTTAAACTTCGCCTATTCTATCCAACTCTATAACTTGAAGCTACCAACCATCTTGTCTAAACGAGAAGAGAGCGCTTGAAGATCGCGACTTGCATCCGCCAACTCTTCTGCTGTCGCGGTTGTCATTTCATTTATCGCGTTGATTTCTTCGATATTTTGATTAATGGTATGCACCACCGTGGATTGCTCTTCCGTCGCCGTTGCAACTTGTGTATTACGATCAGAGATGTCGGTGATTCGTTCAGAAATACTGATTAATACCTCGACTGCTTCATCGGTAGAAGTAACCCCTTCAATGGTGACCGCTTTGCCCGCTTCCATAGCACTTACCGCGTCTTGTGCGTCACTTTGAAGCTGATTGATCATGCGCTGAATCTCTTCTGTAGAATCAGCCGTGCGTGAAGCTAGGTTTCTTACCTCATCAGCAACAACCGCAAAACCACGTCCCTGCTCACCAGCACGAGCAGCCTCAATTGCAGCGTTTAGCGCAAGTAAATTCGTTTGCTCAGAGATGTCACGAATTACACCCAGAATCGAGCCAATATCTTTGGTTGTCGATGCCAACTGCGTAACAACAATATTGGTTGTTTCAACATCATCGGCTAGGCGGCTGATCACCTCTTTTGCTTTCATCACAACTTCTCGACCAGTTTGAGTGTTATCTGAAGCCTGATTTGCCGTATCAGCAGCGGTAGCAGCGTTCGATGCAATTTCACTGATGGTCGCACCCATTTGGTTGATAGCTGCAACTACTTGAATGGTTTGATCACGCTGCTCTTGGCTGTTGTCGTGTGTGGATGTTGCTTTCGTTGACACACTTTCTGCCGCTTGACTTAATGAGCCACTGGTTAAAGCAACCTCTTTCATCGTGGCATGAATCTTCTCAATAAATCCATTAAAGCCTTTTGAAAGCTGAGCAATTTCATCATTACCCTTAATTTCAATACGCTGCGCCAAATCGCCTTCACCTTGCCCAAGGTCGGTAAAACGATCGGCAATCAGTCGGATTGGTTTCGTAATGCTGTTTGCCAACCATACGCCCATGAGAATGAATACAACGGCAACAATGATGGTCGTAAACAGCATTTTTTTAGCTGTCGCATTCAGGTCTGCGAATACTTCATCAACGGGAACCACGCCAATAACAAACCAGTTCATTGAAGGAACATACAAACTAGAAACAAAAGTATCCTGCCCTTCAAACTCCACATTAATTAGGTTGAAGCTATTTTTGTTCAACAGCGCACTTGCGTCACTACCAAATAGTTTAGTGATAGAAGTTTGGTTCTTACCTTGTTGGCGGTGTATTTGAATCTGGCCTTGTTCATTAGTGAGGAACACGTAACCCGTATCTTCAATTTTAAACCCATTGAGCAAAGCAACCATGTCTCCCATAGATTTAGAGAGACCTGACATTGATGTACCATTAAGATCTTGGAAATTGGCAAACATTTTCACTTCGCCATTTGCCTCTTGGAACACACTCACGGACGTTTCTTGACCAGACGACGTAAATCCAAAGAACCAAGCATCTTGCGTTCGGTTAAGTTGACGTAAGAATCCGTTTTGATTCCAGTAATATGCCGTTTGACGATTCGCTACCGACGCATCATTAAGACCATACTGTGATTTAACGTTATTGAGCTGCTGAACCAACTGAACTTCTACTGACGGATCACGGTCTGTATTAGATAGGGCTTCAACAATAAATTCGTTTGTAGCCAGCTGTTTTGCCGCTTGTTGCATTTCGACAACTTCGCGGTCAATTTCGGTATTGATTTGCTGCAACATCGCAGGTAGCTCGATGTCAATAAGACGATGGCTCAATACATCTCTCGCATGACGCTGAGCCATAACACCAACAATGATTGTTGATGCTAGAACAGCAAACGTAATGCCAAGTACAACCTTCTGTTTGATGCTCAAGGAATGAAGTTTCAACATATTCGGACCTTTTAAAAGAATCACTTGTTATTGGCCCCACAAGGGGAATCAGGTGCATATCTCATGACACGCACACCACGGAATCTTTATCGGCTCATATGTACAAAACTAGAGGCATTTCTCATTATATTATGAAAAATAAATGTAACACACTGTCAAATAAGCACTTTCAGAGATAGCACGTACTTGCAATTCTCTGTAGCGTCCCAATATTGAAAAGATAAATTGCAATAGAGCGTTGGAACTTTTTTCACATGGAAAATGACCAATACTCAACACGAAAATCACATGGATACCGAGAGTCCAAAGCATGCATAAATCTAACTTCGAAACTCTTCAGCAATACTTAGAGTCGCAGATCATCGGACAGCAAGATCTGGTAAAGCAACTGCTTGTTGCGCTTCTTGCGGATGGGCATATTTTAGTTGAAGGCCCTCCTGGGTTAGCAAAAACTCGTGCAGTAAAATCACTCTCAGACTGTGTTGAAGGTGACTTCCACCGAATTCAGTTCACCCCTGACTTGCTGCCAGCCGATTTAACCGGCACCGATATCTTCCGTCCCGAAACCGGAGAGTTCACTTTCCAGTCAGGTCCTATCTTCAACTCGCTTATTCTTGCGGATGAGATAAACCGTGCACCAGCCAAAGTACAAGCGGCAATGCTTGAAGCAATGGCAGAGAAACAAGTCACAGCAGGTCGTCATACCTACCCGCTGCCAGAGTTGTTTTTGGTTATGGCAACTCAAAACCCGATAGAGCAAGAAGGGACCTACCCCCTTCCTGAAGCGCAGCTAGACCGCTTTTTATTGCATTTAGAAGTGGAATACCCAGATGCAGAGCATGAGCTATCTATCTTGCGTATTAACCGCGGAGAAGCAAAGGGCGAAGTAAAGGTTGAACGCCCAATGTTAAGCCAACAAGATATATTCACTGCACGTAAAGAGGTGTTGGATATTCATATGGCAGAAACGATAGAGCAGTACATCGTCCGTTTAGTTATGGCGACACGTCAAGCCAACGAATATGACACTGAGTTGGACAAGTGGTTGTCAATGGGTGTGAGTCCGCGTGCCACCATCGCTCTTGATCGCTGTGCACGTGCGCACGCTTGGCTTGCTGGTCGTGATTTTGTCTCTCCGGAAGATGTTCAAACCATGGCTTATCCGGTACTGCGCCACCGTTTATTGTTGAGTTACCACGCTCAAGCGGAAGGCATTACGGCAAACCAGGTCATCGATAAACTGCTAAACCTTGTTGGCAGTGCATAAACAGGTGAGTGATATGTCCGCTACACATTCATTACCACCTCATGCGAATGGGGTGACATTAACCCTTGAAGAGCTGCTCCAATATCGCACTCAATCTGTACTTTGGTTACCACCAGCACAGAGTCTCTGGTCGCAGATGAGTGGTAACCATACCAGTCGCCAAAAAGGGCGAGGTATGGATTTTATGGAGGTGCGCCAATATCAACCTGGCGACGATATTCGCAGCATTGATTGGCGAGTCACCGCTAGGACCGGTAAAGCACATACAAAATTGTTTGCAGAAGATAAAGAGCAAGCGGTCATTCTTTATCTTGATCTAAGTTCTAGTCTACATTTTGGATCTAAGTATGTACTCAAATCCGTTCAATTGGCCCACTTTGCCAGTGTTCTAATTTGGCTAACTCTAGCTAAAAAAGATCGCATCGGCGCAGTGATTGATGACGGACATCAATGTCTTGAATTTCGCCCCTCTTCTTTACAAAGACAAGGGCTGCGGATTCTTAACGCCATAGTCGACATACATAATGCGCAAGTAACTCGTACTGCAAGCAACGACACTCGTACACTGCCTTATACACAAGTATTGGAGACACTTCATACGCTCACCCCAAAAGGCAGCGAATTGATTATGCTCAGTGACTTTGCCCACGTAACACCAACGGAACTGGCACAACTACGTCGACTCAAACAACACAATAGCGTAAGGGCCGTTCAGTTTTATGATCCGTTAGAAAGAGGCGAAACAGACTTTAGAGGTCAAGTGAAAGCTTCGGATGGGCTGCATAGTCAATGGTTTAACTTTGGCTCTAAAGGACAACGAAGAGAACTCGAAAGCCACTTTACCCAACATCAAGAAACCATTAAGCAGCAGTGCCATTCGATAGCAATTCCATTTAACACGCTATCAAGTGGCTGGCCCTTAATTTCACAATTAAGCTAACAAACTGACAAGCAGTATTTATTAAGCAGTAATAATAATGACAACAAACAACCAAAGCCTAGACCTTGAACCTTTGATTTTGCCAAACGCTCCGGATTGGTTTCCGCTCGCTTGGGGATGGTGGGTGGTGCTTGCAGCCACCTTGCTCTTCGTTTTCGGCATTTGTCTTTATGTGAGATGGCGTAAAAAACACTTACGCGCAAAAAAGACAGCATTAACACTTTTAACTCAACCTACCGCGCCTCATACCCCCTCTTCTGCTCTGGAAATATTGCGCCAGGCAGCATTGAGTTACTTTCCGCGTGAAGAGATCGCACCATTAACCGGAATCGCTTGGTATAAATTTCTCGATAGCCATACCAAAGAAAGTCGATTCGTAGACAAACAACATCAGTGGCAAGAAGCGTTGTATCAGAATTCTTCCCAAGGGCAGCATCAAAGCTTGGTAGACGATTGTGTCTTTTGGATAACCTACGCTTTGCCACCAAAGAAAAAGGCAAATAACCGTGACTGAGCAAACACTCATAACCGATCTTGCCCAATGGCTAAACATTGAATTTGTCTGGTGGTGGGCACTGTTTTTGTTGCCCATCCCATGGCTGGTATACAAGTTCCTGCCACAAGAATCTCAACAAGCCGAGATCAAATTGGCGTACTTACCAACCAATGAGAATCGCAGCAAGCCTAAGCAAGCGCTGCAAAAAGCACTTTCAATCGCGATCTGGGGCCTTCTTGTCGTCGCGTGTGCGCGTCCAGTTTGGTTTGGCGATCCCGTTGAATTCCAACCCAAATATCGGGACTTGATGTTAGTCGTCGATCTGTCCGGTTCGATGCAGCAGGAAGACATGGAACTCAACGGCGAATATATCGATCGCCTCACAGCAGTCAAAAAAGTTCTGTCTGATTTCGTAGCAAAGAGAAAAGGTGACCGTCTCGGAGTTGTTTTGTTTGGCGACCATGCTTATTTGCAAACACCACTCACTGCAGACCGCAAAAGCGTCATGCAACAGATTAATCAAACCGTCATCGGCTTGGTTGGTCAACGAACCGCCATTGGTGATGGTATTGGGTTAGGCACAAAAACCTTTGTAGACAGTGATGCTCCCCAACGAGTCATGATTTTGCTCAGTGACGGCAGCAATACTGCAGGGGTGCTCGAGCCGCTAGAAGCAGCGGAAATTGCGAAAAAATACAACGCCACTGTTTACACCGTGGGCGTGGGCGCTGGTGAAATGATGGTAAAAGAGTTTTTCATGACTCGCAAAGTCAACACCACAGCCGACTTAGATGAACAAACACTGACTAAAGTGGCAGAGGTGACAGGTGGACAATATTTTCGAGCGCGAGATACAGAAGAGCTCGAAAAGATTTATGACACCATCAACCAGCTAGAACCCGTATCTAGCGACACACAAACTTGGCGCCCTCAGTCTGAATGGTTTCCATATCCATTAAGCGCTGCATTTGTATTGTCGGTATTGTTATTCCTATTAAGGAGAAAACATGGCTGAGTTTATTTTCCTCAATCCTTATTGGCTTTTGGGGCTCATCGTGATCCCTATTGCACTCTTGCTTAATCACAAATTTAGAGCCCAAAAGTCCACACTGATTGCCCCTCACCTATCGCGGATGCTCGGACAAAACACGCAGTCTAAGCATTACTTCACTCTATGGGGTTTAGCTTGGGCAATAACTTGCATTTCATTAGCGGGGCCAAGCTGGCAGTCCAATGCTCGACCAAGCTTTGAGTTAAACCAAAACCGTATCTTGGTGCTTGATATGTCTCGCTCTATGTTTGCTACAGACATCAAACCCAATCGGCTAGCACAAACACGTTATAAGGCGCTCGATTTGCTGCCTAAATGGAAAGAGGGAGCCACTGGACTTATTGCTTACGCTGGCGATGCCTATAACTTAAGTCCACTGACAACTGATTCCAGCACGCTTGCTGGCATTATCGAAAATTTGTCACCAGAGCTGATGCCTTTTCAAGGAGCAAACCTGCCTGCCGCGATTGAACTTGCGATCAACCAGTTTTCTCAAGCAGGCACGCAACAAGGCGATATCATCGTGTTAGCGGATGATCTTGATACGTCAGAGCTGTCTCGCGCGTTAGATTTAGTCCAAGGTACAAAGTTTCGCATTTCTGTTCTTGCCGTCGGGACTCCTAACGGTGCGCCTATCGCGCTGCCCGATGGATCTCTGCTAAAAACTGCACAAGGCACAACCGTCGTAGCGAAAACAAATCTGAAAAATCTACAAACGCTAGCGAATAAGACTGGTGGCCTATTTGTTCCTATTCAACACACCAACCGTGATGTTGAAAACATCGCGGCCTTTACCAATAACATTGGTAGCCAGCTTTCTGCAACCCAAAGCGAAGAAGTTAAAACTGACTCTCGTCTCAACAGTGGCTTTTGGTTACTGCCGTTGTTACTTCTTCCTGCGGCTTTACTGTTTCGACGCGACCTGATTTGGATGGTAGTTGCGACTGTAGTCCCAGTAACGTGGACACCGCATGCAGAAGCTAATCCGTTCTTAAATGCCGACCAACAAGGAGCGGAACTCTACAAGCAAGGTGAGTATGAACAGGCGCAAAACCTATTTACAAACCCAAGCTGGAAAGGAGCCGCCAGTTATCAAAAAGGTGACTACGAAGCCGCTATCGAAGCATTTTCTCATGATGCCTCCCTTAACGGCCGCTATAACCTCGCCAACTCGCTCGCTCAAAATGGTCAATTAGAAGATGCGGCTGATTTGTATAAAAAGCTGCTAGAGGAAAAGCCTAACTTTGAAGCCGCGAAGAAAAACCTATCGGTTGTAGAAGAAAAGCTAAAACAG
>NZ_JAWPOJ010000003.1:0-299147 GCF_033344235.1 Vibrio sp. Vb1554 | reverse complement strand
CAACAGCAACAGCAACAGCAACAGCAACAGCAACAGCAACAGCAACAGCAACAGCAACAGCAACAGCAACAGCAACAGCAACAAAAGTCTCAAAACGAAGGGAAGGAAGCGCAAGGACAACAGTCACAAAATCAGCAAGATTCTGAAAATAAAAAAGAAAAACAAAAAACGGAACAACATCAACCGCAACGAGATGACAAGCAAGTGAAGGATCAAGGTGAACCAATACAGGCTAAAGCGCATCCCGAAAAAATGCATCAGGATGATCCTGAGTTCCGTCGACTAGAAGCAGTAGAAAGTGCTCGCGACCCAAGCTTTTTGATCCGTGCGCAAATGCAACTTCAAGCGCAACAAAAACAACCTCCACAACAATCTCAAAAGGAGTGGTAAGCCTGTGATGAACAAAGGCGTAAAACTGGTCTTTATTTTTGTGGCCAGCCTAATATCCAGTTTCTCGGTGATAGCACAGACACTTCAAGCTAGTGTGAATAAAACACAAGTAGCCAAGAATGAAGTGATTAACCTCAGAATCATTTCAGATACTGAGCTCAGCTCAGACTCAATCGACTTCAATGTTCTAGAGAAAGACTTCTTCTTGGGTCAACCTCGTTATGGCCGCTCTAGCAATAACATTAACGGAAGAAAATCAGTGCGTACCGAGTGGAGTATCTCAATTGCACCAATGAAAGAAGGTGTTCTGACTATTCCAAGTTTTTCCGCTGATGGTATGAGAACGGAGCCGATCAAACTGCGTGTCAACGCGAGCCAAACAGACCCCAATCTTGATGATCTATTTAGCTTCAATATTACGGTCGACAACAGTACGCTCTACCCTCAGCAATCTGCAACATTACGTATACAACTTCTAATTAAAGCGGACACTCGACGCCTAGATAACCCGCAAATAGTACCTCCGCAGATTGAAGGCATGAAGCTTGAGGCACTGGGTGGCTTACAACAAAGACAGAAGATCTTAAATGGGTTAGAAGTAGCGGTCATAGAGCAGTCGTTTCGCTTAACGGCAAATCAACCAGGCACTTATACCTTGATAGGTCCTAAACTGACCGGTTCTTATATTTATGGCGACAGCTTGACGGGCTCAACCAAAATAATGCCTATCAACACCAAAGCGGAACGCATGCCAATCACGGTCAAACCGATTCCGAGCGAATTTAAAGGTGAATGGCTTCCTGCTTCAGCGTTAGAAATGACACAGAGCTGGCAAGACGATCAAGGTAATCTATTGTCGACTAACGCAATCAACACAGTAAAACAAGGCTCTTCACTCACTCGAACCATTCAAGTTAAGGCTCGCGGTACACAAGCCGAATATCTGCCACGAGTCAATATTAGTTACCCGAGTTCACTGCGCGTGTATCCCGAACAACCTAAGTTCGATAGCGCGAGAGATGGCACCGTTACCATGACGGTGAAGCAAGTCATTATTCCTACAGAGGCCGGGAGATATACCTTACCAGGATACGACTTGAACTGGTGGGACAGTCAAAATGATGAAGCGAAGAAAACAACGTTACCAGAGCTAACATTAGACGTAGAGAAAAATGACACTGGGCTAATCACGTTGCCGGAATCGCCTCTTTCAGCACCTTTAGTGTCAGCCCCTAGTCCTGAATCAAGCGGCGGTGTGAGCAGTCTCTGGCGAACGTTAACCTTTGTTTTCTTAGGGCTTTGGATAATGACATTGGGAATCGCAATTTGGGCATGGAAAAAGCGGTCAATAACAGCGAGTGGAACGGTTTCAAATACTGAACAACCACTTTGCATCGACGCGCTAAAAAAAGTCATCGAAGAGGGCGATGCTGCGAAAATTGAACGCTCTGTAAATGAGTATTTAACCACTCATCAAGACAGGTTAAACCCTGGTGACGTACAAGCAATTAAGCAAGAGCTTAATGCCATGAATCAAGCGCGTTTTAGTGCTAACCAACAACCTTGGAGCCCTGATTCGCTGCTAGCGAAAATTCAAAACCTTGGCAAAGCAAACGTAACGAAAACCGACCACCAACTCGAAAAGCTATAAATAACTAAATAACAATGGCAGCTCTCATGAGCTGCCAATTCTCTTATCCGGCCAAATTTTGCTTTAGCGGTTTTATCTAGAGCACCAACCGCCGCTTCTTCCCTATCAAGTTGCTCTTATGAACATCACTTACTCAACAAAACTTGGGGCTCGTATTCGTATCGCCTTACACAATTTCGCCCATGATTCTTCGCTTGATAGAGTGCCTTATCCGACAACTGATATAAATGGTCGAAATTAAAGTCTTTGCCTTTCGCTTTATAACAGGAGTAACCGACTGAAACGGTAAGTAACTCCCCTTCTGGGTTATGTCGATGCTTTATCCCCTCGCCCTCGATGCACTGACGAATGCACTCTGCTCTCAGTCGAACCTCCTCTTGCTCAGAACCAATCATGAGCAATGCAAACTCCTCACCTCCGATACGGCAAAAAACTTCATCTTCACCTTTGGTATGATGATCCAAGATATAGCCAATTCGCATCAATGCGATATCGCCTTCGAGATGACCATAGTGATTATTGAATAAGCCAAAATGGTCAATATCAATCAGGATCAGGCCAAACGACATGTCGTCTTCACACTCTAGGGCACAATATTTTTGCATCACATGTTCTAACATGCGGCGATTACCAAGACGCGTCAAAGGATCGAGCTTAGAAAGTACCTCAAGCTGTCGATTGGCTTCCTCCAACTCTTTTGTTCGGTTCTGAACCTCCAGCTCTAAGTTTTCGTTTAATTCGCGAATCGCCTCTTGAGCTTGAGTACGTTGCAATACTTCAGCTAAGCTGGACGCGAACATACGAATCACTTCACGTAACTGAGAAGTTAACGGCGCACGTGTCAGCAAATTATCAACAGCGATAAAGGCGATAGGACCACTGCTATTTGAAGTCAATACCGTCATCGCAGCCCAACCAAAGCCAACAATATTACAGTCATGATAAATAGGCATTGATTCTTCAAATGCGACTTCGTTTGGCATTGAGCGAGCCAGATTTATAAGAGAGAAATCTTGGGTTTCGCCAAAGAAGTAAGATTCATCCACCACGTTACCTTGAATATCGGTACCCCACGTTCCTTGCATGTAAGAGCAATTTTCATCAGTTAAAAACACCGCCATTCGATCAATACCAAGATTTTTAATGGCGAAAGTGACGGCCGATTTGCATACTCCACTGACAGTAGTGCAACGTGATAACTCAACCATGCTTGAATGCAACATGCGTACGTTTTGTTCTTGGCGCTTACGAATGTAAATTTGAGAGAAGAGTGAACCAAACGAGTCCAACATCTGTTTTTGATATGCCGTTATCGGCTTACGATGAATAAAGTTATCTAGCGCGAACCACCCAAACGGTTCATTGCCATCGCGTAAAATCAACATCGCATTCCAGCCCTGCCCGATGACCTTGCCTGCTGTGTATATTGGCGCGTCTTCTACAATCACTAAGTTGCTCTCAAGGCTAGATAACGCGGTGATATACTCCTCGCTAAGTTGATGTAAATCGTATTGTGTGTGAAATTCATCAATCGTAATTCCTGACTCATCCGTGCCGTATGTACCACTGAAGCTGCGCTTTTTCATATCGAGAAGCATCAGTGTAGAGCGATCAAACCCAAGTCGTTCACGTAACGCTTCGACGGCTTTGTAGTACAAGTCCTTTAAAGAATCAGGATTAGAGATTTCGAGTGCAACTTGCTGAACTAACTTCATATTTTCGATAAAGCGCTCGCGTTGGCTAATCTCATCAACATATTGCGCTTCACGAATATCTCTGTGCCTGATCTCTTTCGAGGCATTTTTTTCGGCACGAATACATTGCCAACGCGCCGCTGCAAGCTGCATTGCGTCGTAACTTTCTTCATAGATATTATGTGCCGTGCGAGCATGAACAGATTGAATCAGTAGGTAGGTACGTTTGATAGGCGTGTTGTCGAGCATCATGATGTAACTATCACCACCTAAATCTCGGGTGTGATTCCAGTTACAAGTGTTGATCGCCAGAGGTATGATGCTTTCAGAGGTGTCAAACTGACTTGCCCACTCCCAGAATGTCTCAGGATAGTTTTGGGTTGGGTAAAGCTCTCCGCGAGAGAAGCTCATCGAATGACGAGGGTTAATTGAAGGATCTTCAAAAATAGCGAGGGCTTGAGGGGAGAACAGACTCTCTAAATGATCAAAGATTGCCTCCGCTAGCAACCGATGGTCCCTCGTTGAAGACACTTTTCTTGTAAAACTTCTTAAACTCACCCTACCAACCTAATCTACTTTTTTATCCTCGATAAAAAACTACTTAGGCCATGATATGCAATCAATACGTTCAAATTTGAGCTGTTAAGTCATTCGCAAAATTATCAGACTTAGTGTTACATTCGAGAGCTCTTCAGCACTTTTAAAGCCATGTTTCACATAAGTTACATACTTTATAAACTGGGGAGGAAAGTTGTACTTATTTACAAGATTTTTTGTGTTGGTAGGCGTTATAAGCCCACGACTTAAAAAGAAAAAGGCCCCTCATTAAGAGGGGCAAAGTTACCATCGCTTATAGTTATTTAGTTATGCTTGTAAATACGGTGGATTAACCGAAATCACCATTTACGTAGCCTTGAGTACGGTCGTCTTGAGGGTTGCTAAAGATCACTTGCGTATCGTTGTGCTCGACCAGTTCTCCCATTAGGAAAAACGCAGTGCGGTCAGAGATACGACGCGCCTGTTGCATTGAGTGAGTCACGATAACGATGGTGTAGTTCTTCTTTAGCTCTTCCATCAACTCTTCGATTTTGTGTGTCGCAATTGGGTCAAGTGCCGACGTTGGTTCATCCATCAGAATCACATCAGGCTCCATCGCGATTGTACGTGCAATACATAAACGTTGCTGCTGACCACCAGAAAGACCGAATGCGTGTGATTTAAGGCGATCTTTCACCTCATCCCAAAGTGCAGCACCGCGCAGCGAACGCTCTACCACTTCATCAATTGTCTTTTTGTCTTTGATACCTTGAGCACGTAAGCCGTAAGCCACGTTCTCGTAAATGCTCATCGGGAATGGGTTTGGCTTTTGGAATACCATGCCGACTTTGATGCGAAGGTCAGCAACATCAATGTTGCCGTAAATATCTTCGCCGTCCATCGCCAATTTACCTGTAATTTTCACGCCTTCGATTAGATCATTCATTCGGTTCAAACAGCGTAGAAGCGTTGATTTTCCGCAACCTGACGGGCCGATAAGTGCAGTTACTTGGCGAACTGGAATTGGTAAGTTGATCGATTTCAGTGCTTGGTTGTCACCGTAGAATAGGTCTAGGTTTTCAATATCAAATTTGTTCATTGTCTTAATCTCTTAATTCTCGAATTCGTGTCTTTTAACGTGCGTTCTTAATTAGTGTTGTTAGTAAGTTGCGGTGTTAAAACGTCTAGCAATCAGTTTCGTTACCATGTTGATCAAGAGAACAACTACGATAAGCACTGTTGCCGTACCGTAAGCCTGATTCCATTCTTCAACGGTAAACAGTTCGGTAGTCAGTTTGTATAGGTGAACGGTTAGCGTACGACCTGAATCCAATAAAGAATCCGGAATACGTGCAACCATACCTGCTGTCAGGAATACTGGAGCAGACTCACCAATGACACGACCAATACTTAGAATGACCGAGGTTAAGATACCTGGCATTGCGCTTGGAAGAATCAAACGCCAGATAGTGTAAATCTTAGAAGCACCGAGGCCATAAGAGCCTTCACGGTAAGTTTGTGGCACTGCCATCAGCGCTTCTTCCGTTGTACGGATGATCACTGGCAGGATTAGGATACTTAGCGTCAATGCACCCGATAGAATCGAGAAGCCAAGGCCAAGAATCGCCACGAAGAAAGTCATACCAAACAGGCCGAAAATGATCGACGGGATACCCGCCAATGACTCGGTACAGAATCGGATGATTTTCACCAAACGACTGCCCACTTTCGCGTATTCGGTCAAGTAGATTGCCGTCATGATACCGAGTGGCGCTGCCACTGCGATAGAAGCGATAACCATGTAAATGGTCGCCACAATCATTGGGAAGATACCGTGCTCTTCACCTGTGCGCGTATAGTTATCAGTAATGAAGTTCCAATCTACGTGTTGTAGACCGTTTGATAGGATGTACCAGATAATCCAGAACAAAAAACCTACCGTTAGTGCTGCCGAGATCCAGACAAATGCGTTAAAGACATTATCTTTGAACTGGCGTGCTTTTTTCAGTTTTGCGCGATCCATAATAGTCACCTTTAACGAGCGATTACTTCGCTTTTTCTCGGTTTAGGTACAGTAGTACAGCGTTCAACGACATGATGAAGACCAGAAGTACTACACCTGTAGCGTAAAGTGCGTTCGCGTGAACACCACTTGCGTAAGACATTTCAATAGCGATGTTTGCAGTTAGTGTACGAGCCGAATCAAGGATGCCTTCTGGCATTGCCGGCGCGTTACCCATAACCATGATAATCGCCATGGTCTCACCCAACGCACGACCGATACCCAGTATCACACCTGTCATGATGCCTGAGCGAGCCGCTGGAACGAGCAACTTAAAGATGGTGTAGATTTTCGATGCGCCCAGTGCCAAAGAACCTTCTTTATAAGTACGAGGGACAGCGCGGATAGACGTTTCAGATACCGTAATTACCGTTGGTAGAATCATCACACCAAGAACAATGATACCGGCAAGGATAGTATTACCTGCAGGTACATCAAATACCTTCTGAATCAATGGAACGATAATAACCAGACCGAAGAAACCGTAGACCACTGAAGGAATACCGGCTAGCAGCTCAACCGCTGGACGGATGATGTCTGCTAATCGCTTTGGTGCGATTTCAGCGATAAAAATGGCGGTCAGAACACCAATTGGAACCCCAACAATGACAGCACCAGCCGTCGATACGATAGATGCCACAATCATGGTGGCGACACCATAAAGCGCAGGTGGTAACCAGTTTTGTCCTAAGACAATGCCCGATACGCCTGCTTCTTGGAATGCCGGAATACTCTCTCGAACGATGAAGTATGCAATAACGGCCAATGAAACAATGCCGATTACGGCACTCGTTAGGAACAAGCCGTGGAAGATGCGCTCTTTCCAGTCGACACGACGCTTCTCGCGTAGGCCTGACTTGCTGATAGCTCTAGCGTCAGTATTCATAAGCTTTTCACTATTTGTTGCGATGGTCATTTAAAAATCTCACGGTTCTGGGCAATGCCGTTGAACACAATGGATAGAAAAGGCTCAGCCCGAAACGTTGGGCTGAGCAAACTTTAGAGTCCCGATGGGATTAGTTAACTGAGATGTAACCTTTTTGGTCAACTAGCGCTTGCGCTTCGTCAGTTAGCATCCAGTCTAGGAATTTTTGCGTTTCTGTTGATGGCTTGCCTTCTTTGTAAAGAACAAGGAATGGACGCGCTACTTTGTAAGAACCGTTTTTAACGTTAGCTACCGTTGCATCAACGCCGTCGATTGCTAGCGCATTAACAGTGTTGTCTACAGTACCAAGAGAAATGTAGCCGATTGCGTATGGGTTAGATGCAACCATTGTTTTCAGTGCGCCGTTACCGTTTGCAACTTGAGCACGTTGAGAGATAGCTGATACCTTCTTACCAGAAATCTTCATTTTTAGAGACATGATGTCTTCAAATGCGCCACGAGTACCAGAAGCCGTGTCACGAGTAATGGCTACGATTGGCTTGTCTGCACCACCGACTTCTTTCCAGTTTGATACTTCGCCTTTGTAGATTGCAGTCACTTGCTCGGCTGTTAGACCTGGCAGTTTGTTTTGTGGGTTAACAACCACTGCGATACCATCACGAGCAACCACTTCTTCGATTAGTGTTGATTCTTTTTCAGAGTCTTTTAGATTACGAGAAGACATACCAAGGTCTGCTGAACCATTTTTCGCTGCTTTTACACCAGCTGAAGAACCAGGACCTTGAACTTCGATAAATACGTTAGGGTTCTTCTTCATGTACGTTTCAGAGAAAACTTCCATCAGTGGAGTTACGCTGCTAGAACCCACTGCAGAGATAGTTTCTTTAGCAGAAACAGGAGTCACTGCCATTGCGCCTAGAAGTGCGATTGCACCGATTACTGTCTTTTTCATCACAATTTCCTTAAGTGGCTTTATTGCCGTTGTGTTTCACTTGAACGGTGCTCACTTTAGAATTTGAATATGACAGTTGTGTTTCACTTAGTTGAACCCTCTATGACACGTTGTCATTTCTAACTATTAATTCCGCGACTTATCCCTCTCTCAATTTGAACGTAACGTTTTTATAAGTTGCCTCATGTTCAAGATGATAACCCCATCGATTTTGGTACATTTCATAACAATTAGATATGAGTAACTCATTGATTTGGCGAATGTAACAATTAAAATCGAAATGCTTATTTATAAAAAAGATAATAATCAAACCGATAGAGGGTCAATCTCATGCGTCAATTTCTTAGTACGCTTTCTATTAAACTTCAGGTTTTTCTGCCTGTTCTATTCACAGTTATATTACTCATCATTGGACTAAGTGTCGGAATCGGTAAACTCGATCAAGCATTCAATAAGGTTTCGGCTTCCACCCATAAGCTAATCATTCACAAAGAGGAACTTAGCGGCATCGTAGACAACACTTACGCCATGCGCATCAAAGCCATTTATAGTCTATTTAGAGCCGAAGATGTTCAGTCTCTCAACCAAGAGCTTTCTGAGCGACAAAACAAAAACCGCGATTTTCTTAACTCCATCGACAATCTCCCTGGCGTTCAAAATGAAGTCAATGCTATGCGTAAGGCCATGAATCACTATGTTGATTTCACTCGCGTTACCATGACACCTCTGCTCACCACTAAACACTCTTCTGATTACACCACCTCTGATTTCAATCAAAAGTACGAATCTGCAATGGCTGAGTATCGATTAGCTGGCGAAGCGATGATCAACGCCATCGACAAACTATCTAAACAATTGAATCAAATCGTCACCGATGAAGTCGAAACGAATGGCGAACAACATTCAACCACGCTAACTTACAGCGCCGTCTCGCTTGCGGTGATCTTGAGTGCCGCTTCACTTATTAGTTGGGTACTCGCCAGCTACATCGTTGCGCCGATTCGTAACCTTCAAGTAACGATGCAGGAAGTCGCGAAGGGAAACCTACTAGTTAAGGCCGAAGCCATCGGGAAAAACGAAGTGTCTCAGCTGGCTCGAGATGTAAACCAGACCATAGAAAAACTGCGTGAAACTGTAAGCGCATTGGTTCGCATTAGTGAAGATGTGGCATCAGCATCAACCGAGTTAGCAACTGTTATGACTCAAAGCAGCGTCAACTCGGATCAAGAAAAGCAAGAAGTTGAGCAAGTAGCCTCGGCGATCAATCAGCTAGAGTCGACCGCAGCTGAAGTATCGACCAATGCACAAGAAGCCGATAGTGCATCAAATCAAGCACGTACGTTAACCTCACAAAGTATAAGCATGTTTGGGGAAAGCACTCGCGCAAGTGAAAAGATGGCGGAACAACTTAACGAAGCCGCTGCCGTCGTAACTTCGCTAAAAGATCAATCAGAACACATTGGTCGCGTGATCGAAGTGATTGAAGGTATTTCTGAGCAAACGAATCTACTTGCACTGAATGCAGCGATTGAAGCTGCACGAGCGGGCGAAAGTGGCCGAGGCTTTGCGGTAGTGGCCGATGAAGTACGTATGCTGGCAGCGCGAACTCAGGAGTCCACCAAAGAGATCCAAACCATTATAGAAGAGCTACAGCAACAATCTGGTCACGCAAATGAAAGTATGCATTCCAGCTTAGCCATGTTGTCAGACAACCAAGCTCTGACACAAGAAGTTAGCCAATCACTTGCTAATATCAGTAATGCTATCGCCGATCTGAACTCAATCAACACTCAAGTTGCAACCGCATCAGAAGAGCAGAAACAGGTTACGGCTGATATCAACAACAACTTAACGAACATCTATGAACTAGTGAGCCAGAACGTCACTGGCATTACGCAATCCGCTGCTGCCGCTCAAGAGTTGTCTGGTTTAGCAGAAAATCAAAAACATCAACTTAAGCAGTTCCAAGTTTAAATACTCTGCTCAACACGATAAGTTCCAAAGGTTAGAAAAGAAAAAGCTCCGCACTGGCGGAGCCTATCATAAAGGCAAAGCTATCAACCCTTATTAACGTAATAATTATTATTCATCTGTCACTAACAAGAGAGAGCTTTTGAAACTTGAGTTTAACGGATCTCTATTGAAAACCTCACCATTAGTCGTATCAAAAGTTGCAACATGCTTACCGTCGCCATTAGGTGTGTTGCTCCAGACATAACGCCCTAGAACATCATCTCCATCTTTCAGACTATAGCCGCTAGCAAACCCTGTACTATTTATGGCTGGGCTGTGGCAAGCTCGCTCAGTTAGAGATACTAGCTCTTTGATATTTGCTAGTCGCCAATTTTTTTTGTCAGCAAAATTGTGAAGAGGATGGTTGCCGTCCTTATTACGAATTTGTTTGGCTGTGGAGAGAGCGAGTTGCCATGACATTGTAGATCGCGTCCCCTGGCATTCTTGGTTTCCTACATTCCATGTCATACCAACTGGACAGCGCATCCATGTTAGACCTGTTTTCAGGTCAGTTACGGTACCGTTATCAGAATATGTATAACGCGTGTTAGGTGCCGTTTTAGCAAAGTCAGTAGAACACTCTTGTGCAGCCATTGCAGTTTGAGAAGCCAAAGCAAGAGATAGTACAGTTATTAATTTCTTCATCTTATTGGCCCTTTACTGCTACTAGACGGATTGGGAATTGGTATGAGTCATCGGCGTCTGCACTTGTGTTGCTTGAGCGAATATCGACGAGTGAAATAGTGCCTCTATCTACGCCCCGAGAGATAATTGCAGGGAAATAAACTTCAGCATCAACGAGCTGTGATGATGTATTCACAAACGTAAAGTCGCTATGCCAAAACGCGCCATACTTTAAATAAGGACTGCCTATCGTTTGCTGTGGGAAGTATTTAACATTAAATCCATACACGTTGTATGGAGCATATTCATCGTTCGGAGCGAACAGTGTTTGTTCACCAAAGTCTAATAAGTCATAAGTCTCGCGGTAAGTAGGTAAGCGCCAACCAGCGATGCCACACAAAGATTGCTTATTGATATGCTCCGCATATTGGCTAGTGGTACAAACTTCATCACCAGCGTCTTTACAACCTGCAAGTTCTACATCTTTACTAAATGGCTTAAATGTTTCAGACTCAAACGCAAATAGGCGATCTTTAAATTGAACCGAGCTCGCATCCGCACTCTTGTTTTCCCAAACAAGACCAGTACGCTCGTCCATAGTACAAGCCCACTCAGTCGCATCTGCAGCTAAAGCAGCACCTTGTGCATCTAGCTTAACGAACTTAAAGCCAGCGCCTGTCGACGTTTGCTTGTCCTCTTTGTCGAAGCCGTATTCCGCATCTTGACCAGGGTAAGCAGCTTGAACCTCAGCAACGTCTGCTGCGCCATCAGCAAAATGAAGAACGGCACCCGTATCGTTGCTGCCAACCGTTTGTTCAGCAACCGCTGCAATTTCTTCAGCAAATGCACTCACTTGAGCTTCAGACAGAAGATCAGAGGCCAACGATTTACCTTGGAAGCTAAGGCTTTGAGCAAGCAGCGCTACACCTTTGGTCATTTGTTGTGGCTGCATCGCAGCTAATAGCGCAACCGTGTTTTGCTCTAGCTTATCTAGCTCGCTGGCTTCTGCGTTAGACATCACCGTACCAGACAGAGAAACGCCGGCATCGGTGAGTTGCGCTTTCACAATTTCTTCAGCTTGAGCAACGGTTTTACCGTCAACCACAAGACCTGCGAGCAACGTTGTTACACCATTGACCGTGTTACCCGTTGCTAAATTTTGGCCCGGAGCCGCAAGACGCAACGTTTGGTTCGAACCTTGCTCAACTTGAGCAAGAATGGTGCTGGTTAGTACGTTTTTATCGCTTGAAGTCAGGCTAAATTTACCAGCATTATCCGTTTTAGCACTCGGTTCAGTAGTATCACAAACGTAGTTTTGGTTTAAATCGATGCACACTGGCGTATCAAGAAGTGTACCTGCAGAAACAATGGTGCCAGCTACATCATAGGTCGGTGCCGACGTGTCACCACCAGAACCACCGCCACAGCCAGCTAGGGCTAGTGACATAGCAACGAAAGAATATTGAAACTTCATAGATTTTATCTTCTTTTGATTTTAATTAACGAGAGCGAATCACTCTCACCATTGAAAGCAGGAAAAGTCCTAACAAGGTCCAAGGCGAACCACCGCCACCTGAACCACCACCACTGCTTTCTTTAGTGGTATCAGCACTACACTGATACTGAGCAAAGTGACTCACACCCCACTCTTTCAACACCCCAGAGTTTCCTGACACACGGTCAGACACTTCGAGACGCCAAGTACCCCAACTCGGTTGACCGACAAGTGCTTGTAACTCATCGTCATACTGAGCTGTGAAGTAACCTTTAAATCCATTGGTATTGCTTGATTGATGGCTAAGTAGCACGACCGATTTGCCTTGTGGAGACACAAGCGTCACTTGCAGATCCTGCAGTGAGTCATGTTCGATGTTTAGGTAAACCGCAAACGAGTCATCAATCGTGAGTGACTTGTCCGATAGCGTCTGAGAGAACAGCCTGTCGCCCTGCTCTGGCAAAGCGGAATTCACTGATTGAGGCTGGATATCAAGCTCTGGCGTACCATTAACCAGCATCACCTGTTCACTCCACTGGTGAGTCTTTAAGCCTTCTGCAAATTGGTAATCCAATGAAATAGAGGAATCGAATTGCGTGCCACACGTCAGACCGCTTGGTAACGCCACCTTCATTGAGGTCGAGTCAGAAAGCGTTTCATCAAAGTCGAAAACGGATGCGTTGTTTAGCTGCCATTGCCCTTTGATGCTCGCTTCGCGGCCAGTTTGACTTAGGTTCACACCCACGTTTTGACCTTGTGCGATGTATCGAGCGTCATAGCGAACGCGAAGAGGCGCTTTAAGTAAGTTGTGTTTGTTGAAGCTGTCCGTCAGGAATTGGGCGTAATCTTTATTTGGGAACAAGGTGCTTGCGGCAAACACGGTCGATTCCGCCAGATCATGCATTTTCACGCCACGACCAATGCCATACATTCCTTCAAGAACAATGGCGTCAAACTCGCGGAACACGTTATCGGTATCATCACCGTATCGCTCAACCGATGCTTTAAGCGCTTGGAACAGTGGCGTTGACCATAGCTCGTCGCCTAGTTCACCGCCCACACTAACGTGCGCTGGATACTCTGAACCCTCGAAGTAACGCGCTCTTTGGTTCCATAAGCTACGAGTTGTTTTGCGTGTTCCGAACACACCGTCCCAGTTGAACACCGTATCTAACTCGAATTCTTGACCACGACGCGAAGCATCCAAATATTGAGTGCGGTAGCTCGCGCTGCCCGCCCAGTAATCAGCAAAACCTTCTGCGATAGCACCAGTGTGACCGTACGCCCAATCCGGTACGATTTGGTAATGAATGCCATGCCCGAGCTCATGTATCACGACATCAGCATCGACTGCATCCGGAGAAACACCACCGACACCCAGCATGAGAGCTTTCGGACCGTAATAGTACGTAGAGTTATCTTTTGATAAACCGCGAGCGTCAAAACGAAGTGGTTCATCAAACAAGTCGTAAGTCAGGCTTGTCAGATATTGGATCGAGCGATCAAGATGATAAAAAGCCATCAACTGTGGGAACGCATTGTCACCAAACTCGGTGCTTTGCATCTCTTCAACACTGTCAAACGCTTGAACCCCTTCTGCGCTGAGAAAGTCCAACGTCTCGAGTACAGGCGCTTCACCAGGTGCTGGGGCTGCAAATAAGCCCGTCGCATCCACTTGCTTCAATCTTTGGTTAGAGAGATAGAACTTACCGCCGGACTGTAAAACCTCAATCGACTTGGTTACGTACTCGATCGGCTGAGGGTAATCGGATAGTGCTGACCACGTCGATTCTGGTGCCGCTTGCTGTTGCATGGTGCGAAGATCTGGGTTGAATAAAGAAACCTCAACATCAACCAGACTTCCAGAGCTCAAAGCAGGTGGCTCTTGTGCTTGCAGTTGGCGAGGTGATTCCAATTCCATTGCAACCGTTGGCTTACCGTTACGAATGATCGTATCTTCAAGGCTCTTAAACACTCGCACAACGTGATGATTTTTATCGGTTGTGACCACGAGGGCGCGCTGCGCTTGATATTCACCGTTAACCCAAACATCAAAATTGTAATGCTCACCAAGCTGAGACTGGGTTTTGTAACGGAACTTAAACTCACCCGCTTCTGAGTAGTGGCTGTCTAGATAAGTTTTCGCTTGCGCTTCATTCGTTACCACAGAGTCCGTTTCGGGATAATCCCACTCAGCAGACTGCACCGCAGGGATACATGCAATAAGCAGTGATAACGCCAATGGTTTTAGCTTCATGATTTCGTCCTAGAATTCGTATTTTGCATTTAGCGTGAAGTAGCGCCCAGGCTCCGTTGAGTAACGCTTACTTTCCTCAGCGATACCGGCTACGTCTTGGTATCGGATGTACTCTTTGTCGAACAGGTTGACGATGTTTGCGCTAACACGAAAGTCTTTGGAAACGTGGTAAGTTGCGCCAATATCAAACGTATTCCACGCACTTGTCTGCGCGCACTCTGTCGCTAGGCCAAGCGTGGTCTGGCATTTAGGAACGCGATCCATGGCAGCAGCCCAGTTCCAAGCCACGTAAGCGTTGAAGTCTTGGTTGGCGTATTTCAGTTGAGCGTTACCTTCGAATGGCGTAATGCTTCGAACGTATTCGCCTTCCGCGTCTTTGCCATCTACGTAGCCAAACTTAGTACTGATGTCCCATTGTTTGGTGAGCGCGTAACCCGCAGAAAGCTCTGCGCCATAAGTCTCTACGCCATCAAGGTTTTGGTACTGTTTGATGTAATTACCAGTGCTTGAGTCAAAGCCTGTGGTCACAACATCGATGAAGTTTTCAAACTTGTTGTAGAACACAGACGCATAGACATGCGCACGACCGTTATCGAACTTGTTACCAATTTCAAATGAGTCCGAAGTCTCGGCTTCTAGGTCTAAGTTAGGTGCGATAACAAAAGGCGTTAGCGGTACGAAATCATGGTTCACGAAGCCATATGCTTTATCGTATTCCGGAGCACGGTAACCGTGGTTGTACGATACATAAACGATGTTGTTGGCAAACATTTCACGAGAAACCGACAGGCTTGGAGACACCTCTGAGCTATCCATGTCCTTTAATGGGAAGCCGCCCACTTCTCCCTCACCGTCCGGCGTTAGACGGTGCGCATCAAAGCGCAGGCCGCCTGTGATGGTCCATTTATCCAGTTCCACCATGTCTCGAACATACAAACCAATGTTATAAGCACGAGCAGGAGCGAAAGGTTGTTTGGTCGAAGGCGTTACGCCATTCCAATCAATCTTGGAATCGCTATCTGTGCGTTCGTAATAGTCAGTAGAAAGCTCGACACCGTAAGCCAATTGGTGCTCTGCATTTGCTGCATAAATCGTATTGGTGAAGTCACCACGGAAGCCTATTGTTTCGTCGATGAAGGTTTTGTGTTCCAGCTCGCGACGTTTGGTGATCAAACCATTGTGATCCACTTGGCGCATTAAACGGTTGGTGTCTTCCACGACTTCGGTGTGACGCCAGTAAACTTTGGTATCCAACTCTTCGAACCAAGTTGGATTAATCGGTGTCACCTCTGCACCAATGTAAGCGCTGTACTCTTCAGAGGTTTCATCTTCAGCAAAGTCTTCAATATGCCAGATGCCATCAGGTTGAATGGACGGTGAACCCTCCAAACGCTCTTGATTCTGGGTGTAGAGTTCCGCTTTGGCTTTCAACATCACCTCTTCATTGAAAAAGTGGTTGATCGTATAAGCACCGCTGTAACCATCTAGATCGCGGTTATACAAATCCTCATCAAAATTACGTGTCTCTTGCCCTTGCCAGTATGAAACGTTAAACAAACTCTCAGTATCACCGGAACGGAAAGCTAGGTTACTCGTCCCTTTGTACTTGTTGCTGATGTCGGTGTAAGTACCGGAAACATCGGTGTAGAAGTCTTTGTCATTTAAGAAATCACCCGGCTGACTGGATTCTAAAATCACCACACCGCCGATCGCGCCAGAGCCATGTACCGAAGAGCTTGCACCTTTAATGATTTGCAGCGATTCAAAATTGGATAAATCAAAAGTATCTCGCCCAACCGCATCATTAATGTCATTCGCACCGAAGCCATCCGCAGAACGAATGCCATCACGAACGATCATAATGCGGTTACCCGTCATACCACGGATGGTAATGTTTTGCGGACGTCCTGCACCGCCCGTCACGCTTACACCAGGTTCGTTACGCAGCACGTCATATAGCTCGGTCTCGCCTCTTTCTTCGATTTGCTCGTTTGTGATAACCGCGACACTACCTGCCACTTTTGACAATGGCTGATCGATTTTATTGGCGGTTACCACCACCTCTTCCATTGAGAAAACCTTAGATTCGGCGTGCACTTGACTGGCAGCAAGTACCGAAAGTACTGCCGCTGACACTGGGGTAAGCTTCATTTACTGCTCCGCTTTAGATGTTTTAATGAGTGATAGTAGAAATGCGTATTCTTTTGCTTGTTGTTCTTGCGCTTGTCGTGGGTCCATTTGGTGGCCCGAATTAAAATCAGTTTGCAACAAGTACGGCCCGTTGCGCTCACTTAACGCTGAAACTTTAGCGAGATACTTAGCGCCTTCCCAATATGGCACGCGCTGATCGATTAAACCGACTTGAACAAACATGGGTGGGTAAGCGTCTTTATGGATATTGAGAATCGGATCGTACGCCTTCATTAACGCCAATTGTCCAGGTTTGGTTGGGTTACCCCATTCGCCATACTGCTGTGTGGTAAGCGGAAGTGAGGTATCCGACATACTTGCAACCACATCAACAAAAGGCACTTTAAGTACGACACCTGAAAACAATTTAGGATCTTGATTAACCGCTCCGGCCACCAACGTGCCACCAGCACTAGAACCGATGGCGAAAACCTCTCTATTGCCACGTTCGAATGTTTGCAGCGCCTTCGCGGCCGCGACAAAATCACCAATAGAATTGGCTTTTCGCACACCACGGCCTTGCTCGTGCCATTCATCGCCAAAGTACCCACCGCCACGGACATGGGCGATAGCGTAAATCACACCTTGGTCGAGTAAACTGATAACCTGAGGCATAAAGTACGGTTTCATCGTAAAACCATACGCGCCGTAACCGTAAATCATCACAGGAGATTGTGGGTGCAATTTGTCTTTGCGATACGCCAAAGAGACAGGGACAGAAACGCCGTCGTGCTTAATAAAAATACGTTGGGATACATAACGCTGACTATCAAAGTCTTGGTAAGCATCTTGAGAGTACAAGGATTTATTCAGCGTTTTTACATCGAACTCTTCCCACTGAGGAGGCGTAGTCATCGACATGCTTCGGATACGAATCTTGTTTGATTCAAAATCGCCCAACGTGCTTAGCCAAGCGACATTACCATCGTGTTCCAATGGCAGTATCACTTTTTCCTGACCTTGGTAAGAATACACCGTCAAAGTCGACACATTGTTTGGCTTGCTAAGTGCCACAACTCCTGCATCATAAAGGTAGAACTGTTCAAGCGGCTCACGAGGATTGGTGAAGCGTTGCCATGTTGCGCCAAGCGGTGCGAGTTCGGCTTGGTAAAGGGCGAACTTTCCTTCAAAGTTGCTTTTCAGATAAATGTAACCTTTCGCCACATCCGCGTAATATTCCACACCCACTTCAGGCTTTCGCAATGAATCTGAGACAGTGCCCGTTTCTAGATCGACAAGCTTCTGCTCTGTTGTTGACTCGTTGTTGCTTTGCAGCACAGCATAACGGCTATCTGCCGCACGATAGAAAGAAAGTAACCAATCTGACTTGGGTTCATTCCATAGGACTGTTTTTGCCAAAGATTCAGTGGAAATACGTAAGATCTGATGAGGTCGCTGAGTGCGCTTTTCCTTTGCAACGAGGAATGCCACTTTCCCGTTAGGTGACAACAATACGCCACTATCGACGTGCGTCGCCAGTTCCGTAGATTGGCCGGAGAGTAAATCAACAACCACAGCACGATATTGTTCGCTACCGTCGATATCTTCCGTGAAAAGGAGCGTGTCACCATTCACTTGCCATTGACCAAGTTGGTAGTACTGATGCGCAGATTGTCGTTCATCGAAATCGAACACCACGTTTTCTGGTGCATGTTGACTCGCACGGGATAATAGTAAGTAACGACCATCGCGACGCGTTAGCGTCCATTCTCTTCCACTCACGATCGACCATGGCTTATCACCTTTGTCTGCCACCATGGTATCCCACTGCGTGAGTAGGTTTTTTGTCAACGTCTGATAACTTTTTTGGTGCTGTTCAGTTTTGTGGTTTTGTTCTGTTAGGTAGGTAAGAACTCGCTCATCTTTACGAGCATCATCTCGAAGCCAGTTGAAATCATCAGCAGCAAAGCCAGAACTAGAGGTAATTATGAGCCCTAAAAAAACATGAGTAAATTTCATATAGAGAGCGAATTCATTTATAGGATTAATACAATGGCACGTATTCTGCCCTCAAATAAAAATGAGATCAATTATCATTTTCATAATCATGTAAGATTTTTATCTAGTGTGTGAGGAAAAACGTTTGCTTTGACCGAGGTTATAAAACTTAATAACTTCCTAAATTAGCGTTCTATGCTGTTTATATACAACCAGACAGATATAAAAGCTGACTAACGAGTGAGTATGGAAAGACGCTATTTCACCTAGCGACAGACATAAAAAATCCGAGTGCGAACACTCGGATTTTTAAGAACTAAAATCAATGGGAAACTACAGCAGCTTTTACTCTTCAGAGCTCGGTGCCGCTGGTTTTTTCTTAGGGATGAAGACATCATCACCCACAGATACGTTTTTGTAGAAGCTCTTGTCACGCTTAGCTGGTTTTTTCGCCGATTTTTTCGCTTGAGGGCGAGCTTTCTTTGCGGTCGCTTTCTTATTGCGGAAATCTGGTTTAGGTGGCTTAAGGCCTTTAAACTTACCTTTCAAATCTTCGAACAATGAAAACTCAAGATCTTGTTGTAGGTATGCTTCTACACGTTTAAAGCTATCCCAGTCTTTTGGACCAACAAGAGAGATTGCATCCCCTTTATTTCCAGCACGACCAGTACGACCAACTCGGTGTACGTATTCTTCGGTATGCTTTGGCATATCGAAGTTGATGACGTGTGTCACAGTTGCAATATCCAAACCGCGGGAAGCAACATCAGTCGTTACAAGGATCTTAAATACTGCGCGCTCAAACTGACTCATAATGGTGTTACGTTGAGTCTGGTTCAAGTTACCACTTAGTGCTACAGCCTTCAGTTTCTTTTCGTTCAGCTTTTCTGTTAGTCGCTCAGTATCATCACGCGTTGCCGTAAAGATAATAACTTGACGGTATTCAGCCTCAGAAAGAACACGATCTAAAATTGCCTCTTTATGATCTAGGTGATCACACAAGTAAAATTTTTGCGTGATATCTTTATGTTCTTCGTTAGAAACGCCGATAGCAATTCGCTTTGGCGCATTGAGCATTTCAGCCGCGATTTCATTGACGTCTGCATGATCTAATGTCGCAGAGAACATCAACGTTTGACGACGACGATGCTTGGCTGCTTTATGAATGCGACGAAGCTCTGGTGCAAAGCCCAAATCCAACATACGGTCTGCTTCGTCCAGAATTAGCGTTTCCAAACCATCCAGATAAAGCGAACGGTGCTCTAAGTGATCAGCCAAACGTCCTGGTGTCGCCACGATAAATTTCGGGTAACGACGCAGAGCTTTTACTTGATCGTTAAAGTTCTCACCACCCAAAATCAGTGCTGCTTCATAAGATAGGCCAGCTAGCATAGAACGAAGCTCACCATATACTTGTTTCGCTAGCTCACGAGTAGGAGCAAGGATTACCGCGCGAGGGTCTTTCGCAGAAAACGATTTTGTCTTTAAAGACTTATGAAGCATTGGCAATACAAACGCCAAAGTCTTGCCCGAACCTGTTTTCGAAGATGCCAATAGATCCTTGCCTGCAATCGCAACAGGAATCGCCTGCTGCTGAATGTCAGTCGCTTTTTTAAAATCGTAGTGTTTTAGGTTCTTCAACAATCGGTTGTCTAGGCCTAGATCTTTAAATTGCAAAGTATTCTCCAATAAATCAGTCAGCGTCTGAGCGCTCTGTAGTGTCGTTTCCGCTCTAACGCAGCAAAAAAATAAAGCTCGGTATAATACCGCAAATCATAGGAGTATAGATAGAGATCACACAAACTAATTCCCTGTGGTAACGGTAAAACATCATTTGTGGCTCAGTTCAGAGTAAAGACTAGCCTTTTTGATGAGCAGCTGGACAGGAAGTTTAGAGAAAAGCCGTTCAAATATGCCTTCTATCCATCAACAAAACGACTTAAATAGCAGTTATTTGGGCCAATAAACTTTCATTTGTGTCAATATCGTCTAAATTATTGATATCAGGAACGTGGCAAATACACCTGCTATGAAAACTGTTGTGAGAACGAAATAAAGGATAGGTAGTTAAACTTTGTTAAGTTCAGGTAAAAGTTGACGTCAGGTACTCCATGAAATTCTTGGGTTTTTTTGACTTTTGCTACATCATGTACTGATAAAATGTAACCACATTTAACCTCGCTACTGTATAAAATAATAGTTAGTAGCGAGACTTTCACTATAAGCAAGGAGTTCTTATATGAACAAAACGTTGATCGCAGCTGCAGCAACTTCAGTACTTCTACTAGCCGGTTGTGCTTCTTCTGATGACGCAGCTACAGCAAATGCAGCAAAATTAGACGAACTAAGCAACCAAGTTAGCCAACTAAGCCAAGACGTACAAGCTCTTCAATCTGACGTTCAAAAATCAGGCGCAGCAGCAATGGCTGCTCAAGAAGAAGCTGAGCGTGCTAACGAGCGTATCGATAACATCGCTCAGTCTTACACTAAGTAAGATTTAATACCGCGTCTTAACGCCCGTTAAGGCGCGGTTATTTCGATAGGAACCCCATTCTGTGCAGCGATTGCTGCTTTAGCCTTCACGTTTTTCATACCGAATTCATCCAACCACCACTTTAACTCTTTCGGCACTTTCAGTTCATCTTTCTCGCCATTACTACGAGTCAAAGGCTCATGTGCTTCTAAGAACACACTTCTGTCAGGCTCAAGTGTCATTTTGATAGGCTGGTTAATGATATTAACGTCTTCGCCGTTACGAACCTTGTCAAATAACCACTCAATGTCACTTGGGTCCATACGAATACAACCCGCGCTGACTCGCATACCAATCCCAAAGTCCTTGTTGGTACCATGAATTAGGTATTCGCCATTCCCGTAAGCTAAACGCAATGCAAACATACCAAGTGGATTATCAGGCCCCGCAGGAACAACGGCTGGTAGGTCAATGCCCTTTGCTTTGTACTCGGCACGAATAGAGGCTGGAGGAGTCCATGTAGGGTTCGGTCGTTTTTGGCTGATACGCGTTGTCATTACTGGGGTATCGCGCCCTATTCGGCCAATTCCGACAGGAAATACATGGACAATATTCTCTCCTTTCGGAAAGTAATATAAGCGCAGCTCGGCTAGATTAATAACGATACCTTTATAAGGTACGTCTGGGAGGATTAGCTGTGTCGGAATAGTAAGAACATGCCCCTCTTCTGGTAAGAAGGGATCCACTCCTTTGTTTGCGGCCATTAAACCTAGCATACCCACATCGTAGAGCTTAGCGATATTTGCCATGGTTTCGCCTTCTTGAACGACGTGGTTTTCAAGGCGACCAATTAAACGGCTTCCATCCTCTGGTAATTCGTACATCTTAGCGAATGATAGACCACTCACTAAAGATAACGACACAGATAGCAGGGTACGTTTTGCGAAACTCATTGATCGCTTTTTGCTAAGCATTTCACTCTATTCCTTGGCACTTTTAAAGAGCTGTAAGGTTATCTCTCTTTCTGTCTTGTGATCAACCATCGGCTTGTGATATTCCAGTAAAGAAAAGCCCTCCCAAGTCCAAGGTTTATGGATGTATTTGTTCGGTACACTTTTGATTTCTGGTACCCAGTGGCGCACAAATTCACCATTAACATCGAACTTTTCGCCTTGGCTTATCGGGTTGAAAATACGAAAGTATGGCTGCCCGTCACAACCCGTAGAAGCAGACCATTGCCAGCCACCATTGTTCGCTGCAAAATCGCCGTCCACCAGCTTACTCATGAAGTACGCTTCTCCCCATCGCCAATCAATATGTAAGTCCTTGGTAAGAAAGCTCGCGACAATCATACGTAATCGGTTGTGCATCCAGCCTGTTTGATTGAGCTGACGCATTGCTGCATCAACGATTGGGTATCCTGTTGTTCCTGTCTTCCATCGCTCAAAGGCTTTCTCATCATAGGACCACTGGATTTTATCCTCCCAATCGATAAATCCTTTGCCTTTGACGAGTTTTGGTTCGAAAACCAATAGGTGCTGATAAAACTCACGCCAAATGATCTCACTTAACCAAGTTGCTTTCCCTTCTGTAAGGTCATTTTGTTGATTTTCAGCATACAAACGAGCAATACACTGCCTTGGTGATAGCGCGCCAATCGCAAGGTATGGAGACAGTTGGCTAGTGCCATCAATAGCTGGAAAGTCTCGCTCGCTTTGATACGCGTCACTGCGCTCCCGTGCAAATTCCCTAAGCTGCTTCAAAATATCATTAGTCGAAGCCAGCCAGTCTTCACTGGATTCTCGAGGATAGCTAAATGTGAAGCTTGAATTAAATCGAGCCGACTCTAATTGTTCGAGTACCTTTTTATTGAGTGGCGCTTGCTCGTGAGGTTTTACTACCGTCGGCATATGGAACTGCGTTAACCAAGCACGCTTGAATGGCGTAAACACCTTAAAATATTCGCCTTGCTTATTAAGAACCGTCGTTGGCGCGTGCACACATTTGTCATGAAACAGTTCAAATTCGATATCGTGAGAAGCTAACGCTTCACTTACTTGTGTATCGAGCTCTCGTTCGTTCACCTCATAGTGAATGTTTGCCATGACAGACGTGGCTTCAAGTGTTTCCGCCCACCCACTAATCACATCTGTACAATCGGAAAACGACGGCACCTCTTTGTACAAAAAGGGAATATTAAGGCTTTCAAGCTCCTCGTTAAGACAAGCTAAGCGACGAGCAATGAGGTCTGCCTGCATCGGCGCCATGTGATGCTCCCGCCACTGCTCTGGCGTCGCGATAAAGCAAGCGACGACAGGCTGACCTGAATCCAATGCCGCTTTGAGTGCCGTGTGGTCTAACGTACGTAAGTCACGTCGAAACCATACTAAAATCATGGTAGCTCCTATCTTTTGTCTACTAAGTTAGGTGTAATTTCTCTATCACTTCAGAGCACCCCATCCGATCACCTAGTTGTGCGTGAAGCATTTTGATGGACGCTACTTGTTTAGCAGCTAGCGCTTTGTTGGAGAAAAGGTAGATAAACGAACCATTTTCAACGACCTCGTGATCTAGTAGACCAGAAACATCATCAACCTTATCGATCAAAGTCGTGTGATACCCTTGTTCGCAAAGCTTCGCTGCTTGAATCCAACTCTCAGACTCTCTGTTTTGTTCAAAGCTAATGAGCAGACACTTTCCTTTGGAAGCGGCTTTGTTTTCAGAATCGATTACAAGGACAAGTCGAGTGATCAAACAAGTCTGAAATAACCCTACTTGTAAAGATCGCAGCGATCCTTTCACCATGTCTAGCGCATCAAATACTGGGCTAATAAACTGATCAATAACGAGTTTTAGTGGATACTCTTTAAGAACAGAGGCAAGTAAACTCTCTGCTTTTCCTCGATTCAGGGTAGACAGCGCAAGCAGCATGTTTTCAACTTCTTCGAGTGTGCGAACCTCGTTTTTGACTTCGACATCGGCGCTTTTTCCTAGCAGCCCCTTCACTTTACCAATCGAAATCCCCTTCGCGAGCCAGCTCTGGACTTCGCGAATCGTATCGAGATCTTGCTGGCGATAAAGTCTGTGTCCTTTTTCAGTTCGCTGAGGTTGGATCAAGTTGTATCTTCGTTGCCAAGCTCTCAGCGTAACTGGTTTTACACCCGTGATTTCTGCGACATCTCGGATCGCGTATAGTTTTTCTTCTGAACTACAAACCATAGCGTAATCTCATCTCCTGCGGATACGGTTCTAAAAACTTCTGTTTTGCTAAATATTCGTCTGGGTAAGTATTTAAGTAATGCTTAATCAATGTAAGTGGTGCTAGCAGAGGCAGCATTCCGATACGGTAGTCGTGAATCACTGTCGCTAACTCTTCTTTTTCTTCTTTAGTTAGTGAGCGTTTGAAGTACCCTTGTAAATGCATCAACACATTTGTGTTATTTTTGCGGCTAGCCCGATTCGTTAACGCCTTCATCAGTCCTAAACGATACTCTTGGTAAAAGTCTTCAATTTCATAATTAGCGACATCAGCGACTAAGCGGCCAAGGGAGCGGTATGACTCTGGGTGGTGTGCCATTAACGTCAGTTTGTAGCGCGAATGAAAGTCGATGATTTTGCCACGAGTAGGCTCACCATCCATCGAGTCGTAAAAGTCATTTAGACAAAATACTCGAGTGATAAAATTTTCTTTCAATACAGGGTCGTTAAGTCTGCCATCCTCTTCAACAGGCAACCAAGGCATTTTTTGCATCAATGTTTGTGTATACAAGCCAACACCTTCTTTCGCAGCACTGTTCTTGCTGTAAACCTTGACTCGCTCCATGCCACAAGTTGGTGACTTAGCACAAACGATGTAACCACAAAGCTGCTCGCTTTGAAGTTCATCTACTTTATTGGCCGAGTAAGTGAGCATATTGTCGGTATGATCATTTTCTGGATTTTTGGTTTCAACCAATGCAACACGCTCTTCATTAGAAACAAGACGAATGGTTGGACGGGGTACTGGCATACCTACGCCGACTTCAGGGCATACCGAAATAAAGTCAAAATACGGGCTAAGCTCTTTAGTCACAAAGTTGCTCACCTTATGACCAGAGTCAAAACGCACTCGTTCACCCAAAACACACGAACTGATACCTACTTTGATCGAAGATTCCATGATGACGCATCCCTATACAAAAAGTTTTGTTGTATAACTTATAGCAAGCCTTTCCAGATTGTACAAGAAAATAAGTTGTACAATTTAATCGTTTTACTTCACTCGAAAGTATTTCGATCAACCAGCTGTCAGAAAAAAGTTTGGCCCAAAAACAAAGAATTTGTGCGCGCAATCGACAAACTGCTCAAAAGCAAATCGATTGCTCTTTTGATTTCAACAGATTTGGTTATCAATAGGAGTTGCAGTTTCTAAATGCGTGGTTTTTGTGACTAAGCTCTCAAGGGGCCACTGTACGTCCCGTTATTATTGCCTCAACGAAAACGAACAAGTTCAACAGAATTGGTAATAGCGTTCTATAATAGAGGCGTTTTATCAAAACAAAACTTTGGAGAGCACTTATGGCAACCCCACACATTAACGCACAACCAGGTGATTTCGCTGAAACAGTTCTAATGCCAGGCGACCCGTTGCGCGCTAAATACATCGCTGAAACGTTCCTAGAAGATGTGAAACAAGTTTGTGACGTTCGCAACATGTTCGGCTTTACTGGCACTTACAAAGGCAAAAAAGTTTCTGTAATGGGCCACGGCATGGGTATCCCGTCTTGCTGTATCTACGTACACGAGCTAATCGCTGAATACGGCGTGAAAAACGTTATCCGTGTGGGTAGCTGTGGTGCAGTACGTGACGACGTGAAACTAATGGACGTTGTTATCGGTATGGGTGCTTCTACAGACTCTAAAGTTAACCGTATCCGTTTCAACAACCACGATTTCGCAGCAATCGCTGATTACGGTCTTCTAGAAGAAGCAGTTAACCAAGCGCGCGCTCAGGAAGTGCCTGTAAAAGTAGGTAACGTATTCTCTGCAGACCTGTTCTACACACCAGAAGCAGACATCTTCGAGAAGATGGAAAAACTAGGCATCCTAGGTGTAGACATGGAAGCGGCTGGTATCTACGGCGTAGCAGCTGACCTAGGCGCGAAAGCACTGACTATCCTGACAGTTTCTGACCACATCATCCGTGGTGAAAAACTAAGCTCAGAAGAGCGTCAGAAGTCGTTCAACGACATGATGAAAGTTGCACTAGAAACTGCAATCAACATCTAAGAACAAATAGTAAGTAATAATTTGCAGCCAGAGTTATGCTGGCTGCCCGAATTATCCCGAGGGGGCGATTGTGTCTAACGGCGAACTGCCAAAAGACGCAGATGGGTTACAACTCAACTTTTGTAAAACATTGGCGTGTGACAACTTTGGATTGAGTGATGCAAAGCGTTACGTTCTGCAACATGCGAACCCTAAGCGTCCGGCGATGGTATGCCGTGAATGTGGAGCTTTCCCCCCCTTACTTAATAATCGCGATGTCGTGAACGAACTTCATCGCCTGCGGCACGTCCACAGTGACGGGTTGCCTGCTTGCCGTAATGATGATTGCGACAACTTTGGACTTTCTGTCCACACTCACAAACACCTCTATCACGCTTTCGGTTACAGTGGCGATCGCCAACGTTACCGCTGTAAAGTGTGTCAAAGTACCTTTGTCGACAAGTGGTCTGGTGCCAACAAGAAGCTTCAATTTCAAGAGAACTTGATGGGTTTATTGTTTACGGGATATTCCGTACGAGAAATCTGCCGCAAGCTTAGTATTAACCCAAAAACCTTTTACGATCATGTTGACCATATAGCTAGCCGCTGCCGCCGCAAGCTGGCAACCATTGATGCGCGCTGGGTAAACCACGCAACGCATTATGAATTGGCCTCAAACTATATTGCATTGCAACCGAACAGCAATAATGGTGTGTATTGGATTGTTTCTGGCGAAGCGCATTCTGGCTATATTCTTTGCCAGCACGTCAATTATTCCGCTGATGAAGAGCCAATCGCAACTCTCGATCATAATCCTTACGATGAGGTGTCTCGTTTTGTTTCCCAGGAGTACGTAGCGGAAGCAAGTGAGCCGCTTGCGGAACCTTCTCATCACCTCAGAGAGCGAATTGACCAAAAATACCAAACAATTTTGGCTCGCGGTAACGTAGAAGACCCTCTTGGTAATCTATCTGTATTTCATTACCCTTCAAAAGGGGCATTAGTCCGTCCGCCATACACCTCGTATGCACACTATTTGCACGTACTTGATATGTGCTGCCCAAACAAACGTGTATCTCTATACATGCCTCAAGATCCCCTACTACGTTCAGCTGCATTGAGCGTTTGTTTACCTCGTATTAAAGAGAAAAGTGTCGACTTGATGTATGTAGAAGAGGACGCTAGTTGGGACATGAGCACTCCCTTTGGCAAAGTCGATATCGCCTATATGAGTTGGTGGCGCGATCGTTGGGCAATCTCTAGTCAAAACGAAAACCACAAAGGCATTTGCTACCTCGCTGGCGATCAAAATGAGCCTGAAAAATGGTTTAACGTTGCGACAACTCGTCATGTGAAGTTTTATCAAAACCGCTTTCAGATTCTTTTCGAAAGCTTCATTAACGAGCCACGTCGCAAATTACGACCTGCTGGTATTTTACCTCTTTTAGATATATTCAGAGCTTGGCATAATTTGTGCTATCAGGATAAACAAGGTCTTACCGCTGCACAAAGGTTGGAAGTCTCTGATGCACCTTTGACAATCAAACAGCTCCTATCGTAGCTATTCTATTGGTAATTTAGATGTAGTAATTAGGGGTTGTAACGGTATACATTACGGCCCCTGATCGTTTACCAAAACGTTATCCGCATCGCTTTGGTAAAGAAACATGCATCTAACCACTTAATATTAGGTGTGATTTCCAGTTCGATAGTCATGGATGTGAACGTTGGATAAAAACCAAATTCAGCTAGAAGATGATCTCACTAAGCTTAAAGGCCAAATAAAATCGGCCCCTAAACATACCTTTAATATTGCGCAGCAATATCGTATCCGCGCGGAACAAATTTTATTTGTGGACGGAGAGATCAAAGCCTTACTCATCATGGCGCAATGCTGTTGGTGCCTAATGGATTACCGACAAGGCTTAAAACTCGTCAAAGACGCTTACAGCAAACAAACACAGCTTGAAACCGACGATCATCTCCCGGAAATTCTCCATCTTTTTGCACTCCAATATTGGGGCCAAGCAAAGTATTATTCCGCGCAACAATATTGGATTAATGCGCTCGAACAATCTGCTCTTGTTGATGATGTTGAAATTCAAATCGAATCTCTAATTGGGCTTGGTAATGTATGGCGCATCACTAATGAACACCAACTTGCCGCTTCAACTCATGAGTTAGCCGTTAAAGTGGCAAACAATGTTCGTATTGCTTGGTTAGAAGGCAAAGCGCGCATCCTATTAGCTTGGGACTATTACTTACTAAATAAGTTTGTCGAGATGCTTACGGTACTGGATGGAGCAACCGAAGTCTTAAAAGATCATGATGACAGTACGTGGCAAGCCGAGATCTGGGACTTTAAAGGGTTAGCACTGCTTGGACTAGAACGCCTTGATGCGGCCGAAGAAGCCACCCAAAAAGCCCACCAGCTCGCCATTGAGCATGACCTCGTTTGGATGAAAGCACACTCTTTTATTAGCCGAGCAAGACTTGAGCTTTTGCGCCAAAATACAGACAGCGCTGCCAAGTTGCTACTTGCAGCAGAAGAGTCTGCACTCAGTTTCGACCACGGTGAGCTACTCAGCCAAATTTGCTTCCAACAATCACGAGTCGCTGAAGAACAAGGTGACTTTGAGTCTGCGTTTAACGCGTTCAAGAAATACCGTAAGCACGCACTCAAAATGCTCAAAGAACAAACTCATCGAATCAGCATGGATAAAGCAAGAGGCTCTAAACGCCAACTAGAGCAGCGAGCACGTAAGCTGATCAATCATATTCGCTCTCAACACGAATACGACCCTGAAAAACAGTTCTCTAATGTCGTTTCTGAGACCTACTGGTGGGAACAGTTAGTTTTGTTTAAAACGGAGCTCAAACGCTCTAACCACGCCATCATTATGATTCAGCATTCAAACCCCGAAGTTCTCGATGTTTGTACCGAGCTCGTTCATGCATTGACAACCTCCAGCGACCTCATCTCGAGAATTTCCAGTAACAGGCTAGCAATGTTAATTGCAGAAAAAGGTCAAGCAGCAGAAGAGGTCTACCGCACTGTCCAAGCGATGTTAGACATCTATCCATGGAAGCGACGCGGAATCAAAGGCCCGAAACCGATACTGTATTTGCAAGATATCCTGACCTTCCCATTCACGTTAGAACAGCTCGAAGAAAGTTATATTGAGGTAATGAAGAATGGAACAACTGCTTAGCAAGGTGACTGACGCAGGTATCGATCCTTCTTCCGTTTCAGGTGAAGAAGCGATTACGCTATGGGAACACATAGGGTTACATATTGCGTCAACAAACCGAGAGAAAGCGCATTGCTATATCATTAGCGCCGAGTATCGAAGAGAGATCAAACAGCTCAACGACAGCATTAGTGAATTGAAACAAGCGCTTGAGTTGCTTGTTTTACCAGAGGATGTAGAAGATATTCTTTCTGTGAAAGCAAGCTTGAGTGAGCGTTTGGTTGAAGTAGGTGACTACAATGCGGCATTAACCGAGTATGTTGCTTCAACCAATATCGCCGTCGAGTACGGCTATATTGATGAGTACGTATTGGCCATTATTGGAATGGGTAATTTGTGCGATGCCCATGGGGATCACCAACGTGCATTACGTTATTATCAAAAAATAGATGCTATCGATCACGCTATTGGCAGTCGATCCCTACGCCTTCGTTACAAGCTGTACATGCTTGCCTGTTATATCAGCTTGAACCGTACCGCAGACGCCAAAGAACTATTGAGTGAATGTGAAGAACTGAGCATTCTCGTCAGTGATAAAAACCTCGCCGCACAAATTCACCTCTACCGAGCCAAATTACATCGTCTGCAAGAAGACTACCCCAATGCGTTGCTGGCTATTTCGAATGTTCAGTATACAACGGGTAGTGCCACGACATACTGGTTATCCACGATGGTCAAAATTGAGACTGCGTATTGTCTAAACGGTGTAGGGCACACTTCTTTAGCTAATTTAACGTTGGACTCCATCAGTAAAAGGATTCAAAAGCAACTATCTCCTATCGTTACTCAGCATTTTTATAACGCGATGAGTCAAGTTTACGCCTCTCAAGGGTTGTATCAAGAAGCATTAAATTGTGAAAAAAAAGCGCATAGAATCGAATCTGATCTTGTAAAACATATTCCGATCGGTGAGTTAGGGTCTGCTCAACTACGCCGACTTTCACGCTTTGAGTTACAACTCAAACTCATTTTGTCAGAGCTAGAAAACAAAGAACTAAAAGAAACCACCAAGCAGCATAAAAATACTGTTGCTCAGCTACAGCAGGACGTCTTTACCGATCCACTTACGTCTTTACACAACAGACGCTGGTTAGAAGTTAAACTAAAAGATCTACTTCTGCACGATACTGCATTTGCATTGATGGTCATCGATATCGATCACTTCAAATCCATCAATGACGAACTAAGCCACTTGGTGGGCGACAAAGCGATCAAAAGTGTGTCACAGGAACTGGCGTCCTACTTCAGATTTAAAGGCGCATCGTGCGTACGATTTGGTGGTGAAGAGTTCCTCGTGATCCTTGAGAATACCCAACTGGAACGCGCAGAAATGCATGCCGAGAATTATCGTGAACGGATTTATCAATATGGTTGGGACGATATTCTTGGTGAGCGGGGGCTGACCGTATCCATAGGGATTACCTTGCATCGAGAAGGCGAGAATACTCAGCGAACTTTTTATCGTGCAGACAAAGCTCTTTATCGCGCCAAAGCCAATGGCAGAAACCAAGTCTGTACCGAACTTTAAACCATGCCCCGGTTGACACCTGGGGCTTTAGTATACTTTTTACTTATCCTTCCTATATCACTTCACTGCTTGTTTAAATAAGTACTCAGCAACACCTTAACTGCCAATAAACATCAGTGGATACTTACATCGCATAAACATAATTCCTACATAAAAACCGCTTGATTCATCTGTAGTTAAGACAAATACTTAAATTGTTAATTTACGTAGATTTTCCATTTCGCAATACGCACAGGTAGGTAAGATGTTTCTAGACTATTTTGCACTTGGGTTACTCATCTTCGTTGCTTTAGTGATCTTTTACGGAATCATTGTCATTCATGATATTCCATATGAAATCGCCAAAGAGAGAGAGCACCCGCACCAAGACGCAATTCACTACGCTGGCTGGGTCAGCCTTTTCACTTTGCATGCGCTGTGGCCATTTTTATGGATATGGGCAACATTATGGCGCAAGGAACGCGGCTGGGGTTTTAAACAACTAGAACAAGAAACACACGACATTCATCACCGCCTTGAAGAACTCATCGATGAAGTCAACGAACTCAAAAACGAAGTATCGATGTTGAAACAACAAAAGATTCAGCAAAAGCCTTTGCCTGAACAAAGTAAAGAGGACGAATAATGGACTTATTGCTGATTCTGACTTACGCAGCTCTTTGTATTGCCATTTTTAAAATTTTCAATATTCCTCTAAACAAATGGACCGTTCCAACCGCCGTACTTGGCGGCGTAGTGTTAGTGGGCACACTCGTGCTGCTTATGAACTACAACCACCCATTTACGCAATTGGGTAACCAAGTGTTCCCGACTACGCCTATCGTCTCTGGCGTGCGTGGCCGCGTGGTGGAAGTGCCAGTCCAGGCCAACCAACCGCTCAAAACGGGCGATATTCTTTTCAAAATCGATCCTGTGCCTTTTGAAGCAGAAGTTGCTCGCCTGGAAGCGAAAGTTAAAGAAGCAAGCCAAGGTGCGTTGGGCTTAGAGTCTGATCTAAGAGAAGCAGAAGCTGCTGTATTGAAAGCGCAAGCGGACAGAGATAAAGCACAAAGGGAATTTAGCCGATATCAAAGGGGCTTTGATCGTGGCGCGTTTACTGAACAAGATTTGGATACTCGACGCCAAGCGTATAAAGCGGCAGAAGCCATGTTAGACGTTGCGATTTTGCAACAAGAACAAGCTCAAATCGCTCTGGACTCTGAAATCGGAGGCGAAAATACCCAAGTCGCGCAACTTCTTGCCGAGCTGCGTAAAGCAGAGTTTAACTTAGAGCAAACCGTCGTTCGTGCGCCAACCGATGGTTACGTTACGCAATTGGCTTTACGTCCTGGTGTTATGGCTGTGCCGTTACCGCTTGCCCCGGCAATGACCTTCGTCCATACCGAAGACATTACGTACACCGCGGCATTCAGACAAAACTCATTACAACGCTTGAAGCCAGGCTTTGAAGCAGAATTTATGTTCCGCGCTATCCCGGGCAAAGTGTTCCGTGGCGAAGTCATTGACGTGATTCCAGCCATTGGTGAAAGCCAAATTCAAGCGCGAGGCGCTCTGCTCGGGACTGATGCCTTGCGCACGAGCGGACGTGTGTTTGCGAAGCTGAAAATTACCGACGACTTGAGTGGATACCACCTGCCAATGGGTACTGCAGTTGAAGTTGCAGTTTATTCAGACAGCTTTACTCACGTATCAGTGATGCGCAAAGTGCTTATTCGTATGAAGAGCTGGCAGAACTATTTATACCTCGACCATTAATGAACATATAGCGCATTCATTTATCGGTAAAAATAACATCAAACCGTGTAATCAGGGGCTGACGATCAGCCCCTGATTCATTCTAGCCATCCAGATAGATAGCATTCCCACTTTTATTAATATTCTGTATAATGCGCGCCTTATTTTTAATGCTTGCTAAAACCAAAGCCAGTCAAAGGGATGCGTGAATCAAATCACACATTTCCTGAAGAAAAATAGAGCAAACAATAAGCAGCTTGGTTGTTTTGAATATATGTTACACAATCAAATAACTAACGCTTTCCAACAATATAAATGAACGTTCTTTAAAATCGACTATTGAACTGAGGTTATCTATGAATCTTTCCGCTAAAACTGTTGTGGTTATTGCAATCGGTGCTGCTCTTTACGGTATCGGCGGCTTACCTATGTTTGGCATCCCTGTGTTTGCAAACACAACGCTAAAACCAGCAATGGCAGTATTAGCATTGTTCTCAGTACTATTTGGACCACTTGTTGGCTTCTTGGTTGGTTTTATTGGTCACTGGGTTACTGACCTATTTGCAGGTTGGGGCGTATGGCTCACTTGGGTACTTGGTTCAGGTATTGTTGGTTTGATTATCGGTCTATTCCCTTCTCTAACGCGCTACCGTTTGGAGAAAGGTGAGTTCAATATGAAAGACTTCGCGTTATTCGTAGTACTTGCGCTATTAGGCAACGTATTTGGTTACGGTTGCTCTGCATTCCTCGACACGATTTTATACGCAGAACCGTTCACTAAAGTGTTTACCCAGCTTTCTATTATCGCGATCGGTAACACCATTCTTATTGCTATTGTTGGCTTCTTCATTCTTAAGTCTGTCGCTAAACGTAACAAGCAAAGCCGTAACTTAACAGAGGCTTAATGTCGAATGACAATCGAATTTTCTAACTTCTCTTTTAGATATGAGTCGCTGGACAAACCGACGCTAAAAAATATCAATCTAAGGATAGAGAAAGGAGAGAAAATCGTCATTATCGGTCCAAGTGGTAGTGGTAAATCTACCCTTGGGCAATGTCTTAACGGACTGATCCCACACGCAATAAAAGGGGAAACCAGTGGAACATTGACCATCAATGGTCAAGACACCGCCCCTTTCGACATGCACCAATACACTGAGCAAGTTGGCACCGTACTGCAAGATACGGACAGCCAATTTGTCGGCTTGAGCATTGGCGAAGACATTGCATTTGCGCTGGAAAACCAGCTAACTTCAAATATCGACATGTACCCATTGGTCAAAGCCACGGCCAAAATGGTCGACTTGGAACAGATGCTAGAACGCTCACCCCACGATTTATCAGGCGGCCAGAAACAGCGTGTTTCTTTGGCGGGCATTCTCGTCGATGACGTCGATATCCTTTTGTTTGATGAACCACTAGCTGCGCTTGACCCTAAAACGGGTAAAAAAACCATCGAGATCATCGATGATCTACACCGCGAAACGGGCAAAACCATCGTAATCATTGAGCATCGTCTTGAAGACGTTCTGCATTGCTCAGTTGACCGTATTATCTTGATGGAAAACGGCAAAATCATTGCCGATACAACGCCAGATGAAATTTTAGCGTCGCCTCTGCTAGAAGATTACGGCATCCGCGAACCGCTTTATATTTCAGCACTGAAAGAAGCAGGCTGCGCGATTGAGGGCGATGCAAAACCTTCTAGCTTAACTACCTTACCGTTGGAGCAATATAAACCGGCAGTACAAGCATGGTTTGATGGTTCAACAGCACAACCGCCCAAAACGCCAGCCGAGACTTTGCTTGAAGTCCGTGGCCTCACCTATTCTTACGACGGTGAGAAAAATGCGTTAGAAGACGTGAGTTTTGACATCAAGCGTGGCGAGTTTGTCTCTGTACTTGGCAAAAATGGCTCGGGTAAATCGACCATCACCAAACTGATTATGGGCGTTATTGAAGCGGATAGCGGCTCAATGAGCATGAATGGTCAAGCTCTTAACGAACTGACCATCTTCGAGCGTAGCCAGAAAGTGGGTGTGGTGATGCAAAACCCGAATCACATGATTTCCCATCACATGATTTTCGACGAAGTGGCCTTCGGCCTCCGTAATCGTGGCGTTGAAGAGAAACAAATAGACGCTAAAGTACTTGAAGTCCTAGAGCTGTGCGGTTTGAGCAAATACCGTCACTGGCCAATCGAAGCATTGAGTTATGGCCAGAAAAAGCGCGTAACCATTGCGTCAATTTTGGTCTTGGAACCAGAGCTTCTGATCCTTGATGAACCGACGGCAGGTCAGGACTATCGAAACTACACGTCTATGCTGAGTTTCATCGAAAAGCTCAATCGCGAGTTGGGCGTAACCGTAATGATCATCTCTCATGACATGCATTTAGTGTTGGAATACACCTCGCGCTCTATCGTGATTGCAGACAGTAAATTAGTCGCGGATGCACCAATGACGCAGGTATTCAGCAGTCCAGAGCTACTAGACCAAGCAAACCTCACCACAACAAGTCTGTTTGAGTTGGCTACGAAAGTTGGCATCGAAGACACCAATGGCTTTATGCAGCACTTTATCAATGTAGAAAAAGCGCACCGCCAACAAAAAAGCGACGACGTAAACCAACTAGAGAAAGCGGTGGCATGAAAGACAATAAGATGAAGTTTGGTATCAACTACATCGATACCCAATCACCACTTCATAAGTTGAATGGCATTACTAAGTTCTTGCTTTTCATTGCTTGGGTAACGGTGGTGTTGACCACATTTGACTTGCGAATCATCGCGCTGTTGATCGTGCTTGGTTTAGGCTTACTGAAAATGACCAAAGTGCCCTTTCATGTCTACAAACCGCTGTTATTCGGTACAGGCACGGTATTACTGATCAATGCCCTGTTTATGTTCGCGTTAGCGCCGCAACAAGGTACTGAGTTCATGGGCTCATCAACGGTTTTACTCTCGTTACCCGGTAATTACTCGCTCACTCAAGAGACATTGTTTTACCTAGTAACGGTGACGTTGAAGTACTTCAGCATGTTCCCAATCGCGTTGGTGTTTGTATTTACCACTCATCCGACAGAGTTTTCAGCCAGCTTGAACCGTTTAGGTGTGCCTTACAAAATCGCCTATGCTGTGAGCTTAACGCTGCGCTACTTGCCGGAAGTGAAAAAGGACTTTGTTAACATCATGCACGCGCAACAAGCACGCGGAGTAGAACTGAGTAAGAAGGCTCCGTTGCTCACTCGTATGAAGAACGTGGCGAAGATTCTTGGCCCTCTGATTTTCTCTAGTTTGGACAGAGCCGATCAAATCTCAAACGCGATGACGCTACGTGGTTTTGGCCGCCACTCCTCTCGCACTTGGTACAGCTTAAAACCACTGACCAAAGCCGATATGATCTGCATGGCGGTAATTGCGGTGATAGTGATTGCTGCGATCAGCAAGCGTGTGATGGACACACAACTGTTCTGGTATCCGTTTTAAATTCTGAAGCTTCAAACTGAACATAACGTGGTTAGTGTTGTAACCACGTTATCTTCCCGCTTTCCCCTCGATAACTCGCCTGTTGGCTTCTTGCTTGCAAGTATTCAAAAGAAGCGGTAATTTCAGCGGCTCGCTGATGTGCCAGAAAGTTGCTTATTCAAACGACCAACATGAACTAAACTCATCAGTTTTATCAGGGGCTTAATGATCAACTGCGCACTGCCTACAATGAAAAGCCAAGTACCACTTTCAATCAACGAATCATTCAAAAAGAAAAAGCTACCAATTAAAAACCAAATAGCAATGAGTAGGTCGTTTGCAGCACCTAACGCCTCATAGCGGCGCTGAATAACGATGTGACGGCTTCCTAGATCTAAATCCAACTCTCTGCCATGTATCTGCACTGTATAGCTCCCCTCTTATTGTTTCGCGTCAGTTATGCCCAAGTTATTTCGAAATACTTAGTTCTAAACCCTAACGGACGTGGCATGCATTGACAACCATTGGAGGGATTATCTATTTGCAATAAAAAGAAAAGGGCGCATAAGCACCCTTTTTAGCGAGTCTAATTACAGGTATTCGCTTTAATGATTAGATAGTGAGTGCCAACTTAACTCCACTTCAACAAGCGAGTTTCGTTGCCTTCTTCCGGCTTCGCTGGAATATTGAGTGACAACAGCAAGCTCACTGCTGCCATACCAGCGCCGATGTAAAATACGCTCGCAGGTGAAACAAGCCAAATGACACCAAACGTAACAGGTATTACAACTGCAGCAATATGGTTAATCGTAAACGCAACGCCTGCGGTCGACGCCATATCGGCAGGATCGGCAATTTTCTGGAAGTAGGTTTTAATCGCAAGCGCTAACGCGAAAAATAAATGATCGACAACATACAATGCTGCCGCCCACTCTGCCGTTTGCACCAAACCGTACCCGACGAACACGAAGATCAAACCGACGTATTCAAACATCAACGCTTTGCGCTCACCTACAACGCCGATAAAACGGCCTATTCGCTTCGCAAACAAGAAGTTAAAGACATAGTTAATCAGGAACAGCAACGTAATATCTGCGGCGGAGTAACCAAACTTTTCTACCATCAAGAAACCAGCGAACACCGTAAAAATTTGACGGCGTGCTCCACTCATAAACGTAAGCGCATAGTATAACCAGTAACGTTTACGCAGGATGAGCTTCTTGTTCTGAGGCACTTTTGTCTTAAATTGTGGGAAGGCAAATGCCATCACCAAAATGAGCACAAAACCTAAACCACCAGCCATTAAATAGACCGTTTTAAAATCAAGTTTGAGCTGTTCGAGCGAAACCCAAATGGCGCCGTAGGTAAACAGAGAAGCCAAAGCTCCAACAGAAATAAACTTACCCAGCATTTCTGGCGCTTCTTCTTTAGATAGCCATTGTAAAGACAAAGACTGCTTGAGTGTTTCAAAGTAATGGAAGCCGGTGGACATTAACAAGGTTGTAAAAAGTAGACCGTACAAAGTGGGAAAATAACCTGTTAATGCCGTACCAAGCGTAAGCATCGCCAAAGAGACGAGCATAAAGCGTTGCTCTCGGATAAACAGCAATACAAACACGGCGGTAAAGGCCAAAAAACCCGGAATTTCGCGCACACTTTGCAATAGGCCTATGTCGGCACCATCAAAGTTTGCTTTCTCGATAACAAAGTTGTTCAACAACGCCATCCAGGTAGAAAAAGCAATGGGCACGATAATGGAAATTAACAGGAGGAAATTTTGCGGCGTTCTCCAGCCGTGCGATGAGGCAGTCATGATGTTTCCTTTAAATATGAAGGCATCATCATAGCTTTAAATGTAACAAATTCGCAATATCATTATTATTTTCAGCCCAGAGCAAGCAGATATGGCTGAGGGATATTGTTATGAAGATAAACATCGCGCTTAACTCCTTGGCTAAGCGCGATGTTCAAGTATCAAGAGAAATAAAGCATGAGTAAATGTGCTCAGTGGCTTAATCAATGACTTTTACTGATAGGCGATTTTTAAATTCAAACACATGTTCTGGACATACATCCAAACAACGACCACAGCTAATGCAGTTTTGATCCATAACTCGACGATCTCCCTCTTTCAAAGGCTGCCGAAGCACTTCTGGTTCTGGGCAAACGTAAAAGCAATCCATGCATTTGGTGCAATCTTCGCGCCGAACAGCAGTAACGCGCAACAGGCTTTTTCGGCCTATCACGCCATAGGTAGCCCCCAGTGGACATAAGTGCCCACACCACCCATGCTCAACCAAGAGTAAATCCAACACGAACACTAGGGCGATCAACACCCAACCTGCGCCCATACCAAACACCAACCCGCGATGCAGTGCCGCCACCGGATCTAACCATGTCCAAAGAATTGCGCCAGACAGCGCACTGCCCAACATCAAAACAGGGATCAGCCAATAACGAATCACGGGAGACCAACGATAGCTCGCTTTAATGTTGAGCTTTCGACGCAGCCACGCCGCCAAGTCTGTAACGATGTTCAACGGGCACACCCAAGCACAAAATGCGCGCGGCGCCAAAATCGCGTAAAACGCAACGACAATCACTACGCCTAACAACGCATTAAACTCCGGAACATGCCCTGTCGCCAAAGCTTGAAGCACAATTAACGGGTCACTTAACGGCACGGTATCGAGCAACATACTTGATGACAGATTACCAGTTAGAATTCCCAACGTCGGCCCAGCCATAAACAGCGCAATGATGGTGAACTGACATAGCCGACGTAAAATCAAAAACCGATGCGCGCGCCACCAACCAAGCTTTTCAAGCGCTTCTTTGCCAGCATTTTGAGCTAAATTCTTTGCCATTACTTACCTCCTTTTAGCGATTCAAGCGCACCTTCCGGCACAGGCGTCTCACTAGGAAGGATATTTTCGAGTGGTTTGTCGATCTCTTTCCAACCAAAATTGTAGTGGCTGCCCACTTTGCCTTTCGCCAAATCCGTCGGGACGACTTTAATAGCAGCGACATCCAACACGCACGCTTGTTCACACTTACCGCATCCGGTACACACTTCGGAATTCACTGTTGGGATAAGTTTGGCGTGATAACCGGTTCGGTCGTTGTGAACCATCTCTAATGTGATGGCTTCATCAATCAGCGGACAAACGCGATAACAAACGTCGCATCGTAACCCTTGCCAGTTAAGGCAAGTTTCATGGTCAATAAGAACCGCTGTACCCATTCGAGCATCATCAATATCGGTTAGTTTCGGATCCAGCGCCCCACTCGGACAAGCGACAACACAAGGAATGTCTTCGCACATTTCGCAGGGAATATCGCGTGCAGTAAAGTAAGGTGAGCCAGTCGCGACGGGTGAAAGTAATGTCGCAAGTTTCAAGGTATCGTAAGGACATGCCTGAACACACAAGCCACATCGAATACAAGCTGATTCGAAATCGCCTTCCGGCAGTGCACCAGGCGGACGAATAGGCACACCTTTGGTTTCTCGAGCTTGGCTTTGTAGCGATTGTAAGCCCAATACACACGCAGCTGCGCCAACACCAGCCGCAGTTCGAGCTGTATCACGCAAAAATCGGCGCCGACTTTGCGATATTTTAGACTGAGAGGATTTCATGCTATTTCCTCAACAAAACTCCCTTATCAAGTTAAGCATAAATAGCCCTAAACGTGTCGTTTCCCTATACCTCATAGGAGGTAACCCCATCCTCTATTGATTCAAGTCAACTGACGCACAGTGCCGTCGTCACAGTTTGACTAAATGCGTTTATTTACTGCGACATGAAATTCACCACGATACTCTGCAGTACGCGCCATTCTCAGTACAATAATTCAACACCTTTGCAATCTACTCGCTCAATTCGATGATAAATCACTACTAAAAATTCAAAAAATGACATCATAACAAGCTAATTTAAAAGGCATTTATCCATTAAACATAAAAAAACACTATCCAAATAAGAAAACTGTGGTTAGATTAAAAATTAAAACTAAAAAGCGAAGGAGAGAGGCATGGAAATTATCGTACGTCCAACGACCGTCGAAGACGCAGCGGCACTCGTAGAAATCTATTCACAACCAAAAGCACAACGTGAAACCCTGCAACTCCCAAAGCCTTCGCTCGCGATGTGGGTGGAAAGATTGTCAAACATACCTGATGGTGTTTATAGCTATGTCGCTGAAATTGATGGTAAAGTCGTCGGAAATATTGGCTTTCACCACTCTCTACGTCCAAGAACGATGCACACGGCATCGTTTGGCATCGGAGTACATGATAGTTTCCATGGACTCGGTATTGGTAGCAAATTGATAGAAACAGTCACTGAACTAGCAGATAACTGGTTAAATGTGAGAAGAATTCAGATAGAGGTCAATGCCGATAACGACGCCGCCATTGGGCTTTATAAAAAGCATGGATTTCAAATTGAAGGTGAGGCGATTGACGGTTCCTTCCGTGATGGTGAATTCATCAATACCTATTACATGGCGCGCATCAGACCAGGCCAAAGATAAAACAAAGCCTCCTACTAATTGGAGGCTTTTCTTTTTAAACTTCGACTCACTTTCGTAAGTAAGCCAACGCTCTGCGAGTCAATGCTTCTGTGTAGGGATTGATCTTCCAGTGGTCGGAACTCCAACCTTTCACAAAGCGCTGAAAGTCTGCCCAAGCCACAGCAAACAAAGGACGCCATTCACGCTCGACTTCATTAGGGTCAAGATTCGGTTGATAGCCCATTAGCGCGTGTTGCAACTGAGCAAAATACGTATCCAAAACCCAAACTTCCATCTCTGCACAACGTTCTGGCTTAACGGCACTACTCATAAACAGTGCCACATCTTTCATGGCACACCCACATCCAACGTATTGAAAGTCAACCGCAGCAACGTTTGATTCTTCTTCATCAAAACAGAAGTTCGCCAATTTGGCATCACCGTGTACTAGTGTTTTAAACTTAGCTTGCGAAAGCGTTTGATCAATCAATTGAGCCGCATTTTGTAGCTCAGTGTCTTGCAATGCTTCAAGCTCGTCGGGTCTGGTTGCTAAGTGCCAGTATGTACCGATATGCCACAACTTATCAGAACGAACATCGATGTATCGCGCATGAAAGTTCGCCAACCAAGTGAGGCAGGCTTGTAGATGCTTTAGCTGTGCATCTGTGATGACTTTTGGAAAGCCCACCTCGGCGAGATCTTCCATCACAATGAGCCATTCATTCTCCGATTGGAACGTTTTTAGACCTTGCGGTACTCGGCAGCGAGTATCCACCCCTCCGGAAAAATACTCATACCAATTCACTTCCACCTGATAAGAGTGCAACTTTCTTTGATGAGAACGGTCCGTATTCCAGCCTCTAGGATGCTCTGAAGGCTTAGGGAGTTTTACATGCTTAATGATCACCGAACGAGTAGAATAAGTAACTCGGACTAACTCCCCATAGCCTCCCCATAGCGATTGTATGACTTCTACAGAGCGGTAATTACCGAGATTGAGTTCCTGGCCAATATTTTGGTAGCATTGGTGGTTGTTACTCATCATGCGATCAGATGTGACCACGTTTGGTTCTTCTCCATATAGTGAATAACATATGGGCAAACTGGTTTGATTTGATAACCGAGTGACTCAATTTCTGGCAACACCGCTTCCATCATCACTTTTCCGTACCCCTTACCTCGCAGTGCTTCAGGAACAACCGTTGATGTAATGTGCATGACATTACCCTTAAGCTGATAAATCACCTTGGCTTTATAACCCTGCTCTAAATCAACCCAGAATGTACTATTCGTGGTCTCATGAGTTACTTTATGCATATCTTGCTCTCTAATTTTTGTTACAGATTGATTGAATCAAACTATATCACTGAATAAAATCGATACCATGCGAGAGTGCTGCTTCGCCTCACGCGATTACGTTCTTACATCAGGTACGACAATTATAATGAGAAATATGAGCCCAATTGCCAGAGACGGCAAGCTACCTCTGCAAAGCAAGAAGGCACCAGAACGTCAGGCAAGTACATTAAATAGCACCGATGCAATGGCAATGGTCGAACATGGCAGTGAAGTGAGCTTAAACGTCACCACCCCCGTTGGTACAAAGTTTATTACAACCAGCACATTTGTTGGCTGTCACTCAAATAATACTGCATTGATAGAGGTTCCGAACATCTCCGATGAAGACTTGAAGTTCTATTTTCAAGAAGGCTTTTGGATCAATGTAAAAGCCTACTCTCATCGAGGTGAAGGGGCCGTTATCCCATTTCGGGCCCAATTACAGCATCGACTAGGCGATCCGTACCCAATTTTGGTGCTAGACCTACCCAACACTATGCAGGTCTTTCAGCTTCGCAAAGAAGTGCGTTACGAAGTAAATTTGAGAGCGCGTGTTTGTTTAGAAGCCTATCGAACTGAATGCGAAATAAGAGATTTATCTCGTAGTGGCTGTCGTTTTGTAACATCACCAATGAGCCGACCACTTCAGGTTGGTGACCACGTTTCATTGGATCTAACGATGCCCGGAGAAAGTCGTATGCTAGCGCCGTTGCGAGGTCGTATTTGTAATTTACAAAAATCAACGCATTATGCTCGCTACGGAATGGAGTTTGATGAGGTTGGTAAAAACAACGCTAAAAACCTCCTCAGTCACCTCAAATTTGATGGGACTAAGCTCACACTAAAAAGATAGATTTGATAACCCCTATCGCTTATCAAGAAGCTTTGAAGTGCTAGAAAACAAGAAACCCCTTACTTTTCAGTAAGGGGTTTTTATTTACTAAGAATAAGGCAGTATCTTAGATAAGAGTCATGACTTAGAAGTCGTAACGTAGACCTAGCGCTAGCTCATCTTTTTCAGCCGCGCCTTCGTTATCCATTAGATCGAAGTTGTATGATGCGTAGCCACGGAAGTTAGGCTTGAAGTAGTAAGTTACATCAACAGCTAGGTTTTCTACAGTATCTGCGTCTTCTAGTTCACCTTTGTTGAACGTAGAAGTGAATACAGTTTGACCCATAGTGTAAGCAGCGGCTAGTTCGTAGCCTTTGTAATCAAAAGTCTTACCTGCAACATCCATATCCGCGCCAGTGTAGTTACCAGCGAAGTAGAAGTCACCTACAGAGTATGCAGCTACCAGCATGAACTCATCGCTGTCGTTTTGATCTGCGTAACCAGCACCTAGTTCAAAACCAGTGTTAGCAAACGCGTAAACACCAGATAGAGAGAAGCCATCTTCCTCGTTGTCTGTAAAACCTTGTGCATCTGTTGTGCGATCAGCAAAACGGTAGCTAGCGCGTACAGCTAGTTGCTCGAATTGGCCTTTGTAAGACAGCATGTTATCTGTACGGTCAGAAACAGGCAGTTTAAGTGCTGCTGTGTTACCGTGGTAAGCCATAATGTCAGTAAAGTCAGTAAGAACCACTAGTGCGCCGTCGTTTTTACCGTAAGTTACTTCACCGTATTTGCCACCCAGACCCGCATAAGCGTAACGAGTTTCAAGACTATCTGTCTCACCAACTTTGTTACCTTTAGAATCAAATACATCATAAGTTTTAGTTACAAACTCACCTTCCCAAAAACCAACGCCGTATAGGTTTTCATTGATTTCCTGTTTGCCTAGGAAGTTAAGACGGATGCGAGTACGGTCTTCTGCCTTACCATCCATCATAGAAAGACGCGCTTCAGCGCGACCGCCCATCTCAAGAGAAGTGCCATCTTGGTTGTATAGTTCTGAAGCGACAACTTGAGATCCTGATGCCATTAGCGCCACTGCTACAGCTAAAGTTTTTAATTTCATTGTTATTTTCCATATCATTGTTTTATATGTGTTTTCTCACCAGAAAAACAGGACTTTTCTGTACCAACGAGAAAACTGGCGGCATAGTAGCAGCTGTTATTTTTCACGCAACGTGTTGAATAAACAGCGCTTATAGAAGAAAACACCACTTAAAATGACGATATGAATACCTCTCAACCATCAAGTTATCGGTTGAGTTAAAAAAAATGTTCGCGTCAAAAAAAAATTGACGAAAAAAATGTAAAAACAATATCACAAAACGTGACATTGCCCGCAAAAAAATCTTGTTAACTAACTGTTTTAGATAGACTTATTGATAATAAATCCGATTATTACAAACAAAAAAATCCCTGAGCATTCACTCAGGGATTTAGAGATTTGATAAGTAGATGATGAATTAAAGCTTAAAGAAACTTAATTGCTCTTTCTGCTTCTCTGCAAGTAATGAAAGCTCAGTACTCGCACTTGCACTCTGGCTGATGCCCGCTACGTTTTGGTTTACAAGCTCCGACATGTTAACCACGTTGCGATTGATATCTTGAGTAACTTGAGACTGCTCTTCGGCTGCGGTTGCTACTTGCGTGTTTGAATCGTTGATGTTGGCGACCGACTCGGTAATTCCAACCAACGCCTCATTCGCTTGTTGCGTCAGCTCGTTGTTGCGGCTAAGCATATCAAGGCTGACTTGCATACTGTCATTCGCAAGCCCAGACTGCGCTTGAAGCTCTTCAATGATCGTTTGGATCTCTTGTGTCGAGTCTTGAGTACGCGCTGCTAGCATGCGTACTTCATCAGCTACTACCGCAAAACCACGACCAGATTCACCAGCTCGCGCCGCTTCAATCGCAGCATTCAATGCTAGCAAGTTGGTCTGCTCAGATACGCCGCGAATCACTTCAATAACATCGTTGATCTGTACAGATTGCTCTTTTAGACGCAAAACAACTTGCGCTGCATCGTTCAATGCTTGAGACATTTGCGCACTTGCTTCCGCACTTTCTTGGAAGATAGCCAAACCTGATTGAGCAAGTCCATCAGCTTCACGCGCGGTTGCGTCAGCAGAGGTCGCGTTATCACTCACATTATTCGCAGTGCTTGCAAGCTCGTTAACCGCAGATGCAACTTGCTCGATCTCCGCTAACTCTTGTTGAGCGTTCGCTTCCGCTTGCGTCATTACCGCAGCTAATTCGGTCGATGCAGATGCAACTTCCTCACTAATACGGGTTAACTGGTCCACAGTGTTGTATAACTGCTCTGCGGTTTGGTTTACATCTTTGCTCAGCTTAGAGATCTCATTGTCCCCATCGACATCTGCACGTACTGATAGATTACCCATTGCTAACTGACGCATCACTTCTTGCAGCTTTTGGATTGGTGTAACAATCATGCCAGATAGGAACCAAGCGCCTATCAATGAGAAAGCAAATACCGCTAAAACCGTCAACATAGCGTTATTTTGCACACGTTCATTTTGCTGATGACTTCTGATAGTAGATTGTTCAGCTTGCTCGTTTACATGCTTTGATAGTGTGTTAATTTGTTGGACCATTTCTCGGCCAACATTGCGATACTCTTTGACAAATGCACGGTACTCGCTATCCGATTTCAAACCTTGATCGTATTGGTTGAAGAAAGCAACTGAGCGCTCTGAATATCGCACATAGGATTCAATTGCTTGGCGAACTTTAACGGCATCGTCACGGAATAGGTTTCGGGCTTCAATTGCGCTTAAATCGGCATCAACTTGCTTTAAGCCTTCTTTCAATTCGGTTAGAAAATTCTCACGACGAGAAGCATCGTAAATAGCGTAAACCGCGCTTATGCGCAGAGGGTAAATTTGGTCGTCAATACTCGCCAATGTGTCTTTGTGAAAAACCAAAGATTCTTGGTTGGAAGCAATAACATCTTGCTCTGCTTGAAGATTGTTTTTAGTAATCCAAAGAGCAATAAACAAAACAATCGCGGTAAATAATACCGGAACCAAAATTTGCGTTCGTACTGACAAATTTTTCAGTGATAACTGCATGACAGGGCCTCAGTTGTATGCGTGATGTCTATATCCAAACAAACTCGAGCAGTGCCTATAACAACGTTACTTTTCGGCAGTTTGAATATCTATGCTTCCTTGCGACGGGATAAATCCCAGACGAATAAACAAGTGGCGAATATTAGAGGTCGATCACACTTTTGTCTAGTACAAAAACTCTCCATTTTCAATCTGTTATTGACAATATCCCGACAGTGGCGTCGGGATATTGTCGTTATGATAAATTATGATCACTTATGATGAGATACATTCACATTTAGGACGGTTTCAGCCTATTTTCTCAACGAATTGAGCTTAGCTTGAGCAAGGCCAAAAATGGTATCGATTGGATAAGAGCCTTCATCGGTTGGCTCACCAGCAACTTTCCCCGTAAACAATTCGATAGCTTCAGTAACATGGTCAATCGCCCAAATATTAAACTCGCCTTTTTCGACTGCTTTCACGATGTCGGAACGAAGCATTAGATTGTGAACATTAGAGCGCGGAATAATGACCCCCTGCCCGTCATGACGACCTTTAATTACACACACATCATAAAAGCCCTCGATCTTTTCGTTTACGCCACCAATAGGCTGAGCTTGACCAAATTGATTCATCGATCCTGTTATCGCAATGTCTTGTCGGTTTGGTTGCTTTGAAAAAGCAGACACAACCGCACATAACTCAGCCATGCTGGCACTATCACCATCAACACCACCATAAGATTGCTCAAAGGTAATGGTTGTCGTTAATGGCACTCGTGCCGTTTTACCAAATACGGAAGATAAGTAGGCAGACAAAATCATTACGCCCTTAGAGTGAATACTGCCACCCAAATCCACGCTGCGCTCGATATCGATAACCTCCCCATCACCGTAACACGTCGTCGCTGTGATGCGATTCGGTGCACCAAACATGTAGTCACTAGTGCTCAATACCGAAAGTGCGTTCACTTGGCCTACGGCTTCTCCTTCGGTGCGAATCAGCGTTGTGCCGTTAATAAAGGTTTCCATTACGTTATCGCGTAATCGGCTTACTCGCATTTCTTGGTTATTGAGCGCCTCTTCAACATGCCCAATACGGATCATGTTGGAGTTGGCTTGACGAGCCACGTAGTTCGACTCTCGAAGCAAGTTGGCGATATTAGCCGAATGTAGAGATAGCTTGGATTGGTCGCCAGACAAACGTGAGCTGTATTCGATGATTCGAGCAATGGCTTTGCGATCGCAATGCAGCATATTGTTGTCATGCACCACGCTAGAGATAAAGCGCGCGTAATGCAGCTCAGACTCCGGCGTACGTTTCATTTCGTCTTCGAAATCTGCCGTCACACGGAACAACTCGCTGAACTCTGGATCGTAATGTTGGAGTAATTGGTAAGTTCGGTAATCACCAAACAAGATGATTTTGATATCAAGCGGAATCGGTTCAGGATCGAGTGATACCGCCCCCGTCAATGTGACTTCTTTTTCTAGAGACGTAAAACTCAATTGACGAGCACGCAATGCGCGCTTCAAACCATCCCAAACGTAAGGCTGTTCAAGTACTTTCTGAGCATCCATTAATAGAACGCCGCCATTCGCCTTATGCAAGCTCCCTGCGCGAATCAGCGAGAAGTCGGTAAACACCGTTCCCTTGAAAGTGGCAGTCTCAATCGACCCGAAGAGTGAATGATAGTTGGGATTTTCTTCAACAACGATAGGAAAGTCGCTGCTTTTACGGCTTACCAAGACGTTCACTTTATAACGACGTGGCAATTTTTTATCCAAGGATGCCGTCGCAATTTCGCCTTGCTCGCCACTTTGGTCAAGGAAGATATCTGCGTTTTCAACAATATCTTTTTGCAGCTCAGTTAAGTAGGTTTTGATTTCGGAATATTGCGCGTAATCCACTTTGAGTTTTTTGATGAAGTGAGTAATCACATCAAGCGTCACTTCATCATTGAGCTTTTTGATTTTATCGCTGTATGTCTCTTCCCACTCCGTAAGCTCACGAACCATCGAGCGCAATCGCACTTCGAGTTCATCAATAGCATCGCTGAATTGCTCTTGTTCTTTTTTGCTTAGTACATCAAAAGACTCTTCCGTATGAAGCTCATCACCGTTCATGGCGACAAACTGATAATCCCCCTGCGTAGTCAGTGTTAGGCTGATGCCCTTTTCTTTTGCCTCTCGACTAATACGATCCAGCTCGTTTTGTTGCTTAGCTGCCAATTGATTTTTTAATCGCTCAGCGCGGCTAAAGTACATTTCATTGTCGAATGCTAGGGGTAAAGCATTTAATAATTTGCCCATTAAAGCTTCAATATCAACACGTAGCTTATTTCCGATACCACAAGGCAGCTTTAATACCTTTGGTGTACGGGTATCCTCAAAGTTCGCAACGTAACACCAATCAAACAGGGCTGCTGCATCGTGTTGGTGACGATTCAGATAGCGCAAGATCATGGTGCGTTTACCTAGCCCATTCTGACCAATGGCGTAGATGTTATACCCTTTCTCTTTGATGGACATCGCAAACTCGACCGCTTTTTGCGCGCGCTCTTGGCCCACGATTTCATCAATTGGAGGTAACTCCTTGGTCGACTTACATGGCATATTCTCTAGATCTGCTACAGAATATAGCTGCTTAGCTTCCAATCTTAGTATTGCCATATCCACTTCCTTTTTTCTTATTTTCGTTATTTGAGTGTAGAGATTATTTGCTTAATTTTAAGTGATTTACCTTCCACCCTAGATTGATTGGACATTTTATGAACACATAAGTGATATTAACACGCACTTGCAATTGATAATCAATTTCATTTAATATCTAAACAAATCAAATGTTGTGGAGATGGATATGAATATTGAGCAATGCTGGATGCGCTACTTAAAAGCGGAGCAACTGATGGAACAAGGCCATTGGCCAGAAGCTCATCGTTTATATGACGACGTGCTCAACAATCTACCCAACCACATTCATTTAGCGCTAGAAAATGCACAAACTAAACCTTGCCAGTTTGCATGCCTCATTACGGGGCTTAGAGATGCCAGCGTGACGCAATCAGAGATTCTCAACAAACTCGGCTTACAACATGATGCGTTCTCAATACTCAATCAAACTTACGCGCTATTTCAATTTTTGCAGCTAGAGAGCCATGAACTGATTGAGCGCGTAGGTCACCTACTTGGTCAACAGAGCGAAGACTTATTAGCTCACATGGCGGCATTTTGCTCTGCCCAACGTAATGCTCAATGGATGATAGAACTCGAGCACGTAACGCGGGCGCATGAGCAGTTCTTACATTTGCAAGCAATGAGTTCGGCAAAATCTTCGCCTTCTCACCTGTATAATTAATCTAAAGCTCAAGCATTGAGGCCAGCTAGATTTATGCTGTCCATTGCTTGAGTATCATTTGCTTTATCAACCACAAGGATCTGTGATGTCTTCTAAAACCATTCTTTCGGTGAGCAACCTATCAGTCAGCTTTACGACAAACGATGGGATCGTCGATGCAGTAAAGAATGTTAGCTTCGATTTAAAAGCAGGCGAGACGCTGTCCATCGTTGGCGAATCTGGCTCTGGCAAGTCAGTATCAACCAATGCACTGATGAAACTATTGCCAGACAACGCTATTTTGCATGAAAGCTCATCCATCATGTTTGAGGGTAGCTCCATCTTGGATAAAACAGAGCGTGAAATGCAAAGTATTCGCGGTGATCGCATTGGCATGATTTTTCAAGAGCCGATGACCTCACTAAACCCGTACATGCGGGTGGGTATCCAAGTCGCTGAGGCCATCATGTGTCACCGCCCGGTCGACAGACGAACAGCAAAAGCAAAGGTGTTAGAGCTGTTTGAATTGGTTCATATGCCAAACCCAGAAAAAGCGTACAACAAGTACCCACACGAATTTTCTGGTGGTCAATTGCAACGCATCATGATTGCGATGGCACTGATTAACGAGCCCGATATTTTGATCGCCGACGAACCTACAACAGCGTTGGATGTCACGGTTCAAGCAGAAGTGTTGCACCTGATTAAAGAAATTCAGACTCAGATGGGCATGGCAATCCTATTTATTACTCATGACTTAGGCGTCGTAAAACACTTTGCAGACCGTGTCATTGTGATGTGTAAAGGAGAAGTCGTCGAAGAAGGCGAAACGCAAACACTCTTCGAGGACCCAAAGCACGAATACACACGTATGCTAATCAACTCGATTCCTAAAGGCAGTAAGGAGCCTATTAGCGAAAGTGCTACACAGCTTTTAAAGGCCGACGATATACGAGTCAAATTCTTGGTAAAGTCGCATTTTATTGCGAGCAAGAATGAGTACTTCGAAGCGGTAAAAGGCATTTCTCTTGATCTTAAACAAGGAGAGACCCTCGGGATCGTTGGGGAGTCCGGTTCAGGTAAGTCTACACTCGGCCGAGCTTTGATAGGTCTACTGCCCTCAACTGGCAAAATAGAATATAAAGGCCAAGATATGGCCTTGCTGACAAACAAAGAACGTTTTGAGCTGAAAAAAGACGTTCAGATGGTATTCCAAGACCCTTATGGTTCGCTTTCTCCTCGTATGACTATCGGCGAGATCATCACAGAAGGATTAACTGTCCACCAACCAATGTTGAGTAAAAAAGAACGTATGCAGAAAGCGCGCGACGTGCTCCGTGAGGTCCGCTTAGATCCCGCGTCCATCAACCGTTATCCGCACGAGTTTTCAGGAGGCCAGCGTCAGCGTATTGCTATCGCGCGAGCACTGATCCTTGAACCTTCGTTTATTCTGCTTGATGAGCCAACCTCTGCATTAGACCGCTCGGTGCAACTGACAGTGATTGACCTTCTGAAAGATTTGCAGAAAAAACACAATATTGGCTACTTGTTTATTAGCCACGATCTATCAGTAGTTAAAGCACTCTCTGATCGTGTTCTAGTCATGCAAAAGGGCGAGGTCATGGAACAAGGTACGGCCGAAAAGATTTTCCAAAACCCTAAAAATGACTACACGAAAAAACTGATAGATGCCTCATTTGATCTTGAAAACAGTGAAAATCAGCACAATGCGGCTTAGGTTCATCACAGTTTCATATTCATAAACTAGGATTAAGAAAAGGTGATAAATTCATCTTGTCTTAAGAATGGCGTAGCTGCCTTTCGGTTTGGCCGCCGAGACTGGTTGGTTCAAGAGTCAGACTTAGTCAACCTGGCTCAAATACTGGCAAACAGTATGAATTGAGTTCCCCCAACCATGAAAAATGCCGCGACACTGTCGCGGCATTTTTTTATTCTCAGAAGCTTCGAACAACTAGGGCATTAAATCGACTCAATACCCATATTATGTAACGTAAATGCATACACGTCTGTGGTGAGGTCAATTTGCTTACTCAGCGGCATTCCTGCACCATGACCTGCATTGACATCAATGCGTATTAATACTGGATTAGCGCCTTGCTGTTTGTCTTGCAGCTCCGCAATAAATTTGTACGAATGTGCTGGCACAACTCGGTCGTCGTGATCAGCAGTTGTCACCAAGGTAGCAGGATATTGCACGCCTTCTTTTACATTGTGAACAGGAGAGTAACCAAGCAAGTATTGGAACATCGCTTCACTTTGCTCCGACGTGCCATAGTCATACTTCCAGCCTTCTCCAGAAGTAAACGTGTGATAACGCAGCATATCAAGCACGCCAACCGCAGGCAGCGCGACTTTGAATAGTTCAGGGCGTTGCGTCATACACGCTCCAACTAACAAACCACCATTAGAACCACCGCGAATCGCTAGGCGATCCGAGCTAGTGTAGTCGTTTTCAATCAGGTATTCCGCCGCCGCAATAAAGTCATCAAACACGTTTTGCTTTTGCTGCTGAGTGCCTGCGTTGTGCCAGGCTTTACCGTATTCACCGCCGCCTCGCATGTTGGCGACAGCGTATATACCACCCAACTCTAGCCAGTTGGCTACATTGCCAGAAAACATTGGAGTAAGGCTGATGTTAAAACCGCCGTAACCATACAACATGGTTGGTGCTCTACCATCAAGTGCAACGCCCTTCTTGTATGAAATGATCATCGGAACTTGCGTGCCGTCTTTTGAGGTGTAAAACACCTGTTTTGATTCATACTCATTACGATCGAACGGTGCCTTTGATTCCTGAAACAGTGTCGATCCACCAGATTCGACATCAAATGAGAAGATCGTCGGAGGCGTCACGTAGTTAGTGAATGTGTAATAAAGTGTGGTTTCTTCTTTTTTACCCGCCAGACCATAAGCCGTGCCTTCTCCCGGCAATTGTACATCTCGAATCCACTCACCTTGGTAGTTAAACTGCTGCACTTTAGAAAGCACATCTACCATATAAGTCGCAAACAGATAACCGCCACCTTTGCTGATTTCTAACGGCTGTTCTTGTTCAGCAATCACGTCAGCCCATTGTTCTGTCTGAGTGTTGTAGCTGACAACTTTGCCATTCGGCGCGTCTAGGTTGGTGTAAAGCAGCAAGGTTGCGTCTTGGCTATCAATTAAGTAGGTGTCGCCTTGCGTTGTATCGCGCAGCGTCACAATTGCTTGGGAGTCAGACTGTAAATCGATATAAAACAGACGATTACCCGATGTAGATTCTGCGCCAGAAATAATGAGGAAGCTATCATCTGTCGTCGTCGTACCAGACACATAACGATGAACTTGCGTATCCAACTCACCAAAAATCACTTCATCTTCAGATTGAGGGGTACCAAGTTCATGATAATAAAGCTTGTGATGCTCAGTTCGAGCAGACAACTCACTGCCTTGCGGCTTATCGTAGCTTGAGTAATAGAAGCCTTTGCTGCCCAGCCAAGAAATCGACGTAAACTTCGCATCAACAATCTCAGGCTCTAACTGTTCTTTGGTTTCCGTATCAATGACAAAGATCTTACGCCAATCACTGCCCCCTTCCGAGATGGAATACGCGACCAAACGGTAGTCTTTAGAGAAGCTGACTTCGCCAAGAGAGGTCGTGCCCTCTTCGGAGAAAGTATTTGGATCAAGGAAAACCTCGGCTTCTCCCTCGCCTTTACGTCGATACAATACGCTTTGGTTTTGCAAACCGTCGTTTTTGTAGAAGTAGGTGTAGTCACCACGTACAAATGGCTGGGAATATTTTTCGTAGTTTTGACTGTTCGCCACTAAGTCACGGATTTGTTGGCGGTACGGTATCTGACCAAGGAAATCGAAGGTGACCGAATTTTGACCCGAAGCCCATTGAGCGGTTTCTTCACTGCGATCATCTTCTAACCAGCGATAAGGGTCGGCAATGTCGTGACCAAAATAAGTGTCCACGACAGAATCTTTACGTGTTTTTGGGTAATGCATAACGTCCGTGTTACTCCGTTGTTTTTATTAAGTTGTTTATCTTCAATCGTTTTATTGCGGTGATTACCTTAGAGCACCCAATTTTGATTTCAACGACATTGTTTTAAATCTATGAAGAACCTAGAAATAATGAGATATCGTTAAGTATCGGTCACGAATGTGCTCAATAAGCAACTTCACTTTGTTCGGTGGTTGACGAGTAAACGGATACACCGCGTAGATACCCAACTTTTTACCTACTAATTCAGGAAAAATATCCACCAGTTGACCGTTACGAATATCGTGATACACCAAGCAGCGCGGGACGTAAGCAATACCATGGCCGCCCAGAGCGGCTTTACGTAATGCGGTCGCGTTATCAGTAGAAAAGCAGCCCGATACTTTGACGATGTAATTGCCATCTTCTCCTTTAAACTCCCAATCCGTTGCACCTGTGGTTTGGTAAGCGTATTGCAGACAATTGTGCGTGGTGAGATCAATCGGCTCGATCGGTTTCCCATTTTTCGCAATATAAGAAGGTGACGCGCATACCACCCATTGGGAATCGAGAATATGTCGTGCGATCAAACTAGAGTCGGCTAGGTAGCCAGTTCGAATGACTAAATCGTAACCATCAGCCACTAAATCGACAAAGCGATTATCCAATGACATATCCACGGTCAGACCCGGATGAAGGTTACAAAACTCGGCAACAGCATCAGCAAGTATCAAATCTCCAGAGATACACGGCACGGACATTTTTATATGACCGCTCACATTCTCTCCAAAGCCTGCAACAGCATCCATAGCCTCCTGAGTGGCCTGCTTCACATTTTTAGCACTGTGGAGTAACACCTTACCTGCCTCGGTCAAGGTTAATTTGCGCGTTGTTCGATATAATAGCTGAGCCCCTATTTCTTCCTCCAACCTCGCCATTCTTTTGCTAACTACCGAATTTGTAAGGTTATTTGCCTCTGCAACCTTACTAAAGCTGCCAAGTTCGATTACTTGAGAAAATAGGATTAAGTCGTCTGCTCTCATACCATTATGTCACTTTTGGAATTAATTATTTTCATTATTTCCCTATATCAACAAAAAATAAAGGAGTAAATTCACGCCAAATTAACAAAACCATTACAACAAAAAGTCACCTCTACAGCGGATTGACACCGTTCGAGAAGTCAGCGTACGAAGGATGTACAAATGAGTGAAACCCTACTTGCCCTAGTGGCATTTTCGCCAATTGTTGTTGCCGCCATCTTATTGGTTGGTCTCAACTGGCCTGCTAAAAAAGCCATGCCTGTTGCGTTCGGTCTAACCGTCGCTATCGCACTTATGTTTTGGGATATGTCAGCCAATCGCGTACTGGCTTCCGTATTCCAAGGACTGGGCATTACTGTCTCTGTTCTATGGATCGTGTTTGGTGCCATCTTCTTGCTCAACACTTTAAAACACACTGGAGCGATCACCACAATCCGTAATGGATTTACCGATATTTCGGCTGACCGCCGTGTACAAGCCATCATCATTGCTTGGTGCTTTGGCTCGTTCATTGAAGGCGCATCTGGGTTCGGTACCCCGGCAGCAATCGCTGCACCACTGCTGGTTGCAATCGGCTTCCCTGCGCTAGCCGCTGTCCTAATGGGCATGATGATTCAGTCTACGCCTGTTTCATTCGGCGCGGTAGGCACGCCTATCATCGTAGGTGTAAACAAAGGTTTAGACACGCATAACATCAGTGAGTCGTTGGCCGCACAAGGTGCAACGTGGGAAATGTACCTGCAAGATATCACAGCGCACGTTGCTGTCATTCACGCAGTCGTAGGTACGATGATCCCAGTATTAATGGCGATGATGTTAACACGTTTTTTCGGCAAGAACAGAAGCTGGAGTGAAGGCCTGGATATTCTACCATTTGCGCTATTCGCTGGTGTCTCTTTCACCGTTCCATACGCGTTAACCGGCGTATTCTTGGGCGCAGAGTTTCCTTCACTTATCGGTGGTTTGGTTGGTCTGTCTATCGTTGTTACCGCAGCGAAAAAAGGCTTTTTAGTACCAAAGACTAAGTGGGATTTCGAAAGCGAAGACAAATGGCCTGCAGAGTGGTTAGGTTCGCTAAAAGTCGATCTAAACGACAATCCGGGCAAGCCAATGAGCATCGTAAAAGCTTGGGTTCCATATGTAATGCTGGCAGTTATTCTCGTCGCAAGCCGCGTAAGCCCTGAGCTGAAAGGCTTTGTACAAAGCGTAAGTTTGTCGTTCAGCAACATTCTTGGTGAGACTGGCGTTAGCGCTGCGATTCAGCCGTTATACCTTCCTGGTGGCATTCTGGTGTTTGTCGCACTACTTGCTGCAATGTTACAAAGCGGTAGTGTAAAGCCATTGCGTGAAGCGTTTGGCGAGTCAAGCAAAACACTGATTGGGGCGGGTTTTGTCTTGGTGTTTACCATTCCGATGGTTCGTATCTTTATAAACTCAGGCATCAACGGTGCTGACCTAGCAAGTATGCCCGTCACAACCGCAAACTTCGCCTCTGACCTTGTTGGTTCTGCGTTCCCAGCGCTGAGTGCCACCGTTGGTGCACTGGGTGCGTTCATCGCTGGCTCAAACACGGTATCAAATATGATGTTCAGCCAGTTCCAATTCGAAGTGGCACAAACGTTGTCTATTTCGAGTGTGATTGTTGTATCACTCCAAGCCGTCGGTGCTGCCGCAGGTAACATGATTGCGATTCACAACGTTGTTGCCGCATCAGCCACGGTAGGTTTGCTTGGTCGAGAAGGCGCAACATTGCGTAAGACGATTATCCCTACGTTCTACTACATTGTAATGACAGGCATTATTGGATTGGTGCTGATTTATGGCTTCCAAATGACAGATGTCTTAATGAAGTAACGCGAAATGCAGGGTTTACAGCCCTGCCTAATTTGACACAGCTGTCTGCACTACTACCCCGACATGTTGATTTAGCTTGCTACATCAATTCCCCCGACAGCTGTGTCACCCTTTCCAGTTTGCATAACTGATTGAGTGATTTAATAAAATTTTTCAACCAATTATGTAAATGGGTTACCAACATCACCGATTCAAACGTAAGTGAACCATAGGTAACTATACTCATTTTGATGTCTTCACTGCTTTGCGATGAAGACTCAACGAAAGAGCAAATTGCTCCACAACTTTGCTTAGAATAACCGCTAGGACACCATTATGATTATCTCAGCTTCTACTGACTACCGCGCTGCCGCGAAAGCCAAGCTTCCCCCGTTTCTATTCCATTATATTGATGGCGGCTCTTACGACGAACGCACGCTGAAGCGTAATACTGACGATTTAGGTGATGTCGCTCTTCGCCAACGCGTCCTACGCGATATGACAGATTTGAGCCTCGAAACCGAGATCTTCGGTGAGAAACTGGCAATGCCAATCGCGCTAGCTCCTGTTGGTCTAACTGGTATGTACGCGCGCCGAGGCGAGGTGCAAGCAGCAAAAGCAGCCGAGAAAAAAGGCATCCCATTTACTATGTCGACTGTTTCGGTTTGTCCGATTGAAGAAGTCGCACCTGCAATTGAACGTCCAATGTGGTTCCAGCTTTACGTTCTTAAAGACCGTGGCTTTATGAAAAACGTACTTGAGCGTGCAAAAGCAGCAGGCGTAACAACGCTGGTGTTTACCGTTGATATGCCAGTTCCTGGCGCACGTTACCGTGACATGCACTCAGGTATGAGTGGCCCTAACGCGGCCATGCGTCGTGTATTCCAGGCGATGCGCCACCCAAGCTGGGCGCTGGATGTGGGTCTACTTGGTAAACCGCACGACTTAGGTAACATCTCAACTTATCGTGGCGAACCAACAAAGCTAGAAGATTACATCGGCTGGTTAGGCGCAAACTTCGACCCTTCTATCTCCTGGAAAGATCTTGAGTGGATTCGTGATTTTTGGGATGGCCCAATGGTTATCAAAGGCATTCTAGATGAAGAAGACGCGAAAGATGCGGTACGTTTCGGCGCAGATGGCATTGTGGTATCTAACCATGGTGGCCGTCAGTTAGATGGCGTACTTTCAAGTGCTAAAGCACTGCCAAGCATTGCGGATGCGGTAAAAGGTGATCTTAAGATCTTCGTAGACTCTGGTATTCGTACTGGTCTTGATGTCGTTCGTATGCTCGCACTTGGTGCAGACTGTACGCTTCTTGGCCGTTCATTTGTGTACGCATTGGCAGCACAAGGCGGAGCAGGCGTTGAAAATCTACTGGATCTGTACGATAAAGAAATGCGTGTAGCAATGACGCTGACTGGCGCTAAGTCTATCGCGGATCTTTCACGCGATTCGCTAGTGAAAATCCCATAATCTTTGCAATCGAGCAAAACAGAAACGAAAAAACGAGCCAACAGTGGCTCGTTTTTTATTGCTCTTCAACCCGATAATTTGACGAGCAAGCTAGCTAACTTGGTGAACGTACTCGATCACGACTTGGTTTCCGTCGATAAACACGTTACTGATATCGCCATCCACCGTCACACGATTTTGTAAATAAACGGTACCAGATGCAGATAGATCACGCTCCGTCAAAGACGGAATCACCTGACCAGGACGTACATGTAGCTGCTCGCATAGCTGTTTTACAAAACCTAGCGTCAGTGGAGAATTACCACGTAACAAGCCAGAAAACTCGTGTAGACTCAAACCAAGGCGCTTCGCCATTTCCATTTGAGTGATGTGCATTTTGGCTTTTTGTGACATCCAGATGTCGTAGAGCGCGTTTCGATCCAGCTCTGTAAATTCCATATCTGCCTCCGCTAATTCAAGAGCCAATACACTCTCACACTTACTTAAGATAAATGTTAGCGATAAGTCAGAGAAGTTATAATTGATCGTCCAAATATCAACCCTCAATCATTGGTAGCGTACCTCTGAACATGCATGAAGCGGTCGCTCAACAGAACATTGAGGTGACTCTCTTGTCATCGGAAGGAAAAGTCCATCTCGGACGGTTTAGACATAAGTAAATGATTTAAAGGAAATCACTGGGGTGAAGGAGTAATATCTGCTACCTTTCCTTCCATGGTTCACTAGAAATAAGTTACATATGCCACAGTGGTTTACCGAATTACAAAGCTACATTGAAACGTCTCATCAAAATTGGAGTGGGAGCGTCCTTTTCATTACGCTCGCTAGCTTTATAGCTTGGATAGCTTGGCGGCTGATCCGCTCTCGCCTCGCTGCGCTCGTAGAGAAAACGCCCTTCCACTGGGATGACATGTTGCTTGATGCGCTAAAAGCACCAGTCAGTACACTCATTTGGTGTTGGCCAGCAACCGTCTCTATCGGCATCATATTAGAGAGCGAGCTCAACGATAAAATAAACTGGTTGAGTACGCTGAAACTGATTTTAATCATCAGCATCTTCGTATGGACCGTTATGCGGCTCATTACCAATGTTGAAGAGCATGTTCTCGAACAAAAGAACCGAGATGAAACAACAGTACAAGCGATAGCTAAGGTCGCGCGCCTGTTCTTTATTACCGTCGGAATTCTAACCGTAATGCAGGCATTTGGTCTGTCACTATCGGGCCTACTTACCTTCGGTGGTGTTGGTGGTTTGATCGTCGGTTTAGCGGCGAAGGATTTGCTGTCTAACTTTTTTGGAGGTCTTATGATCTACTTCGATCGTCCATTTAAAGTTGGCGATTGGATCCGTTCTCCAGACCGACAAATAGAGGGGACAGTAGAACGCATTGGCTGGCGCATGACCATTATCCGAACTTTCGATAAGCGTCCACTGTATGTACCAAACTCAGTGTTTAGCAGCATTGTCGTAGAAAACCCATCTCGCATGCTGAACCGACGTATCTACGAAAAAATTGGACTTCGTTACGACGATGCTGAAAAAATGCCGCAAATTATCACCGCGGTAAAAGAAATGCTGAAAAATCACAAAGACATTGATGCACGCCAAACTCTTATCGTTAATTTCGATACATTCGGTCCATCATCATTGCACTTCTTTATCTATACCTTTACTAAAACCGTGAATTGGGTGAGATACCATGAGGTTAAGCAGGACATACTGCTTAAGGTAATCAACATCATTAAAGAGCACGATGCAGATATCGCGTTTCCTACTCAGACGCTTAAGCTCGACCCTATACAAATGGTAAAATCGGAAGAGCAAGAAGATCACGGCTTCTAGTTCTCACCAATACCCCAATAATCAAGCCCGCTGTGTTTAAGCGGGCTTTTTATTTTTCTTCGCATGAAGTGGTTATTGTTGCGTTAACACCATACGTGCATTCAGCGGTTGGATTGGGCGATTGTTTTTCCCCATTACTTCCGAAAAAGATTTTATCTGCTCAGGAGAAATAGTTTGTGCTTCTTTCATCACCAACCAACGCACACCTTCAGAGCATGGTGGTGTCGTTAGTGAGCCGTTAAAGCGGTAGTAGTCTTTATCACTTGGGATAAGGGCATCCGCATCAAATGGAACCTTGATGGTAACATCTTGATCTTTAGTTGGAATGTTAGCTAGCATCTTAGCTAGATCTGGGTTCGCGTCACCCAGTTTAAAGAACACCGCGACAACAGCTAGATGACCTACTTTGTCGGCATGCACAAAGTGTACTTCTAGTGGGTATTCTTTACCATCCACATGGTTTTCAGATGGCGTATGGAAGTGGAACTGTTTCAACATAAACTCTTTACCATCAATGGTGAGTGTGTTTTTACCTTCTAAACCAGTCTGTAAAGTGTGACCGTTGTTCAGCAGTGAAATTGCCTTACCTTCGTAGTCGAAATTCAATTTTTCTAGCTTCGCTTCGGTCGCCGATTCAATGTTGATTGGGCTCTGGTTTTGACCTTTCGCGCACTCAGATGCAAACTCACCCCAATGAGCTGGCCCATGGTTTCCCTCGTAGCCCCAGCTTGCTGCATAAGCTGTTCCTGTAAATACCAGTGCCAAACCTAATGTTGTTAGTGACTTCTTCATCATTTTCCTTATTTCTGAAAGTTAAATTCCGTAAGAATAAAGCCATACTAATCTCACAAAATTAAGCAGTGACAGAGTGAAAACTATGATTACAAAAGATTTTTGGAATAGAAGCCTCTAATGATGTAATTGACATGATGCTCAAAATTGAACGTCAACGATTATTGAGTCGGTGTAAGTACCTGCAGGAGGGGTCGTTTGGCTGGTTAGTATCTGCGCGCGATAATTATAATTCTGTGGCGTGATACCATCCGGAATGGAGCCGCCAGTATCGACGTCACTGTGTTCACGACGTTCAGAACTGGTTCCTCCCCAGCGCTCCATCGTTGATGACTTATAGATTTCATACTCCAAATAGTGACCACTAGAAATCATTCGCCGCTGACCGCCGGACGCATTTAGGCCGTCATTCAAGCCAATGGAGAAGGAACTATTCTTGGTACAAGTTAACGATATAACCTGACTGACTGGCTCAAAACCGGCCACTAATGGGGACGAACCAAAATCAATATCTGGCGCCGTGATCATACAATCAGGGGTCACTTCCAACTCAACCGTAATCACGCTTTGAGCGCTGCCATTGGCGCGGCCAATGCATACCCCTAGAACCCCGATACCCTTACAGTAATCCCAAATCCAGGATACGGTGATTTGGTCTTTATAAGTCCCAGCGGAAAGATTACTACCCACTCCCGTCCGAGCATAGAGCGGAAACTCGGCTTGAGTGCCAAACAACCCGAGTAAATCGAGTAACCCGATTTCAAAAAAATTGTAAGTTTGGCCGAATACATACTCTTCTGAAAGACCTGGATCGCCAAAAATCTGATAGCTGAGCTCCGAACTCGGATCATCCTCATTTAATAGCAAACCATTATTTATGCTGTTAAACGTTGCTGATACGTAGTCGCCACTTAACAAAGACACAAGTGTAGAAAAGTCACACGTAATCCCCGCATGAGGCTGAGCTGAGCTTTGCTGCTGAGAGCTTGAAACAGTAAACGAAGAAACATTGCCAAACAAGATTAAAGGTGTTGCCGCCGTGAGCTGACAAGCCATTGTCGAGCACGAGAAAAAGAAAAGTAGGCTAGCAAGCCAGCGGCGCAAAATCATAGTGCGGTCTCTTCTTCGGCTTTGATACAAACCTGCTCAGGCAATGTTTGTATTTTTTGACTGTCACGCTGATACAACCCCTCAATAAACACTTTACATGGCGGCTGTCCTTGAGGATAAAACTGAATGTAGCGGCCTGGGTCAACGCCTTCAAAGTAGGTAAAACCATCCCAACCAATTTGGCTTGTTAAGCCCGTTTCTGAGCGGCCATATGTACCAATCGGAAGGAACAAATGATTTTCGTCTACCACCGTCATGCTCAGTGCAATTTGTAGCTCTATTGGGAACTCTAACAGGTAGCCGTAGCCCGAATGTATCGAAGCAAACTGCTCTGTCGCAGAAAACGCAGCATTGGCTGGTAAATTAAGTGGATCGATTTCATATTTGGCGGTGTAATACGCCGTAGCCCAAGGAACAAGTAGGTAACCTTCATCGTCTGTCACTCCGACAATTTGATTTTCATATTTAACCGGAATACCTTCAAAACCACTGGTGCTCACCACCGCGAAGCTGTCATACACTTCATTCGCCGGGAATATTTCTCCATCCAACGTAGAGACCGAACCTGCCATTTCCGCAAAATAATCATAGTCGCCACTGGTGCCATTTAACCCAGCTCTGAACTGCGCCCATGACGCACGGTAGGTCAAATCGGCCTGTTTACGGTTTTCTGGTTCTTCGTTAATATCATGCGCTAAATTGACGCCCCATCCACCTCGTATTGGCGCGAGGCGGCTGTAACCCACTCGACCTCGCACATCGCCATCGTCCTCTCTTTTCAGCGTTAGCCCCGAACTTCCCCCCAAAGAACTGAAAGGTAGAGAGAATTGCGCCAACGTAACACTCTGACCACCAATACTATGGTTGTAAGAAAGGGACATATTGATATTAAAAGGCAGAGCGTAGCTATAAGTAAGGTTTAGGGTACGTGAATCTGAGTCGGATTGTTGAATATCAAAGTACCCACCAGAAAGTGAGCCCCAATCTCCCAAACGGACTCCCATATTGATTTGTGATAGATGACGCGACGCGAGTGAAGCGTCCTTGCCTTCATCGAGCATTTCGTAATTTGGTAAATGAGATAAGGTATAAAAGTCGGCTTGTTCTACTTGAGTTCGAGCAGCGAAGCTAAACAGCCGAGACTGATAACTATAACCTAGCGCATATGAGGTAGATTGATCCTGAAAATTACTCACACGAAACGAGGCATCCACCGTACCCAAGTTGAAAGCATTGGTGACAAAGCCCAGCCCCGCAACGATCAGGTCATCTTTTGCTTCAGCTTGAGCTTCTAGTGTTAACCAATCAGTCATGCCATGACGCAGAGCGGTAACCACGCCACCGTCTCCATAGTCGTTAGATGCATTACCGAAATTTTCTCTGATCGCACCAATACTCGCACTGTAAGATGTAAATCCGGTCTTGAGTAGATCGGAAGAGAGAAAAAATGGGCTGGTCATGACCGTTTGCTTACCTTGAGCATCCGTTGCAATTACCGTTGCTTCCCCAGCACCAGAGAGCATTGGAATATCGTTAATAATGAAAGGACCGGGCCCAACATTCATTGAGTCAGTTTTAAAGCCATTGATAAACAAATCTAACGTAGTGGGCGCTGTGACCTCACCATAAAATGCAGGTAACGGCGTCGTCACGACATCCGGACGCATAGAGAAATCATGTGACAACTGAATACCCGCCAGTCTTACTGGTTGGCTCCAAGATAAAGGGCGAACAATATAGTCCCCTACCTCCATACGAATTCGCTTCTCTTGATTGACGTACTCGTAACTCGTATCAAAACGAGTGTACTGGCTGCTTTGCTGGGACTGAACATCGAGATGAAAGTTAGATTTAAATATCCCGGTAGTAGAAAAAACGCCAAACTCAGAAAAGGCTCTGACTTCATGATTGATAGAAACCTCCTTTTGTTGGCTTTCGTTCTCGTACACACCAAATACGTTGTAGTTAAGCAGGCCACCACGCCCAAACTGAGCCGGGGAAAATCGCCCCATATCCTGCGCTGATAAATTCTGCATCGGTAACCAATTAGGCGGTACGTCAATTGCGAGTTGCAATGACGATTGCAAGTAACGCACGTTAACACCTGGGATAGACGTAACCTCAAGTCTCTCTTCGGTTCCAGGCAACGACTTGGCGGTAACCCCAACTGAAATGAGGTCCTCCCGGAGCAAAAAGAACTGATCGCCAACTCGCTCAACTTTCGCAACAAGCCCTGTTGCTCTTTGATTGATCACCAACTCCAGATTGAGGCTAATATTCTCAAACTTTTCTAATGAGAAATTTTCAGGACTCGGTAGCTCAGAGAAATGGTTTGCTGAATTTGCACAAAGACCAATACTGCTCCACGTTACGCTAAGTAATACCAACCAAAAGAAAGCATTCATTGTATTAAATCTATTCATTATTGCTTCAATGGTATTTGGTAACGTTTACCTCCAATATTCGCGCTCAAACTCAAGGGTCTGACATTACTATGGGGAATAGACCAAACCTTATACTGTTCAGGAAGAATATAGCCAGCTAGTCCATCGGAAATAACGACAGGATCTTTATTTGGTAGATTCAACTGTAAATTCACTAAGCGAACATGGTGTTTTCCTGAATTTTTAATGTGAACAAAACGCTGATTATTTTTCTTAATAAACTGTGCCTGTAAATCATCCCATAATTCACTGTCACGGTTTGGTTTTTGATTATCAGTCAGCCCTTTCCCGTAAATAAACAAAGGTATCGAGTAACGCATTCGGACTTTTACAGCGAGTTCATTTTCCGTCAATTCTGTTTGAGGGTTTTGAGTTGGCGGTAATTCATCTATGATCACTCGGTATGCATACTCCTTACCCGCAGAGGCCTCATCTTGGTTGATGATGCGGATTAACTGCTTTTCACCTGGTTCAATTTTGACAAACGGAGGGGTTGCAATTAACTGGCTTTGACTTGAATAACTATCTTCTCCTTCGTTTTGTTCCCACTTAAAAATTCTCACCTGTAAATAAGAATCAACACTGCCTTTATTTACCATCCAAAGTGATGTTGCATTGCTCTCCTCTGATATTTTGGGGTAAATCGGCCAAATTAATAATGAGTTAGCGTTGGCATTTGAGAAAAAAACAAAAAGGAAGGCTATTAATAATAGTTTTTTGAGTATGAATTCCATTTCACCCCTCCAAAGTTCACTTACCACTCTAATGTCAGCGTAAGCGTATCCATATAAATTCCAGCCATTTCATTCCCATTTATTGTCGCCTTTGCCCAGATAGGAAACTGAATATTATCTGGGTCTTGGTCAGTATCGACGGAATATTGCGTGTCAATATCAAGCACCTGCGTGTAATTTAGATCCTGGAACAAAAAGTAATCTACCGTTGTCGCTTCTTCACTGTGCTTTAGCTTACGTACACCATCCGATGCATTCATCCCGCCATTTACGGAAACATTCATCGTAATACCCGGAGTACAGCTTAATGTGAGTGATGAACTGTAAGTGATGCTGCCTTGTACTTCCGTCGCGTAAACTGAAGAATGCTCACCAAAATCTAACGTGCCTATTTGCCCGGCTTGGGTTGCGCTTTCTTCTTGTACTGCGCCGTTAATCAAACAACCTGTATCTACGGTGGCAGACACCTGAAAAGTTTGTGTCGCATCAGCCAGCACAGTTAAAGAGCACAAACTCATCGCGACAAGTGAAAAGCCCCTAACAACCAGCGTCACGTTTTACCAGCTTAGCGTCACACTGATGGTATCGGAGTATGTACCGGCAATGCTGCTCGTACCGTAAGCTTTCGCAAAAAGCTCAATAGTTTGCGATGTTGCACTAGTAAATTCAGACAGAGCTACCGTCCCACCTTGTATAATTTGTGTGCTTCGGTCTGAGTCGGTAAACAACGTATAATCAATAAATTGCGCGCCATTTGACATCGCGTAGGTACCAACGGTCGCACTTGCATCATACAATCCGGTGCCCAATGTAAACGTCGGTGTCACACCGTTACTACAAAGCACTTCAATACCCGTCGCACTACCACCATTTACCACACCATCTTGTTCACTGAAGATTGCAGGCACGTCTCCAAAGGCAAGTGAGCCAAAGCCAACGCCAGAAGCTGCATCTACCGCATTATTTCCATTAATCACACAACCTTGTACAAGGTTAATTGAAACATCAATCGTACCGCTCACTGACGCTCCATTCGCTTGCCAACTAAATGAGGTTAAGAGCAGAGGCATCATCAGATAAAATCTTTTCATATAAAGCTCCATTTTTACATTCCACTGTATATCGGTAACCTTTTTATTAGTTATAGCTCAATTATGACAAACCAAATGCATATAAAATGTAAAACAATAAAAAGAAGCAGGATAAGGATAAAGACGAACGGAAAATAAAAACATTAAACTTAAAAATGACGTTTTTTAAGCATGTAATGCTAAAAAATAACCACTAAAAACAAATGGTTATTATCTTATTCCAAATACAGAATCGACAATGAGTTAGAAGGTAGGGTGAAGTTGAGTGGAAAAAATCTAAAAAAAGTAGCAGAACGATACGAGAAGTTTAGAAAAGATTGGCGACCATTTCTTCCCGAAACAAAAATCTTCATGAAACAAAAATCTTCATGAAACAAAAATCTTCATGAAACAAAAATGCGCCCCAAAAAGGAGCGCATTTCTTACTTGAATAAGTTATTCCCAATCAAGAATAACCTTACCTGACATGCCGCTGCGCATTACGTCGAAGCCTTCTTGGAAATCGTCAATCTTGTAGTGGTGCGTGATGATTGGCGATAGATCCAGACCAGATTGGATCAGTGAAGCCATCTTGTACCAAGTTTCGAACATTTCGCGACCGTAGATACCTTTGATCACCAAGCCCTTGAAGATAACTTGGTTCCAGTCGATACCCATGTCTGATGGTGGAATACCGAGTAGTGCAATACGACCACCGTGGTTCATTGTGGTTAGCATTGAGTTGAATGCTGCTGGGTTACCAGACATTTCTAGACCTACGTCGAAGCCTTCTGTCATGCCTAGCTCAGACATTACGTCTTCTAGCTTCTCTTCAGCCACGTTTACTGCGCGTGTTACACCCATCTTACGAGCAAGTTCTAGACGGTATTCGTTCACATCCGTGATCACTACGTGACGAGCACCAACGTGCTTTGCTACTGCCGCTGCCATGATACCGATTGGGCCAGCACCTGTGATAAGCACGTCTTCGCCTACTAGGTCGAAAGAAAGTGCTGTGTGTACTGCGTTACCAAACGGGTCAAAGATAGACGCTAGATCGTCAGAGATACCTTCAGGGATCTTGAACGCGTTGAACGCTGGGATCACTAGGTATTCTGCGAATGCACCTTCACGGTTAACGCCCACACCAATCGTGTTGCGACATAGGTGAGTACGGCCGCCACGACAGTTACGACAGTGACCACACGTGATGTGACCTTCGCCAGATACGCGGTCACCGATTTCAAAGCCACGAACTTCCTGACCAATCGCAACCACTTCCCCCACGTATTCGTGCCCAACAACCATAGGCACTGGAATGGTTTTTTGTGACCATTCGTCCCAGTTGTAGATGTGTACGTCTGTACCACAGATAGCGGTTTTTTTAATTTTGATCAGAATGTCGTTATGGCCAACTTCTGGTTTATCAACCTCAGTCATCCAGATGCCTTCTTCAGGCTTTAGCTTTGATAATGCTTTAATTTTCATAATGTAACCTTAATTAAAGGCCCTATTGTCTAAGGCCTAGAATCTTAAATAAGACCCATGTCCTTACCAACTTGGATGAACGCGTCGATTGCACGGTCTAGTTGCTCGCGAGAGTGCGCCGCAGACATTTGAGTACGGATACGTGCTTGACCTTTTGGTACTACAGGGAATGAGAAGCCGATTACGTAGATGCCTTTCTCCAGCGCACGCTCTGCAAATTCTGCTGCTACTTTTGCGTCGCCAAGCATGATTGGGATGATTGCGTGGTCAGCACCACCCATTGTGAAACCCGCGTCTTCCATACGAGTACGGAAGTGTGCTGCGTTTTCCCATAGACGATCACGTAGGTCACCACTCTCTTCTAGTAGATCTAGAACGCGGAGAGAAGCGCTTACGATTGCTGGTGCAACAGAGTTAGAGAATAGGTATGGACGAGAACGCTGACGTAGCCAGTCAATCACTTCCGCTTTACCAGATGTGTAACCGCCTGAAGCGCCGCCCATTGCTTTGCCTAGCGTACCAGTGATGATGTCGATACGGTCAACCACGTTGTGGTGCTCGTGCGTACCTGCACCTGTTTTGCCCATGAAGCCAACAGCGTGAGAGTCATCAACCATAGTCAACGCGCCGTACTTCTCTGCTAGGTCACAGATAGCCGGAAGGTTTGCTACTACGCCGTCCATTGAGAACACACCGTCCGTTACGATAAGAATGTGGCGAGCACCTGCTTCTTTCGCAGCGATCAGTTGTTGCTCTAGCTCTTCCATGTTGTTGTTTGAGTAGCGGAAACGCATTGCTTTACATAGACGAACACCGTCGATGATTGACGCGTGGTTTAAAGCGTCAGAGATGATTGCGTCTTCTTTGCCTAGAATAGTTTCAAATAGGCCCGCGTTTGCGTCGAAACATGATGTGTAAAGAATCGTATCTTCTTTACCTAGGAACTTAGAAAGCTTCTGCTCAAGCTCTTTGTGGATGTCTTGCGTACCACAGATAAAACGTACTGAAGCCATACCAAAGCCGTGCTCGTCCATGCCTGCTTTACCCGCTTCGATAAGTGCCGGGTGGTTAGCAAGACCAAGGTAGTTGTTCGCACAGAAGTTTAGTACTTCTTCACCAGTAGAGATTTTAACAGCCGCTTGCTGTTGAGACGTGATGACACGCTCTGATTTGTAAAGGCCTTCCGCCTTTACTTCTTCGATTTGCTGCTGAATCTGTTGGTAGAATGCAGAAGACATTTGAAATTCCTTCCTAGTTATTTTGGCGAGTATTTACTCGTTTAGAATTAGGCTTAGCCTTTATGTGACGGGCGTCACGGGCTATCACTCATCAATTAATTGTAGTGTAATTCAAGGAAGGAGGAAGGATTATACCTTAAGGTGGAAAAGCATTAATGAATCCTAGGCACAAATTCGATTAATGCTTTTCTATGAGTTTGTTATAAAAGGAATTATAGCCAGGTAGGCTTAGCCAAAAGTGCTTCAAAGTCCTTAGCAGGTAATGGTCGGCTATAGTGGAAACCTTGTCCGAACTCACAGTTTAGGTTTTTCAGGTAATCCACATGACGCTGTTCTTCGATGCCTTCTGCGACGATCTTAAGATCCAGCGCTTTCGCCATTGCTATGATTACGTTCACAAGCTCGCGGTCTGAGTCGTTCTCGAACATATTTTGCATAAAGCTACGATCAATCTTTAAGCGGTCGAACGGAAACTTCTGCAAGTAACTCAGCGCAGAATAACCAGTACCAAAATCATCAATAGTAAGTTTGGTGCCTAACGCTCGTAAGTTATTAAGCATGTCTAATAGCTCAGAATCGTGATTGAAGAGGAGACTTTCTGTCACTTCAATATCGAACTTATCTGACGGAAGACCAGACTCCTCAACGCTGTGTTTAATAAACGTAAGTAAGCGCTCGCAGTACCTAAATTGAACACTAGAAAAGTTTACAGAAACAAACAACGGAGTCAGACTCTGCCATTGTGCCGCTTGTCGACACGCTTGTTGAATAGCAAACTCACCAATTTGATGAATTAAACCATTTTTCTCTGCAATAGAGATAAACTCTTCAGGGTTTACGAATCCGTACTTGTCATCATTCCAACGCATTAGCGCTTCTGCCCCTACGATTTTACCACTACTCAGCTCAATAATTGGCTGATAATACAGCTCTAACAACTGATTGGAGATCGCACTTCTCAGACGATTTTCCAGATCCAAATAGCGTTGCAAATCTTGGTTCATATTATGGTTATAAAAACAAAAGCCATCACGCCCATCTTGTTTCGCCCGATACATTGCCATATCTGCACATGCAAGAAGCTGCTCAGCGTTGTCTCCGTCATCCGGGAACACAGACATTCCGACGCTACTACTCAAGAAGAATTCATGGTTGTTCCAAACAAACGGATCGTTAAACGCCGAAAGTACACTTGAAGCAACTCGCTTTGCAGTATCATTATCAGGCAAATCAGGGATGACGAGTAAAAACTCATCCCCACCAATTCTCGCCAATAAGTCTGTTTTTCTCGCGACTTGATACAGTCGCTGAGCACTGAGTTTAAGGATTTCATCCCCAACAAAGTGTCCCATTGAATCGTTAATCTGCTTGAAGTGGTCTAAGTCGATGAACATCACCAAAACTTTAGACCCACTACGCGATGCCCTAATTAACTCCAAAGCCAATCGCTCGGAACCATAACTACGATTAGGCAAATTAGTTAATGTGTCATATTTAGCTTGGAAGGCGAGTTCTTTTTCAGACGCTTTTCGACGTTCAATTTCGTTCGTTAATTTTTTATTCTGTTGAGAAAGAATATCTTTACGCTTTTTTTCTTCCTCAAGCTTAATTTTCAATTCAATCCTATTATTGTTCGTGATGAATGCATAACATAAAGCAATGACGATCATAACGGCCAGAATACTCAAACCAATAATAAAGAGCCGTGATGTAAATATATCTCGTTCACTCAAAGGCTCGAACCACGCCATCAATTTAAAGTGATGTTTATCCACAGGCACTTCAAAGTAAATTTTTCCGTCTACAGCCTCAGAAACGAAATAGTTCTCATCCTTATTGTGAGAAGGTGTTTTATTTATGGTATCCCATACAACCATTTCCACGTCTTTTATTTTTAGCACCATTCGGCTATAACTATCTTCGTGTTCTTGGTTAGTAAGTTGGTCAATAACAATATTCTTATTAAGATCGGCAATTAAAAAAGCAACAGGCTTTCCGGAGAACTTAACTTGCTTAATGACTTGAATGCGAACGTCATCATTGTATCGCGTCGCACAAACCTCTTCGGGATGCCCGTGTTGAGTCATTATGGTTTGTATGTCCATTTTGTGCTCGGCAAGGTTTTCAGATCCAGTGGTGACAATGGTGACTCCATCACTGCCTACCAGCGTGAGCTTCTTATAGATTTGGCTGCTATTAATTAGCTTACTGTCTATCTTCTCATCGAAGCGACGCTTTAAATTAATTAGACTGGCTCCTAATCCATACTCCATTGACATGCCAGAAGCTAAATTACCAAAGAATGTTTGTATTGTTTTATCTGTAGCTAGATTATCAACATCTTCACTCGCTATGGTAAATAAATTATCGAGTGTGCTTGCATAACTTTTTACTTTTAAATCTAGTTCTCTGTATTGAGATTCTTTTAACTTATTTTGACCTACGCTAGTCACAGTAATAAGCATAGCTAAGTAAATTGAAACTAATATTGCGCTTATTGTAATAAATCTTTTACTGGAAAATTTTTTAACGGCCTTATTCATCGGAGTTTCTTTTTATCTTCTATAAAGTAATCGTTATAAAAGTAGTAAATAGATGGATAGTATTTTTTTACTAGTTTTTCGTATGAACCGTCTTGTTTTATCGAGTCTAAATAACGATCAAATGCTTTGCGTAATTCAGGGGAATTTTTACGGAATGCAACAGCCATTTTTTGATTCTCAGATATAGGGCCAATGACTTTTATTTCACCCGGCCATTTTTCGAGGGCAATTAGCGTATCCGCAACATCTAATAATGTGCTTTCCGCATCATTTTTCATTATCGCTGGAACCATCTCATTAAGGAGACGCGCCCCATCAGGTAATATAACTTTTGCACCTGTGTCATATAAGTCATAAAGGTTAGGATCCAAGCAAGAATGTTCTAAAGCTAACACTTCGCGACCATCGATCAGCTGCTTGACGTTTTTAACATCTTCATCGACCGACCCACTTGGTTTAATCGGGCTCAGACTAGAGTCGGATCTGGAAACCAACCATACACCTGAAGGAAAATAATCTTGTGAAAAATCGACAACCTCAGAACGCCAATCAAGAATAGTAACGCCATTTGCGATCAAATCGCCTTCAATTGGAACACTTTCTCCGACAACAGCCTGCTTGTTGTGATATTGCACATTTTGCCCTGTCAACTTACCAACCACGTCGCTCCACTGTGCTGGAACATACTGGTACTGAACACCTAACGACTTGGCAAAACCTTTTATTATCTCTACATCCAAGCCAGTCAAAGTTTCCACTTCACCTTGTTCAATATAGGAGACAAAGTTAGCGTACGGGACACCAATGTGACGCAGTACACCGCGTTCACGGATTTGTTGTAAATCGTCTGACCAAGCGGCAGACGACGCAACAGAGGTAACCATGAGCGCCACCGTCGCTAAAGTTCTTTTGAATGTTATGACTGACATAATAATATCCTTACCTTTCACAAAGCGCCCAATAATGGGCGCTTGAGTGATAAACAACGATGTTAGAACGACGAGTAATACAAATTCGTCATCGCCACTACGAGCCCTTCCACATCTTGTTCGTCATGGAACAAATGCGTAGAGATACGCAGCGCGTAAGTATCAAAGTCATCATCCTTATGCAGCTTAAAGCTAGTCGTACGGATGATGTAACCATACTCTTCACGTAAACGATCTCGGAATTCCGTCAGTATCTCTTCATTAGTTACATCGGAGAACGGGTTAACCGTCGTTAAGCCACTGGTTAAGCCTTCCACGTTTGGTGAATACATTTTGGCTTGTGGCAAGTACTCTTGAAGCAAGGTTTTACATAAACTACCAAGGCTTACAACTCGCTCTTCGATACGGTCTCGACCAATCTCATCCCACATTTTGCAACTATCAACTAGTGCTTGTTTCGCAGGATAGTTATCGTTACCAATGTATTGCATTTGCAGCTGTTTACCTAGGTAATCAGCATGAGAAAGTGAGGAGTTGATCAACCATAACGGGTTCTCTCGGTCACTCCAATACTCATTCAAACGGTTACCGTTATCACGAACATACAGAATACCTGTCGCGCCCGGACCACACTGCCACTTATGACCAGATCCTGCATAGAAATCACAATCCATATCGTGGAAATCAAGGTCAAACATACCGACCGTATGCGCGCCATCAACAAGAGTAGGTACACCATACTCTTTTGCTAAAGCACAAATGGCTTTTGCTGGTAGCGCGGTTCCTGTTTTGTATGTGATATGAGAGAAAACAATTAGGCGAACGTTTTGATTCGCATCAAGCGCGTCTCGGAACGCTTGAATGTAATCTTGCTCAGAAACGTTTTCGGTACCAGTAAATACTGGTAGTTGAATTTCTGCCACATCCACACCAAAACGATGTTTCGCTACGTTCATAGGTGATGTTGCAGCAATATGTTCATGGTGTGTCGTTAGAATCACATCACCTGGTTCAAAGTGTAAGCCATTAATGATCGAGCATAAGCCATCAGTAGTGTTGCGGCTGAGAATGATCTCTTCTGGGTTAGCACCAAAACCTGGTGCGACGTCTTTAACCATCTCTGAAACATAAGGCCAAGAGCCAAATTTGCCTTTCATGTCCCAAGGATATTTAGCCACCAGCTTGTTGTTATACTCGTAATCTTCAAGAACATGTTTTGGCATTGAACCTGTTGTACCAATGTTCATGTAAGTGGTTCGTTTGTCCAAAACGAACTGTCTTCGCACTTTACGCCAGAAGCGCTTATCATGTTTTCTACCTAGCCCGCGGCTGCTCCAATCAATTTTCTGTTCTCGTGCTTGAGCTACGCCTGAGAAAGCGGAAGCACTCACACCAGCAACAACAGCTCCTGTTGCGCCTTTCAGAAAATTACGGCGGCTGCTATTAGTCTGAATAGATTCCTTGTCTTTCATCTTTTTCAATCCTTGTCGGAAATTAGCCATATTATTAATTTTAAGTGCGTAACTATCTGTTACTAAAACATTATTACCCATTACAATCAGAGTTTAATTTTTTCCTCTGCCATTAAGTGACTTTAGTTCCAATTTTTTATCTTATTTGATGATATAAGCAACAGTTTGACCACAAATCTATAAACAACAATGTTCACATTAATATATTCGTTAATTTGATTATTCTTTATTGCGGACAATTCCACCAAATTCTTTATAAAACAATTATGAGCTTTGTTATAAAGTCATTAAAAATTTAACTTTGCGTTAATTTAAAAATATTCAGGCTATTTTAAGATTGGCGTCTATTCTTTTTATATCTTAACGATCTCAACATGTTAAGACTAAATAAAAGAAAGCTGATTTCGGATCGAGATATCAGTTTAAGACTATAAAGTGATACACATCACTCTATGACATAAACTCACCGCTCAACAGACATAAGTAAAACAGGTTTTCACTAATATGTGCTTGAGCGTACACCCTAAAAGAAGGAGGTCCCATGTTAAAAGGATTGCTATGCATTTCAGTTGCATCCGCTCTTGTCGCCGCCCCTAACGCGCTAGCAAAAACGGTAGAAATGACTGCTCTCAACACCAATGAGAGCGCTGGTACCATTGAGATTTCACAAAGTGATTATGGCGTTGTTTTTACGCCTCAATTATCAGGTTTGTCAGCAGGTGTGCACGGTTTCCATGTTCACACTAATCCATCTTGCGATAGCATAGAAAAGGATGACAAAACCGTATTAGGCGGCGCAGCAGGTGGCCATTATGATCCTAACAACACAGGGAAGCATGGCTATCCTTGGACCGATGACAATCATTTAGGCGACTTGCCTCCACTCTATGTGGACATGGACGGCAATGCCAATCAGCCCGTTGTCGCTCCTCGCCTAAAATTATCGGATTTAAAAGGTCGAGCGTTAATGATCCATGCAGGTGGTGACAATCACTCCGATCACCCAAATAAGCTAGGTGGTGGTGGCGCTCGCGTCGTATGTGGTGTTATTGAATAAACATTAACTTTATGTCTCACACTTCTCTTTAGATTGCGAGAAGTGTGAACTTCTGTTGATACTGAGAGGAGGTTGCATTGGTCTCAAGGTAGCTGTGGTGAAGCATTAAGATCGATTGGACAATCTTCGTCCCGATCCCCAAAGAACCGCCCTCCGCTTCTTCCTCGATGTGATTGACGAAGGTAAAGTGGATGCGCGACTTATCTTCACTCAAATACGCTTGGCAATGCACTTCCGAGCCAATTGGGCTGTGGCGCAATGCATTTTCAAGCAGGTTCAACACCAACCGCTCTAAGAGTCCTTTATCACCCACGGTTTGGATTTCACTATCGATATCCACTTTCAACACCACTTCTTTACGAGAAAACTGGCTCTGCATCGTTTCAGCACATTCTGCCATCAACGCTCCCAAATCCACGGGGCGGTACTCGTAGTTTGGCATTGGTGCTTCTTTGCGCGCGGCGTCTAATAAAGAATGCAGTTGAGTTGAGAGCTTCTCACAATTTCGGAAAGCGACGTCAATCAAAGGATCGGATTCCGGATGTTGCAAACGCCATGTTTCCAAATAGCCCAGCACGCTCGATAACGGCGTTTTTAAATCATGACTAAGCTGCAACAAGCTTTGACGACGATGAGACGATTGATACTCCAACTGTAAAAACTGCTGCTGAATGTGCTTTGCCATCATCTGATAAGAGTGCGCAATCGGCACGAGCTCCGGCACTTGGTGAGTAAAATCAGGTTGCAGGCGGAAATCATGTTCAGCTTGCTGTTGAAGTTGCTTGGTCACACGCTCAATCGGGTTCAATAGACTACGTTTGACCAGCACATAAGCCCCGAGGGCAAAGCCTAAAATGGACACTAAAACCAATCCTGCCAGCGCGATGTAAGGGGTATCGACTTGAGCGTTGGCAATGGCGTCATGTCGGGTACTGCCAATCACCACGTAGAGATAACCGACCGTAGAGCCTAATTCCTCTATCGCCGCAACAGAAAAGACTTTGTGCTCACCACGATTGCGTGGGTCTTCACCCAAAATAGGAAAAGGCTGGTCATTTAAGAATTGCTTAATGGGATTGAGATCCACCTTCCCCATGATCTCCGCTCCTTCCGGTGCTGCATGAGTGGTTATGTTGCCTTGGCTATCGAGGAAGTAGATTTCAAAGTCAGGGCCGATCAGCATGAGCGTGTGAAAAATCGACTTGAGCGCTTTAGGGTTGTAATCCGTCCCGATCATCAGCGGGTTATCATCACGCATGTGGCTGGCTAGCTCTTTATGCAAGCTTTGCTTGGTGCGTAACTCAATGGTTTCTTTTTGCCAATTGTAAGTCAGTGCAATCACCACCGCCGCGAGGCAGAACCACAAGCTAGTAAATACTACCAAGCGAGATTTGAAGCTCATCCTATCGCCTCCTTAAACAGCGGTGTTTTTGCAACACCCGTGATGATTGAAAAATGACGGTGAAAACAACTGCCGACTTACTGTCTTGGCTTGATGTTTTGACTTACTTTCTTACATTAGAGTCTTGGCTGAAACTTATATCCAACACCCCACACGGTTTGAATGAAGTGATGATCAGAATCAGACAACGACAACTTGCTGCGTAAACGGTTTATGGTGCTACACACCGTATGGTGATAACCAGAATGACTGGTGTTCCAAACGTGATCGAGCAATTCATCTTTACTGTAGACTCTGCCCGGACGAGTCGCGAGAAACTGCAGCAAAGTAAACTCTGTCGCGGTAAGAGTGACGTCTTTGTCGTTTAGGGATACTTGGTGCAACTCCGGAATGATTCTCAGCGGACCAAAATCCATCGCATCGTCGAGGACTTCATTTGCCACCTTTGCTTCTGCGGTTTGGCTGACTCTGCGTAGCACGTTTCGCACTCGTGCTTGGAATTCTAATACGCTAAATGGCTTAGTGATGTAGTCATCAACGCCCGCTTCTAAACCGTCAACCTTGTCCATTTCACCGTCTCTCGCTGTCAGCATGAGCACTGGACTCCAATCTTGTTGCTGACGCAAATAATGACAGATGTCTAGACCATCACCATCTGGTAAACCTCGGTCAAGGATCAATAAATCAAAGGGTTGTTGCTGGTATTGCGTTTTAGCATCGGCGACATTTGTGGCCCGCGACACTTGGTGTCCTTGAAACTTGAGATGCATCTGAACCAGTTCTGCCAAATCATCGTCATCTTCCACCAACAAGATGTTCGCGACTAAATTGATTGCCTGTTGTTCCATGGTCCTTTCCTTGCCTTCGAGTATCCTCACTTTGCACATGACCGGAACAAATTAGAAAATCTTTCAAAAAAGTTTCCGATGACGCCATGAGGGATAAAGCGCTCGGCTACAAACGCTTTGGAAAGGAGACGTCATCGGAGCCTGTGTTACTCGACTCGAGTGATGGTGACTTTCGCACCTGGGTTCAAGAAACGATGGTTCGCAGAAAGTGCTGAGTTTGCTAATCCGTCATCTTGGCTAACAACACCCGCATGGAATGCAACAGCGTCACTGCTGTCATTACGAGCGGCGTTGAAGCCCTCACCGCCACCTGCTGGGCCCGGGATGGTTGCAGCAAGTTCATCGTTTAGCTCTGTACCGGAATCCCAAACGTTCATGCTCATTTCGTAGCTTTCACCTACTGCGAGCGATTTGAGCGATAGCCCCGTTTCGCCAACAAAGGCATCATTGGTATTCACAAACATAGACGCCACAGACAAGTAACCGTAACGACTAGGGTCAACCGTGATGGTGACTTCGTCCGATGCACCCGGCAACACCAATCCATTGCCCGAAATACCTTGGTAAACACTGTCATTGCTGTTCATCAACTCAATCAGCTCAGCGTTACTGCCGCCTTCGGCAAGGTGCTCAAGTTCAACAGATGCGGCTTGTCCAATTTCAAACAGTTGGTAGTCACCATTGTGAGTGAGTACCGCGAGCGGAGACATTGGTTGATTCGCAGTCAAGTTCGCCACGTTGACGGTGTAGCGGTACGATTTCACTACGTCATTATCATCATCGCTTGGGCAACCGGCGAGCAAGCCGACTGAAGCTGCTACTAGTAAGATTCTGTATTTCATACATCCCCCTTACTTCACAACGATTGTGATGGTTGCAACTGGGTTTAACCAACGATGGCTACTGCTGTCTAGGTCACTGATGCCACCGGTTGGATCGCTATCACCAAGGTTACCCGGATGCACGTGGACTTTGTCGTTAGTTACCGTTGCTTCAACGCCTGTGCCGCCAGTACCAAACGTAATGAAAGGTGGGTTTGGCATGCTAGACGCAAGTTCATCGTTCGCTTCTGTACCGGCATCGTAACTTCTTAGCGTTGCTCGGTATGTACCCGCTTCCGTTGGAATCTTCCAGCTATCTAGGCCGACAAAACCGTCATTGGTTGGCAACAACATCGCGCTCAGAGAAAGATATCCGTGGTCGCCACTGTCTAAGGTGAAGGTGGTTGCAACACCCGGATTCAAAATGCCACCAGCAGGGTTCTCAACCACCGCACCACCAGCGTTACCAATCACACTAGCAAGACCAGAGATATCACCGCCTTCTGCCATTGCTTCTAGTTCTGGCGTTGCTGCTTGACCCGTTCTGAACATTTGAAGGTCAGAGCCATGTGCAGCAACAATAAGTGGCGTAAAGTAGATGCCTTTGGTTGCGTTTGTCACGGTGATTTCCAATTCCGCCGCATTCACTGATGCAGAGCCTAATACCGTTGCGACTGAAGTCATGACGAGTCCGAGTTGGGTACGTTTTTTCATTGTGATTCCATCCTTTAATGAGGGTTGAACTACCCAAGCCCATGTGTACGGCTTTACTTCTTTGTTCGTGACTTGAGTAGGTTAAGCATTACGTTTCGAACGTTTTGCGTTCTTGCCTCTAAGAATGACGAGCAAATCTATCAGCAACTTCATCGAATTCTCATAAAATTCTCACAAGTTCTGTTCGAATTCTGCCAGCAGCACTTTTTTACTCTTAATCAGGTATTTACACGTCGCGCTTTCCCCTCCTACAATGCGGTATTCTCTGTTTAAATCACGATTCTCAGCATGATTCATAACGTTCTGTCTGCCTACTACGGCGAAATCTACGGCATCGCTTTTTTCAACCACTACTTGAGCCATTACGCCCAAAGTGAACAACAAACACTGTGGCAAACCTTGATTGAAGTGGAAGAACTCACCGCAGAAAAGCTCAAACCTGTACTGCTAACACATGGCATGGATATCGAAAGTCGACACCAAGAGATGCTGGATAAAGGCTTGGCAGATGCAACCAAGTGGATTGGTTTACCATGGCAAGAGTTGGTGGCGACTCTTCTGAAGTGGGTAGAACCTTATGAGGTCAAGTATCGAGAGTGGCATGAAGAAGTGAAAGCTTCACAGCAGTATTCAATCGCTGAGCGAGAAGCTATCGAGTTGATTGCAGACCACGAAACGGCCATTTATCACTGTTGGCAGCAATACCATGCTGGTGAATCTGGCTTGCCTGCACTCAATGCATTTTTGGCAAAATATCGTTAAAGCGAGACGGTGACACTTGAACCTCGTGAAACCGTACCAGACAATATCGTTATTCCGCTGCGCAGAACTGAACAATTATGGTTAATCCAAAACTCATTGCCCTACTTCCTGACCTTGCTTCGTTTATCTTGGTGGTAAACGAAGGCAGTTTTACCGCAGCTGCTAAACAACTCGGCGTAACGCCATCGGCTTTAAGTAAGTTGATCACACGGTTGGAACAAGCCCTCTCGGTCAAGCTGTTTGAGCGCACGACTCGTAAATTGATCATCACTCAAGCAGGGCAAAAGGTTTACGACCAAAGCATCGCAATGGTGAATGCCGCGCAGCAAGCCGTTGAGTTATCTGCGGAAGATCATGCCGAGCCAACAGGCGCACTCACAGTGGCAGCCCCTGAAGCATTTCTTAATTCGGTGCTTCAACCGTTTGTGTTGCCATTCCTAGAACGTTATCCAAATATTCAGCTTAAGCTGCGTGCAGCAGATGGTGAGATCGATCTGTTCCGCCAAGGCATTGATGTCGCATTTAAGCTCACCGACAAACCCGATGAAAATCTGGTACTCAAAGAGATCAGCAAGACCAACCTTGTTTTGTGCGCCTCTCCAGATTACCTAGCCAAACATGGTATGCCTGAGCATCCCACTGAACTTGAGCAGCACGACTGTATTTACCTTGCCGAGAACGACAAAGACAACATCTGGTCGTTCTTTAAAGAGGAAGCGTTCCACTCGATTGCAGTAAGTGGACGCTACGCCGTCAACCATTCTCAAATGCGCTTGAACGGGGTTAAGTCTGGCTTGGGAATTGGGATCTTCCATGACTTCGTGATCAAAGACGCTTTAGAGCAAGGAGAAGTGGTGGAGGTTCTGCCGGATTGGATGATCAAGAGTAACTATCATGGCGCTATCGCGATGCAGTATGCGCAAACCAAATACATGCCCGCTCGTCTGCGTGTGTTTATCGACTTCGTTAAGGAGCATTTAGTCTCCGAGGATACTAACCATGCTTGAAGAGGCTAACCATGTTTAATGCCATTCATCACGTCGCGATCATTTGCAGCGATTACCCAAAGTCAAAACGCTTTTACACTGAAGTGTTAGGACTGAAAGTCATTGCCGAGAACTATCGTGAAGCCAGAGACTCCTACAAGCTTGGCCTCGCTTTACCTGACGGCAGTCAAGTTGAACTGTTTAGCTTTCCGGGCGCCCCTGAGAGACCGAGCTTTCCCGAAGCGCAAGGCCTGCGACATCTCGCTTTTTTGGTTGATGATGTTGAGCAAGTGAAAGTCTACCTAGAATCGAATGACGTTGAAATTGAGCCAATTCGTATTGACGAATTTACAGGCAAAGCCTTTACCTTCTTCCAAGACCCAGATGGCTTGCCACTGGAGATTTACCAGAAATAAAAAGAGCCAGCACTTCGACTTCGCAGGCTCTTTTATTATTCCATTCTTTGTCTGTTACTAATTCAACGCCGTTTTCAGTTTCTCAACGCGGTTGAACAACAGCCAATCCAGTGCGAGAACCGTAACAATTGCCAAACCGCCCATCGGGAACGCGAGACACAATATCACTAACGTTACTAAGCCAAGCTTCCAAATACTGTCTTGTTGAAACTTAGGTGGCGCGCCCAATGCGGCACTGCGACTTGGTCTACGAATCCACCACATCACCACACCTGTGATTGAGATTAAGATGAACGCCAAACAGAACACTACGTTGAGTACTTTGTTCAATATACTCACATCACCTTGATGCAATGACACACCTGCCGCCATGAACTTGGCAAATAGGCTGTAATCTTGCCACGTTACATCCACCAACAAGCGACCGGAATACTGGTCAAAGTGGCTGGTGCGATCTTGTCTTGGGTCGGAGATATCGCCACCCATGGAGTTAGCTGCAACGGTGTAAACGCCCGTCTCAGAGCGTGGCAAAAACAGCTTATAGCCAGTGAAGCCCATCATTTCAGCTTTGAGGACAATATCATCAATAGAGAGCGCATCATGGTTGCCTGCGTATGCCATATCTTCTTTCATATTGGCATGATCATGAGCGGGTTTGTCTTTCGATTCAGGCACAGCAGCAAGCTCTAAGTTCCATGGCATCTCTTCTGATGCACCATGATTCAGGTCTTTGTGTGTCAGTGTGGATTCCGGTTTCTCACCCCATGTGTAATAGGTTGGGAAGGTATTCCAAGCTTGTACCATTTTCGCACCCCAGATCCCTGCCCAAGATAAACCTGAAATCAAAAAGAACAACAGAACAATCGACAGCACACCACCTAAATTCGCATGCAGGTCACGCATCAAAATCCGAGGGCCATTGTTAAAGCGAATTTTCAAAAAGCCGGCGCGGCTGGCGTTGTCTCTCGGTAACCAAAGGTACAAACCAGACACCAACAGCAAAATCCCCAGACTTGCGGCGATTTCAATTAAACGGTCGCCTAGGTCGCCGATGAGCAAGGTGCCGTGAATGCTGTTCATCAGTTCATAGATGCTATCACCACGATTAATGGTGCCCTGTATGTCTCCTGTATAAGGATTTACTGCAACAATCAGCGAGCTGCCTTCTTGGTTTTGAATCGAGAATCGGTTGGCAATATCGGCCGTTTTAGCAGGTACAAATTGAGTGACATTAAAATCGGGATACGTCTGCTTTACGGTTTCTAATTGTGCAGAGACAGGAATCATGTGCTCTTGTGGTGAAACTTGTAATGTCGCTTCGTATCGAGCCAGTTCGATTTCGTCATCAAACAACATCACCAATCCCGTGAGGGAAAGCATCAGCATAAATGGAATGACGAACAAACCTGCGTAGAAGTGCCATCGCCACGTCATAAAGTAGATGGATTTTGCGCGTGAGGCTTCCTTGAGTTGAGGCTTTGCCGAGTTTCTCAACATGTGTATTTTCCTTTTTTCATTGTTGAACACCCAAATTCAGTCAAACGCATCCTACACATACGCATTCGTATGCGGCGTTATTTGACTTAGATTTGGGAGTACCACTGCTCGAAGTGGCAGTGTTGCTGACTATATACCCAAGTGACTTCAAGATGCTGGATTCAGAGCGTTGTCATTGATTCGAGTGCAAAGAAAACAACGCTGTGTAATAGACAACTCTTTCCAAGTTGTTTGAAGCAGCAATCGGAGCAATGACACGCTCCCGAAGGGCGAGTTGCCTTGGCTTGTATACTTTGTTGTCGATATCTTGATTTAGACCCACTAGACCTTTAAATCGCCGCCGCGTCTACAAACCGAGTCATTCTCGCTGAACCAAGCATCTCGAGGTTACTTGGGTATCGTGTAATTGTTTTTGTTATGAGAAAAGGGAAACTGGCGGCGCTCTAGGAACTGGTGTTTCAAATCGCACACTTAGAGCCAAATAAGCGTAGCTGTCAGAAGTCACCAAGCTCTGTCTTGAAAGTATCGGTGTCGTTGGAAGTGTATCGTGATGAAAAGTCGAGAAGTGGCTAAACGGACAAGGCTTGCCTTTGTGGCTGACCGAATTGTCGCCCTCTTCTATTTGGACCAACTCAAATCCGTTAAGCGTACATAGCGTCGCCCACACGCCCATGCTGTTACCATGAGCATTGATAACAGGCATCAGCGTCACTAGCACCCAACTGAGAGCACTAGCAAATAACATCGAGCGGTAAAAAGGAATTAATCTACGCATAACGGTGACTTAACAAATTTCACACAGCGTAACCAATTTTGAGTGATAGCTCAAAAAACAGTATCAATAAGTGGTTGCTACCTCACAGGTTTTCTTGAATGCATCGATTGACAGGCGCAAAAAAGCCCGCCGAAATGGCAGGCTGATAATGTGTTCATTCATTACTTAGAGATAACACGTAATCCACTGCCACGAGCAAATGCTCCGCTCGGTAGATAATTAGCCGAACAACTTGCTCCAAATGCTTGGATTGCGCTTGTCGTGGTACTCTTCACGAAGACTATCGATTTCACGCAGTTGGTCTTTCGCTTCTTGTAGCTTGCCCGCATCAAGATCCGCTTCAATCTTATCTAGCGTTACCGTCAGCTTGTTAAAGCCTTCTAAGTAAGTATCAAACTTCTCTGGTGGGTAATTACCACGCTTAGATTGTTCAACAATAGCTTGCAAGCTATCAATCGCAGATTTCATGGTTTCGACATCAGATGCTTCTGCCGCCTGTTTGAATTCCATCTTCATCTGTTTCATGTTTTGTTTTAAATCAACCGCTTCTGCCATTGCGTATGTTGAGCCAAACGCAATCGCACACCCTAGGACTAAAGGACGTAACATTTTTCACTTCTCCATTTATAGTGCCGAATTCTGTGTCGGCTTTATTCACCCAAATAACCTACGCCATAAGAGGCGAAAAACTAGCTTAGTTGAGTATTTCCGGGTCGCAGTGTAAAGCAATCTGGCGTCGGGTGCATACCTTAAATGTAATCAAGTTTATGCGTTGAGAATGCTGTCATATTCTGCAATTGGTTTACGGCCTCTCAAAGCTAAGAAAGACAAAAACTGCTGAGCGGTGTGAGTAATCACTTTCTTGCTATCAATACCCACTTTGTCCATTAACTCTCCAACCAAATCCAGATTACCAACATCGTGACAGAAATGCGCGTCACTGCCCGTGGTGAAGAAAACACCGAGATCTTTCCCGATTTGTGCAATCTCGTGGCAACGGTCTACGCTGCCTACTCGGCTATTGCCCTTCAGAGTGGTGTTGTTAATTTCAATCGCGACATTGTGCTCTTTCGCGCACGCTAAAACGGTCTGAAAATCAAAGTCGAAATTTGGATTACCAAGATGACCGAGCGCATCAATACGGCCACTCTGAATGACATTAACAAGTGCTTCCGTGTGAGTTTGCTTGTTTGCAGGACGAAAAACGGGTTCATGAAAACTCGCGATCACCCAATCTAAGTTGCGGTCCACACTCAGTGGAATATCAATGTCGCCTTCGGTATTCATAATGTTAGATTCAACGCCGCGAATAATCGCAACGCCTTCAAGAAAGCGAGGCAGAATTTTCTGGTTAGAGAAGAACCAGTAATGAGGCGCACCCGGCATTGATTCTGCGTGATCGGTCGTGCAGAACATATCCAGCCCGTTCTCTTTTGCCAACTTTGCATTTTCAATCAAGGTACTGTACGCGTGACCACTTGCGTACGTATGTGTATGGGTATCAACTTTAAATTCCATCATCCACTCTCTAAGGTGCGCTATCTTGCGTGCTATTGTATACCTTCAGGCAACGCATCGTCAGCCCAAGATAGGCAAGAACCCTAAGCTTGCTCTTCACTAATGGCTTTTATCAAGGGTAAGGCTTTTTCCCATCCGTGATTAAACATGGAAACAAAGTCATTGTGAGTATGAATGGTAACATTGAGTAGTAAACGATCGTTGTTGGTATCGATCTGGTAGATCTCTCGCGATCCGATCCACCTAGATGCTAGGTCAGCATCGAGTTGTTGACGATTATCCGGATTAAAAATGGCAACATGATGAAATTCAAGTTTTTGAAGCGGTAGCACCGTATCTATGATCGCCCTTGTCCCGCCCATATCTGGATCAAAAAAAGTGATGCCACCTCCTTCTTCCCAAGCTCCTTCAAATTGAGACTGCGGTGAAAAGGCTTGCGCCCAACGTTTATACAACTCAACATCGGTTAGCACTTCCCACACTCGTTGCGGTGTCGCCGAAATTTCGACGTAATAATTTAGCGTAAGCATGATTTCTCTCCCTGAACCTTTCTTGACGCTAGCCCATACTCAGGAAAAATCAAACCACACGACCAATTTATCTACCTGCCCCCTTCATTTTCCGACAGACTAAGAAGTTCTCGCTTGTAAACCGCCACTGCGATGCGCCTTAAAGCGAACCCAACATGTGTTCAGTATGATTGCGAGCACTATTAAACTCATCCCAACAATTTGACTTTGACTCATTCGGTCTTCAAAAAACAGGCTCTGCCAAACCGCAGTGAACAATAAGTTAGTAAAAATGAGTGGTGCAAGTTGAGAGCCACTGCTTGCCAGTTTATATGCTTTGGAGCGAAAAACTTGGGTGTTAATGATCATCAGAGACATCATACCGATCCACAGCGTATTTGAAGAAATCTCAGGCGCCATAACACTCATATTAAGTAACACGTCGAAGTCGTTAAACAAAGTTAGCGGCAACAGAAATACGGCAGCAAAACCAAACGCCCAAAAGTTGATTTCTAGCGGCGACATATTTGTTTTACTCACTTTATATAACGTAAGCTGAGAACCAGAATTGAAGAGTCCACCAGCCAAGCCGAGCAATAAATCCGCTCGCCATGTGATCTCACTTCCGCCGCCCGCCAACATAACCACACCAGTGAACGCCATTGCTAAAGCCGCCAATGTTGAAACACGAATGCGCCCCCTCATGAACAGCTTTTCAACCAAGGGAATAAATAATGGGCCAGTAGCAAACAAAACGACCCCCTCAACGAGCGTTAACGTTTGTAATGACGCGATAAAGCAAAGTTGTGACAAACCGATACAAAGAGCACGCAATAAAATAGGCTTTAGCGTGCCCGCTTTAGGAAAGGTAAGGTTTTTCACACGAAGTAAGATAAGCAAGATAAGCGCAGGCACCAAAAAACGTAAGAAGCTAAATAGTGTGACGGAAAGTTCGCCTGACAACTGCTTTGCTAACAGTCCAGTAACAGATAAGCTTAACGTAGACATTAACATGAAAAGGATAGATTTGTTTACAGCATTCATTCAATACTCCTTAATATATGGAGCATTTTAAAAGACATCACTTATAGTAAATAGCGAGTAATATTAACCATTGATGTAAGAAAAACTTACAGTTTAACTTATCTATCACCAGCTACGGTTTTTAAATTATGCGGAAACTAGTCCCCTTAAAGTCCATCTACGCATTTGTTGCAGTAGCTGAGTCTGGCAGCATGACAGAAGCAGCACAGATATTAAGTGTGAGCCACTCAGCCGTAAGTCAGGCAATTAAATCGCTGGAGAGTCAAGTCAACAAGCCTCTATTTGATCGCATAGGCAGACAAGTTCAACTCAACGCGGACGGTAAAAAGTATTACAGGAAGGTGGCACCCGCTTTAGAGCAAATTGTCGATGCAACGGAAGCACTCATCCAAGATCAGAACTTGCAGCGTGTTACGCTCAATATGGTGAATTCATTGGCTCTTCACTGGTGGATTCCTCGAATGTCAGATTTACAAGGGTTTGCTCCTCAATTAGACGTTCGTTTATCAAACCTGTCTGGCAGATTCAATTTAGAACAAGAAGGTATCGACGCGGCCTTGGTGCATGGAAATCCCGAAGAATGGCAGGATTACTACTGCGAAAAGCTCAGTGAAGATGAACTGGTTTTGGTGTGCAGTCCTGAATTGATAGCGAAGACCAAGGACTCAAACATCACTCAACTCTTAAAGCAGTATCCCATCATTGAAGTTACTAACGAACGACGGAAAAATGACTGGAACGTGTGGCTGGACGCGACGGGTATCCAGCGACCTAAAAATAAAAAACCAATCACTTTTAACATGTCGATACAAGCCGTCCAGGCCACAACTCGTCGTTTGGGGTTATTGGTCACTCATCGCTTGTTTGTGAAGGATGACATCAAATATGGTCAGCTAATCGAGCTGGGTGAACCCGTCATTAATCCTCATCAACAGCTTTACTTTGTATGCCCGCCACACAAGCTAAAGCTTGAATCGTTTCATCTGTTGCGATCTTGGCTACAACAATCATTCAACTATTAGAAACTTTTGTTAAGCACATTCACTGAAAAACTAGTATAAAGTTAGAAGAGCACTTTTCATCCAAGGATGGTTTATGAAGCAGTATCAAATATGGCTAAGCGCACTCTGTTTTGCAGTATCTTTGAGTACGACCGCTGAAGTAGAAAATGATAACCGCCTTTCAGAACAAGGGATCTCCACGGCAATTATTGGGGGTCAGCAGGCTACCCAAAACCAACTTCCTTTTTTTGCACGTCTTATTCTACATAAAACTGGCGCTAATCAGTTTGCCAATATTTGTGGGGGAACCATTGTAAACGACCGCTTCATTTTAACTGCGGCTCACTGCGTAGAACCAAGCGTTTTTACTGACGGCTGGACAATCAACGACCTACGAGTGTTAGTCAAAAACCCTACGATGAATGACGTGTTTGTTGAAGAATTCAAAGATGTTCGCTCTATCACGATTCATCCTGATTATGTGCCTAGCGATTTATGGATTAATGACATCGCTGTCCTTGAATTGACTAGACCTATCACCGATAACGTCCAATCCATCACTTTACCGCAAGACTTTGGAGACTACAGCAGCAAGTCAGTTTATCAGATATTCGGTTTAGGTCAGACCTCAACCAATGATGAAAGCCCCCCTAACTATTTACGCTGGGCAGAAGTAAAACCCCTTACCGACACCCAATGCGCTTCGTTGGTAACAGGGTTTAACGCTCAGGAAAGTTTATGTGCGAATGGATTTCCTGAACGAAGCTACACTGGTATCTGTCGTGGTGACTCAGGCGGTCCTCTCACCTATCAAGACAATAATGGCATGTATCAGCAAATTGGCATTGTGAGCTACGGTTCTTCAGTTTGCGAATCCGCTGCGATTCCAAGTGTGTTTACCGAGATTTTGAACTATGCAACATGGATTGAGACCCAAACCAGCTCAGGTGTAAAAACCAGTTATAACGCCCTCTTAGCAAGTTCGGAAGATTATCATAGCGAAGGGGACTCTGGCTTTGAGCCTGTCGATACCAACACATCTGGCTTTGGTAACAACGGCAGCAGTGGCGGCGGTGCTCTCGGATCAGGGTTGATCATGCTTGGAGGCTGGTTTGGTTGGCTAAGACACCGCAGAAATTATTCGCGCTCCTAGTAGCGTCAACAAGACATCATAATATCTTACGCTTAACGCGAGAGTTAATGATGTCTTCAATCATCTTTTGCTCTTTTTTCGCTTTTTCATAGTTCTGCTTAGTACGCCAACGATCAAGCACTTTTTCTAACCCTTGAACGCGTGCGTGCTTGTGTTCTAGCGTTTTCTGTACAGATGCACATTCCGCTTGCATAACGGCTTGCTCTTGCTCGTGGTGACGAAGCATTCTTTGTAGCATTTGGTCAACACGATTAAAGTTCATCAAAGCCGCGCTCGTCAGCGTCGGGCCGGTTCGGGTTGATTGTCCAGCGTGGCCTTTCAACGCCGACAACTGTTCCAATTGCATTGAAAGATGGGAGTGACGCTGACGCATGGCATCAAGTTGTTGACCCACACGGTCACGCTGTTTTTCTTCCATTTGCTGTAACTTGCCTACGGCTTTTAACTTGGATTTCATTTCAGCCTTGTCACTCCCATTTGATTAAGCACTTTGAAAAAGCTGCGCGAGCTCGGTCAAACTGGTTGGGTAATCTACAGACTCGTTGGCAGCTTGTTGTAGATATGCACGCAAATTTGGATACATAGCAACAGATTGATCTAACTCAGGATCTTGTCCTGGTTGATAACCCCCTAATGGCAGTAACTCTTTAACCTGAAGGTAGTTGGAGTACATTTGACGGAAGTTATTCGCAATCGTGCTGTGTGCGTCCTGCGTACAAGTATTCATACAACGGCTAATAGACGCGTTGATATCTATCGCGGGATAATGCCCTTGCTCAGCCAGTTGACGCGATAAAACGACATGCCCATCTAAGATGGCGCGCGCGGAATCCACGACAGGATCTTGTTGGTCGTCCCCTTCTGCCAATACGGTGTAAATTGCCGTTAAGCTACCATGTTGATTTTCACTGTTACCCGCTCGCTCTAAGAGTTGAGGTAACACGCTGAAGACTGAGGGCGGATAACCACGAGAAGCTGGAGGCTCACCGAGCGAAAGAGCGATTTCGCGCTGTGCCATGGCGTATCGGGTTAGAGAGTCCATCAGAAGTAGAACGTCTTTGCCTTGGTCTCGGAAATACTCTGAAACGCGATGACAAAGTAATGTCGCTCTTAACCTCATTAGCGGGGATTCATCAGCAGGAGCCGCGATAATGATCGCTTTCTTGCGCGCTTCTGGGGTTAAGTTTCTCTCGATGAACTCACGTACTTCTCTGCCTCGCTCACCGATAAGCCCGACCACAATTACATCGGCCTCCGTGTTTTTGGTGATCATCCCCATTAACACACTTTTACCGACGCCACTGCCAGCCATCAAACCAATACGTTGGCCTTTGCCTACCGTCAATAGTCCATTAATCGCTCGCACGCCTACGTTGAGTGGTGTATCAACTGGGCGTCGCTTCAGTGGGTTAATCGGTTTTGGTTCAAGTGAAACTCGATCTCCCCCCTTAAGCGGTGCCCCATCATCTAACGGCTCACCTAAACCATTCAGTACGCGTCCTAACCACTGAGAGCTTAGCTGCACGGTACTGTCACCATCAAGAGGGATGACTTTTGCACCTGCAAACAAACCGCCTAAACGGCGGATAGGCATGAGGTAAGCAATGGTGTGTTCAAAGCCCACAACTTGCGCTTCGATCATATCGCCTTCCGCGGTTTCTACGAGACAACGCTGCTCAAGCTTAAACCGACACCCTACGGCTTGTAACATTAAGCCGTTTACTTTTATCAATCGCCCTGTTACGCGAGCAACAGGGATTGAATCGAGCGAAGCCAAGGCTTCGCTCAAACGCTCACTTAATAGTTCATGGCTTAGGGTATTACTCATGCTCAGACTCTACCTGTGGAATACTGACTTCATCCAAAAGGTGTTGCTTTACATTGTCCATACAGGCTTCCAAACGAGAGTCGCAGCTCGCATCCGCTTCTGCGTCATCAGTCACTAACTGACAGCCACCAATAGGAAGCTCCGTATTAGGGACCAGTTTCCAAGATTGCGGCAAATCAGCATTGATGTGAGTAATGCGCTCTAAATCTTGCGGATTTAAATGCACAGTTACTGTTTCCGCTTTACCAGGCATGGCAGATAATGTCTCGTCCACCAAAGCTAGGATCTGCTGAGGCATTAAAGTGAGCTCGGCACGAATCACTTGCTGAGCTACCTTTTGTACCAGTTCACAAATCATATGGCGTTGTTGCTGTTCTTTTTCATCTTGCCAACGAGAAAGGGCGTGAAAAAGTTCATTGACAGGCTTCGCCGCCTCCAAAAAGCCTTGCTTTCCAGACTGCTCACCGGAAACAAAGCCTTTTTGGAAACCTTCTTTTTGGCCTTCCAACAGACCTTGTTGCTTGCCCTGTTCGATACCTTGGCGTAAGCCTTCCTCATGTCCTTGTTGCAAACCTTGTTGAAAACCTTCTTCAAGTTGCTGTTGGATATCTATTTGAGGTTCTTGCCAGCCTTGGTTATCTAGCCCGAATTCGTCTTCGATAGTCTTAGGTTGCGCTAAAGGCGGAAAACGGTGTAAACGATACCCGCTCGGAGGCAATCGCATAGTACTTGATTTTGTCTCTAGCATGACCTTACTCCACCGTTGGCTCTTCATAGAGAAGCAGCTGAACTTCACCAGATTCATCCAGCTCACGTACCATTTGCATGATGTCTTGACGTGCTTTTTGAACTCGACTTAACGCAACAGCGCCGCGTGCGTCCATGTCATCTTCTAGCGCTTTCACCATACGTTGCGGCATTGAACGCTTAATAGCTTGTTGTAAGGTAATATCGGAACCTTTTAGCGCGACTGCCCACAACTCTAGCGGAATCTGCTGCACCAACATGTCCATGGTTTCTTCGCGTTGTCGGCCAAGAACCATAAAGTCGAACATGTTTTCTTCGATTGCATTAACAACATCTTCATCATGCAACTTCAGCATTTCCATCAATGAACCACGGTCACCTTCAAAGCGGTTAATGATATCTGCTGCTTGCTTAACACCTGATAACGGCGTGCTTTGACTCGCGGATACTTTTTCGATGCAACGCTCAACGAGTTCATGCAAATCAACGGCAACTTGATGATCGATATCTTGCAATTGAGCAATACGGAACAAAATTTCGTCATGGTAATCTTGTGGCAAGTGCTTCAATACCGTTGAAGAGCTGTCCGCTGGCAAATACGCTAGAAAAATTGCTTGCATTTGTGGGTGCTCGTTCACAATGAAACGAGCGAGAGTTTCTGCTTCCACCCACTGTAAGCGCTGCATATTGTTGCGAATTTCATCGCCATATAACGTATTCAATAACCCTTTTGCCAAATCGTTACCCAACGCTTTACGCAATGTATTAGAGAGGTATTCCTTAGAGGCTCCTCGAATACCGCTGTGCTCACGGAAATCTTCAAAGAAAGTTTGAATAACACCACGAGCAGAATCGCTCTTAATGCCATTTAACTTCGCCATTGCACGAGTCACACGCTGGGTTTCATCACGGCTAAAGTGTTGCAAAACCTTCGCTGCGGCATCCTCGCCCATGCCTAATAGCACGAGCGCGGTTTGTTCAACATAACTAAGCGTCTGCTTTGATAGAACTGTGTTCATTGATGTTTACCCATTGTTTCAGTATTTCGGCTACGCGCTCTGGCTCTTCGTTAGCAATAAGCTGTAGGTGTTTCAATTGAATTTCTAATGGCGAACCTGCTGGTGGTAGCATGTCGCTGTTTACATCTAAACCTGAAGAGGCTGAGATGCCTTTTTCAGATAGGCGGCGATCAAGTACTTCTTCATGCTCGCGCTCTTCACGCGTTTGCAAGTTTTCGTAGTCAGGCTCTTCCTGAGGCTCAGCAAAATTTAGCTCAGGCACAGGTTTATCAACGCCAGTTAGGTGCATGATTAATGGACGCAGTACGAAGAAGATCATCGCCAAGCCTAACAAGCCACCAATAACGTAGCGTATTGGCTGCTGTACTGTAGGGTCTTGCCACCACGGCAGTGCAGGAGGAGCATCAATTTCAATTGGGGTGAAGTTGAAACTCATTAAACTTAAGCTGTCACCACGTGTGGCAGAGATACCAACAGCATCCATGATCATGTTTGAGATTTGCTCTTTATCGGCTTCACTCCACGCCACACCATCTGGCGAAGCTTTGGAGTTCAACAGAACCGAGACACTAAGCTTTTCTATTTGGCCTTGTTGGTATTGAGTACGACGAACACTGCTCCCTACAGCATATTGACGATTCACTTCAGATCGCGCATTCGTGTTTTGGCTATCGTTCGTTTCCACTTCACCAGATCCTGTCACTGGCGGTTGGTTACTTAGAGAACCAGGAACACCCAACGCAATTTGATCAACCGAGTTGTTATGAATGGTGTGCTCATTACGCACAACCGGTGCGTTATCCAAAATTTCTTGTGTTTCTTCAACTTGGCTAAAGTCCAGATCGGCAGCGACTTGTACTCGGAAGTTACTCGGCCCCACAATCGGCGTAAGCATATCTGCTGCGCGTTGGATGATCTGTTTTTCAACACTCTTCTGGTATTCAAGATATTTCGCATTTACTTTACCAGCTTCCGCAGAAGCGACATCCGCACTAAGAAGACGGCCATACTGGTCAATGACAGAAACAAATTCTGGCTTCATTGCCGTGACACTGCCGACCACTAGGTTAATGATCGCTTCAACTTGTTCAGGCTTTAAGTCTTCACCAGGTTTGAGCTCAAGCATGACAGATGCTGAAGGATTCTCACTGTTTTGGCGGACGAATAGAGTTTGACGAGGTATTGCTAAATGAACACGCGCGTTCGCTACTGAGTTCAAAGACATGATAGTACGTACTAACTCACCTTCTAAACCATGACGATAACGCGCCGTTTCCATAAATTGGCTCGTACCAAGAGAGCTATCTTCCTTGAGCGAATCCAAACCTGTCGGCAGCTTAGCTTTAACACCTTTTGATGCAAGCAACATGCGTACCTTCGCAACCTCACCTTCTGGTACAAGAACTTGTCCATTTTGCTCTTGCATGCGGTAGCTTACGCCTTCGCTTTCTAATACCGACACAATTTCGCCGATATCAAAACGCTCTTGCTGGCTATATAGCGGACGAAAGCTCTGCGAGGAACTCCATAGTGCAACCACAATAATCGCTGCAACAATCGCAGCTAACACCGCAGATAGCACTAAGTTTCTCTGACTGCTAGACCAGATTTGCTTCAGCTTCGTTGTCACATCGTCCATGCCGTTGGCAGTAGAAAATGTCTGTGCTGTGCCGGTAGCCATAGCTGTGTTTCCGGCGACTTGGGGGGTTAGTTCTGACATGAATTACACCGGCATCTTCATAATATCTTCAAATGAGGTCACGACTTTGTTGCGCACTTGCATCAAAGCATTAAAGGACAAGCTGGCTTTTTGGCTCGCGACCATTGCACCAACTAGGTCATCACTTTTTCCTGTTTCTACGGCCGTCATTTTTTGACTAGCCACTGATTGATGTTGATTCACTGTATCCAACACATTTGTCATCGCTTGTGAGAACGATAAAGGTGCGTTTAGTGATTGTTGATCTAAAGGATTTGCACTCACGATAAACTCTGGCGGCTGCACTTGTGCCTGCATCGCCTGCATTTTTGACAACATAAGTTGCTCTGCCGAGACCGCATGAGTAGGTTGACTTGCCATCTATTTTTTCTCCTATTAGGCAGCCGAGCCTAGTGCCGACTGTAAATCAATACCATGTTCTCGCATTGCTGCGAGCTTGTAGCGTAGCGCTCGAGTAGAGACTCCAAGCGCGTTTGCGGTTTTCGTTCGGTTTCCACCAAACTGACGTAACTTTTCCAAAATAAACTGATATTCAGCTTGCTTCTTCGCTTCTACATGACCAAAACTTGCAGTTGGCTCTGCTGTAGGAACTGACGCGACAAGCTCAATAGGCAGCATCAGGTCATGGGCTGTAATGTAATCACCATGACGCATGACCAAAGCGCGTTGAATGACATTTTCCAACTCACGAATATTGCCCGGCCAGTGATACTGACTCAGCGCACTAATCGCATCTTGGGATAGGTGACAGCGGCTGCTATCTTGATACTTTTCAATAAAGAATTGGCTAATTGGTAGAATGTCCTCTTTTCTTTCACGCAAAGGCGGCCAGTGCAGAGGCAGCACATCTAATCGATAATAAAGATCTTCACGGAACGTGCCTTTTTGAACTTCCTCACGTAAGTCTTTGTTGGTTGCCGCAATAACACGAATATCGAGCTGAACGGCTTTATGGCTACCAACACGTTCTACTTCACGCTCTTGAAGGACGCGTAACAATTTCGCTTGAACCGCAGGTGACATTTCACCAATCTCGTCAAGCAGAATCGTCCCGCCATTTGCTTCTTCAAACTTACCGCTTTGAGAATTTGTCGCTCCGGTGAACGCGCCTTTTACATGACCGAATAGCACAGCCTCTAACATTGACTCTGGAATGGCGGCGCAGTTAACCGCCACAAATGGACCATTGATACGCGGAGAGTGCTCATGCACATATCGCGCCAGCACTTCTTTACCCGTTCCCGATTCACCTGTAATAAGTACACTCGCGTTAGTACATGCTGCACGATGCGCCAATTGCAGAACTTGTTTGCTTCTCCAAGACTCCGCAACAATGTTGGCCATTGGCTTACCTAACGCTTCAACACGTTTAAGCAGATTAACCAACTGATTAGATTCAAATGGGCGTAATAGATAATCAGTAGCGCCCGCTTTCATCGTCTCAGCAGCCAAGATGCCTTGTTCTTGATCGACAATCGCAATAACAACACCCGAATTTCGCTGCTTTTGGTGACACGCGACAAACTCACGAACACACATATCCGGCAGCGTAGAGCTCACTAAAGTGATTTCTGCTCGCTCTTCAAGCAAAGCGCCTCGACCAGTACGAGTGTGTTTCGCGGTGTAACCTGCATTTTGCAACACATCCAATACTGGTTGAGCAAGAGCTTCATTTGGCTCAACCAACAAAATTTTCGTTTTCGTCATCATTGAACCTTAACTTTCGTTTGTTGATTTTGTGATTGTAGATCTGGGTGGTGTTTCGTAGCCGTATACTCGTTGTCCCTCACTAAACGCAGGGTGACACGTCGGTTTTTTGCTTGGCCATTAACCGAGTTATTGCTGGCAATTGGGTAACGTGAACCATGAGCTCGTGTTTCGATCATCGACTCGTCGACCCCAAGCTCAATCAAAGCATTGGTGACTTGCTCTGCTCGAGTACGTGACACAGAAAGGTTCGTTAAACTTGAACCAACGTTATCGGTGTGACCGTCGATGAGGATTTTGGTCACTCGATCATCCACAGATACATAGCTATACAGCGCTTCTAGTGTTGCTTTCTGTCCACGACTTAACGTCTTCTGACCAAACTCAAATGAGAGCGCCATATCCCTTGCCTCTGAAAAAGACAATTTAGGCAATCGCGCGCGACACGCATTAAATGATTTCAATGCGTTTTGAATTTGAAGAGTAGGAATCACAATCTCTGAAACAGAGGAAGCATTACTTCCTTTAAGTGACAGCGTCACCCAACTACCCGAAGCAATTGAATCCATGAATTCTTCAGCGCCTTTATTAAAGATGAAACGCTGAGACGGCTTAGTAAATTCAAGGGAACCAAATTCTTTTCTATAAAGCTCATCACCCCAAGGAGCATTTTGAGTTGTTAAAGCAATCGTTTTCCATTTATTGTTTTCATATTCTATATCGGAAATAAAATAGAATTTATTATTAGGTTCCGCTAGGAAATAAAACTTCCCATAGTCTTTATTTGATTGCAACAAGTTGCATTTGAATTTATTTCCCTCATATGTCCATTTAGAGAGGTCCATAGGGATTGTTAAGACTTCTTCTGAATATGACACTTTTGAAAAAATAAAACTGATAACAATAATTGTGTTACAAATTATCAAACGGACATGATTCATGTATATCTTACATTCCCATGACTTAAACCGTTTAATTAAATATGCCACCAAGCCGAGAGAACTGGCATAGCTAATCATTTTAATTACCTATTCTGAATATTAAAATTGGTTACAAAACGCTCAAGAGAGCACGCTTAGCCTCCAACGGAAGCTTTAAGCATAAAAAACAGTATCTTATAATTTATTTATTTGAAGTTGTTGTTACGCCATAAAGGCAATTTAAAAAATCTATAACAACTAAAACGCTCAACATTGTTATTTTATTTATTAAGCGATTTATAAAGAAAACTAACTCTTTTTAAATTTCATTAAAAGATTATGACTATATGAACAAAGCAACATGTGAACTAAAGTCACAATCTTAGAGTTTGGAGCTAAAAGATCATTAAAATTTCTGTGTAGACTACACGCCATTAAGTTAAAAAACTTTCGATTGTTAACGCACGGTAAAATATAAATGGAAAATAGAGTTAGCGAGCCTATTTCTGATAGTCAACTACTTGATGTAGAATTATTAGGCAAACCTATTCATATCATTCGTGAGAAGCTCGATAATTTAATTTCAGAATCTTGCTCAAACCTTACGACTGAATTACAAAATTGGCTCAGCACAGGAAAAGTGGAAGCTAGCTTAACCTCAGTAGACTTGCACCGCTTTACATCGGTTGAGATGGACAAAGAGCAAACGTCGACCTATCAACATCAGGAAGGCGGCATGGTATTCATCCATGGTAACCCCCACACGCTAATAAAGTTGGCTGATAGATTTTATGGTGCAAGTGCAGAGCGCTCAGCCGCTACTCTGACGGCCAGTGACTTACGTTTACAAGAGCGCATCAGTCGAATCATCATCGGTTGGCTTGCTCCTGGTGAAATGTGGGACACGGGTGAGTATGAGACCCCTAGAGGTATTGGCATTAACGTTCAATTAAACATTGCGTTTGACGATCATCAAGGCTCAATTCATCTCAAGCTAGATGGTCATCTTATTCAAACGCTAATCGAGCAGCTTGAACTGCAGCCTGATACCGATTTGTTTCAACCTTTCTGTCGTTCTTTAGAGACGACCCCCGTTCGACTGAACGTTGTTCTAAGTAAAAAGAAGATGCCTTTAAGTGATGTGGTTGGCTTACAACCCAACGATATTTTACCTATTGAGCTTCTTAACACGGTTCCAGTAAGCATTGGCAACCAATCTCTATTTACAGGTCGTATTGCCGAGCAAGACGGCCAACTTGTTTTGATCTTTAACCCTGATAAGGAACCGCAGCGATGAGCGAAGCGCTAGAAACTAATGCATTCGACGCAGAAGAACTGAACTTTGATGATTTTCAATTAGAAGACTTTGAAGCCGAAGATACGCTCCAACAAGAACCAGCCACTGCGGAACGTGACCTTAGCTTTTTCAAAAGCATTCCTGTCACAGTCACGCTGGAAGTTGCGAGTAAGGAGATCCCACTTGGGGACTTAATGAAAGCGGGTGAAGGCACGGTTATCGAGTTGGAAAAGCTCAATGGCGAGCCTTTAGACGTGAAAGTAAACGGTTCTCTTATGGGCCACGCTGAAGTTGTCGTTGTCAATGATAAGTATGGACTTCGTCTGATCGATGTACATGACTCTGCATTGAGTGGCGTTGGTCAATAATCTTAGGTAGGCATCACAATGAAAAATCTGAGCGCTTGGCACCGTTGGTTACCTCTTTTGGTATTGGTGTCACTTTTGTTTGCTTTCCCAACAATGGCGGCTGACAACGGCTTAACTATCTTGTCCGTTTCTGATGGCGACACACAACAAGAATACAGCGTTAAACTGCAAATTCTGTTGTTGATGACGGCGCTCAGTTTTCTTCCAGCATTTATTTTGATGGCGACGAGCTTTACTCGAATTGTCGTTGTCCTTGCGATTTTGCGCCAAGCTCTTGGTCTTCAACAAAGCCCACCTAACAGAGTGTTGGTCGGGATCGCTCTCGCATTGACGTTACTGATTATGCGCCCTGTCTGGAGCGATATTTATGAAAATGCGTTTCAGCCATACGACAACGGCGAAATCACGCTAATACAGGCTTTTTCTGTTGCAGAGAAACCAGTGAGAGAGTTCATGTTGGCACAGACGCACCAAAGCTCTCTTGAACAAATGTTACGTATTGCCAATGAGCCTCTCGACCAAAACGTTGAAGATATTTCATTTGCCGTTGTCTTGCCTGCATTTGTCATTAGTGAACTAAAAACCGCCTTCCAAATTGGTTTTATGCTTTTCATCCCGTTTTTGGTCATCGACTTGGTTGTCGCCAGTGTCCTGATGGCAATGGGTATGATGATGCTATCACCTTTAATTGTCTCACTTCCCTTTAAGTTGGTGGTATTTGTACTCGTGGATGGTTGGGCAATGACAGTTGGCACCTTATCTGCCAGCTTCGGTTAACTAGGAGCAGTTATGACCCCAGAACTAACCGTAACGTTATTTTCCGATGCAGTATGGCTGATCATTTTGATGGTTGCCGTATTGGTTGTTCCAGGCTTAATTGTCGGTTTGTGTATCGCCGTATTTCAGGCTGCCACACAAATCAACGAGCAAACACTCAGCTTTTTGCCACGTTTGCTCGTTACCTTATTAATGGTGATTTTTGCAGGTCACTGGATGCTCCGTAAGATCATGGAACTGTTTGATTTCTTGTTCCACAACATACCAGGGATGATTGGCTAATGGCCATCACATTTGCAGAGCTCTCGGCGATACTCGGTCAACTCTGGTGGCCGTTTTTTCGTGTGGGAGCCGTATTTATTTCAATGCCTTTCTTTGGTGATGCGATTATTCCTGTTTGGGTTCGTACTTTACTGGCCCTCTCGATCGTTGTCATTACTGGACCGTTAATGCCACCCATGCCACAAGTCGAGTTATTCTCTATGACTTCCCTGTTCCTTGCTTTTGAGCAAGCTATTTGGGGGGTAATGTTTGGGTTAATTTTGCACATGCTCTTTAACGTTTTCACCATGCTTGGTCAGGTGATTTCTCTGCAAATGGGCTTAGGTATGGCGATGATGAATGATCCTATTAACGGGCTTTCTGTCGCCATTTTGGGACGCATATTTCTGATTTTCTCAACCTTGTTGTTTCTTGCGCTAGAAGGACACTTACTCGTCATAGATATCGTGATTCAAAGCTTTGTTGTTTGGCCAGTCGGATCTGGTATCACATCGCTTTCTCTGCAAGGTGTTGTCAATATTTTCGGTTGGATGTTTGCCTCTTCACTAGCTTTGGCTTTGCCCGCTATTGTTTCCATGCTTCTAGCCAACATCAGTTTTGGTGTAATGAACCGAGCCGCACCATCACTTAATGTCTATGCGTTAGGTTTTCCTATGACGATGCTGCTGGGTCTATTCAGCGTATTAATCTCAGTTTCTGGTGTTCCTGGTCGCTACACGGCGCTCGTTCACGACACCATTAGACACTTGAGTAACTTTATGTTGGGGGGAGCATGAGCGATCAATCTTCTCAAGACAAAACTGAAAAAGCCTCACCGCAGAAGGTAAAGAAAGCCCGCCAGGAAGGACAAATTCCTCGCGCGAAAGAGTTTACTACTGCGGTTATATTTCTAGCGGTGGCGCTCTACTTTTACTCTCAACTTAATAGTATTTGGGAAAGCATGTCGGGGATCTTTCGCTACAACATGATGCTGACGCGAGCCGACCTAGAAAATCCTAAACAACTTGTCGAGCAATTGGGACAAAGTTTAGCGGTCATCATAGACATGCTATTACCATTGTTTACCGTCATTATTATCGTGACCTGTGGTAGTAGCCTTGTGCTAGGCGGCTGGATGTTCCGTCCCGCGAACGTGATGCCAAAGCTCAGCAAAATTAATCCTTTGAGCGGGATAAAGCGCATTTTTTCGACCCGCTCAGTGGTTGAGCTCTTAAAGTCGACGTTCAAAGTAGCCGTGATCTTCAGCATCTTATATGGCTATTTAGACAACCACTTACAGCCATTACTTGGCATGCAAAACCTCCCACTCAGCCAAGGTTTTTCTCTAGTAATGTCCATTCTGTTTGAAGGCTTACTCTTAATGGGCTTCGCCTTGTTGTTATTTGGGGTTATCGACATTCCTTATCAGCGTTGGGAACACCTAAAAGAACTCCGCATGACGAAACAAGAATTGAAAGAGGAATTTAAAAATAATGAAGGTCGTCCGGAAGTAAAACAACGTATTCGTCAAATACAGCAACAGTTTGCGCGCCGTAAGATCGATAAAATGGTGCCGACGGCTGACGTGATCATCACAAACCCAACGCACTACGCAGTCGCACTGAAATACGAGCCTTCGCTTTCTGACGCGCCCTTTGTCGTCGCAAAAGGCGTAGACGAAACTGCTATGCACATTCAACGTATCGCCCGAGAAAACAAAGTGGAAATCATTAACTCCCCGCCACTTACCCGTTCGATTTATCACACGACGGCGATTGAACAAGCAATCCCAAGCCAACTGTACATCGCAGTGGCACATATTCTTACTTACGTTTTGCAATTGAAAGCCTTTCGTAAAGGTGAGGGAAAAGAGCCAATTCCTTTACCTCATTTTTCGATTCCAAAACATTTGCAGCACTGATTAACCCGCGTTTATCCAAGGACACGAAAGTATGCTTAACCGGTTAAAACAACTTCAAACATCAACCAAAGGCTACGTTGGCATTCCAATCGTCTTGCTAATGATATTAGCAATGGTGATTCTTCCTTTGCCTCCTCTGCTACTGGATGCGCTGTTTACCTTTAATATCGTCTTAGCAATCCTAGTATTGCTGGTCAGCACAACCGCAAAGCGACCATTAGATTTCTCTGTTTTTCCAACTATTTTGCTGGTCGCAACATTATTACGTCTCACATTGAACGTGGCTTCTACGCGAATTGTACTCCTAGAAGGACATAATGGTGGTGACGCAGCGGGTAAGGTCATTCAAGCATTCGGTGAAGTCGTCATTGGCGGTAACTACGTCGTTGGTATGGTGGTGTTCGTCATCTTGATGATCATCAACTTCGTCGTAATCACCAAAGGTGGTGAACGTATTTCTGAGGTTTCAGCCCGCTTTACGTTGGATGCTTTACCAGGCAAACAAATGGCAATTGATGCCGACTTAAACGCTGGCCTTATCGATCAGGAAACGGCTCGCTTACGCCGTAAAGAAGTCGCCAACGAAGCCGATTTTCATGGTTCGATGGATGGTGCATCAAAGTTTGTGCGTGGCGATGCCATCGCAGGTTTGTTGATTCTGTTTATCAATATCATTGGTGGTATCAGTATTGGTGTCTTCGAGCATGGACTCGCTGCGTCTGACGCCTTTAAAACTTATGCCCTACTCACAATCGGTGATGGTCTAGTTGCTCAAATTCCTTCACTACTATTGGCAACGGCTGCCGCGATTATCGTTACGCGAATTAATGATAGCGATAATGGCATGTCGGAAACCATGCAAAAGCAATTACTGGCAACTCCTGCAACGCTATTTACTGTCGCAGGTATTATGGCGGTAATCGGTATGGTACCGGGTATGCCACACCTAGCCTTTTTTGCGTTTGCTGGCGCATTAGCGTTCGCAGGGTGGCGTCAAACCAAGAAGCCAGTGCAAGACTCCCAGATCGAAGAGGTCGAAGCACTTTCACAAGCAATGCAAGACGATGATACACCGCTGACATGGGATGATATTCCTCACGTCCAAACATTATCACTTGCGCTTGGTTACCGACTCGTCCATCTAGTCAACAAAGAACAAGGGGCACCTTTATCACAACGAATTCGCGGTGTGCGTCGAAACCTTTCTGAACAAGTTGGCTTTTTATTACCTGAAGTTCGTATTCGTGACAATCTGAGCCTCAAGCCAAACCAATACACAATTTCTCTAAATGGCGAAGTCATTGAGCAAGGCTTTATTGAACCAGAACGTTTAATGGCGATAGCGGTTGGCGAAACTTACGGTGAGGTAGATGGCATTTTGGGTAGCGATCCTGCTTATCAGTTGCCAGCTGTGTGGATTGAGCATCAAGATAAAGCAAAAGCACTTAATATGGGTTACCAAGTTGTCGATGATGGCACTGTTATTGCCACTCATATTAGTAAAATCATGAAGACAAACCTTGCAGAATTGTTTACGCACGACGATGTGGAAGCAATAACCCAGCGTTTGACACAACAAGCCCCGAAACTAGCAGAAGCATTAGCAGCAGCACTTAATCCAGCACAGCAGCTGAAAGTATATCGTCAGCTTTTATTGGACCAAGTGCCACTAAAAGATATTCGCACGATTGCCAACACAATGTTGGAATCCGCGGAAAATACAAAGGACCCGATCCTACTTGCATCTGATGTACGCTGTGCACTAAAGCGTACGCTTGTTAACTTAATTGCAGGACAAAAGAACGAATTAAATGTCTACGCACTGTCTGATGAGTTAGAACAAATGCTACTAACTTCACTGCAACAAGCACAATCTTCTGGTACGGTAACACTAGATAGCTTCCCAATTGAGCCAAACATTCTTGGTCAGTTCCAACAAAACTTGCCATTGATTAGACAACAGCTTAAACAACAGGGGCTACCTCCGATCCTTCTCGTTATGCCACAGCTGCGCCCTCTTCTAGCGCGTTACGCTCGCACATTTACGCAAGGGCTGGCAGTATTGTCTTACAACGAAATCCCAGAAAACAAACAAATCAATGTGGTAGGAAACCTTGGTTAATCTTATTTCAACACATGCGATGTACGAACATTTGGTTGGTCTCGCAGTACAACATATCGTCACGGATGACGATCAATTAGTCTTTGATGCTTTAAAACACAATGATGTCCAACACGCATGCCAAGCAATTAGGGAAGCTCAATCAGGAGAAGTAGAATTCCAACACCTGACGTTGAGATTTGGTATGCGTGGAGAACAAAGTGTCTATCAATTCAAACTCTCTGAACAAATGCAGTACTGCCTGGATTTGTTCAGTCTTTACCTTGCACTAAGACAAACACAATTTCAGTTAGAAGCCTTTCATCACGACTTGATTAGTAATGTTGTCGTGCCGATTCGCGTGGATGCATTACTGTGGGAGCCTGGGGTTTATTTTCTCGAACAGACGATTCAATTCCACTCTTCTGCTTTTCAACATGTGATTCCTTCTCTTCAAGCTGATGAAACGTTATGTGATCGTGATAAAGTCGCCACACTCACCAAAAAGTTAAAAGAGAATGCATATTCACTTTGGTTTGAAGTCGCGACATCGCAAGTGAACTTCGAGCGCGTCGCAGACTTTAGTCCCGATATGATCAAATTGTCAGTCACACTAGAAGATAAAGAAGAAAGACACGCTTTCCTACCTATTGCTAAGTTCTTAAGAAAGCATAAATATACTTGGGTTGCCGGACGTGTAGCGAGTCAAACGGAACTTAACCGGTATCGTTTATTGGGTGCCAGTTATTATTTTGGTTATTTCAGCGATATCCCAACCTCTCTCTCCTTTCAGTCTTTTGATGAGGAATAGTTGAAACTCAACCATTTATATTTAAAACAGCACGATTTATTCGTGCTGTTTTTTTATTTATAACGGATAACCACAAGATCATTGGGCAATAGTTTCTTTAACTTAACTAAAAAATTTAGGCTTATATGATGATTTTCCCGGTTTTCATGGAATACAAATCACTAAAAATCATCAATTTTTATCTTTTTTAGAAATTTTTTAATTTTCAAATTAATCATTAAAGCCGACCGACCGCCTCTAGTTAGTGACAAGGGAATATCCCGAGGCCTGAAAGATATAGTGACTAACTAAGGAGACTAAGATGGCTTTATCAATGCACACTAACTACGCTTCGCTTGTAACTCAAAACACAATGAACACAACAAGCGGACTTCTAAATACAGCAATGGAACGTCTAAGCACAGGCTACCGTGTGAACTCAGCTGCTGATGACGCTGCTGGTCTTCAAATTGCTAACCGTCTAGAAGCGCAAACACGCGGCATGTCAGTAGCAATGCGTAACGCACAAGACGGCATCTCTATGATGCAAACTGCTGAAGGTGCGATGGATGAAATGACAAACATCGTTTACCGTATGAACGACCTTGCTACACAATCGTTGAACGGTTCAAACAGTGCAACAGACCGTGCGTCTCTTAACAAAGAGTTCACACAGCTTACTGCAGAACTAAACAACATCGTAGACAACACTAAGTTCGGTGGTCAAAACCTTCTTAAAGGCGGCGGCTTCGGTGCAGGTGACGTAACATTCCAAATCGGTGCATCTTCTGCTGAAACATTGACTGTAAGCGCAAGCGCAGGTATCGGTGAAATCACTACTATCCTTGCTGATGCAGCAATTACAGATGGTATCGATGACGCGACTAAAGCAAAAGCAGCACTAGACAAAATCAGCGGCGCTGACGGTCTAGTAGAAAAAATTGGTAGCTCTCGTGCAGACTTCGGTGCGAACATCAACCGTCTTGAGCACACTATGGCTAACCTTGGTAACATGGTAGAAAACGTTACAGCATCTAAAGGTCGTATCATGGATACAGACTTTGCAGTAGAGTCTTCAAACATGACTAAGAACCAAATGTTGATGCAAGCAGGTACAACTGTTCTGTCTCAAACTAACCAGCTTCCAAGCATGGCAATGTCACTACTACGCTAATTACTTAGTTAATAGTGCGCTTAATTTAAATCGTCTTAATTATAAAGCCTTCCTATGGAAGGCTTTATTTTTATCTACGAATATAAATAGAGCTCGTATTATCTTTGTGAGATTCAGGCACTCTGAATCCGAATTTCAACATAATATTAAATAAAACCTTATTAAACAGTTCTAATTCTATCGTCTCTAATTTGCTTCCTATTTTACTATCTCTAAGTTCAGGAAAATTGAACTTAGCTTCCTTTAAGATACTAGCTATCTCATCAGAATTGATGCTCTGTTTACTTAATAGTTTTTTGTTAATGAACTCTTCATATGCACGAGCACATTTCATCAATCGCAACGCAAATTCATTCATAACTGACATTCTTTGAAACGTAAAAAATTTAATTTTTAGTGAGAACACTTGCACTTCGCACTATCAAAAATAATATCAGAACGCAATTAATGCACTCTGTAAGAATTATCTGAATCAAGCTGAAGTAAAGGCTGAATATAACGTCCAATTAAAACATCTCTCCTAATTAGAACCGTCAATACAATTAAATATTTTCTTTGTTTAGGTCGCCTTTTCTTATAAGGAAATTACTTTTTCCATGGAGGAAGGCGGAACAAACAAGGTGGAAACACCACTTCCTCCCAAGAAAACAAAATAGCTTTAAACCTTTGTTTTAATTGAATTTAATATACGGCACGTATCTTGCCACTGATAATTAAACTAAGGCGTAGCATTCAAAGTATTCAAGCCAATAAGAGATGAGAGGAGCACACCTCATGAGTTCTTTAGACCCAGTAAAAATGGCAACCCAATTCGCACAATTGGACACAAACCCATTCAAAAACCGTTACCAAGCGCAAGCTAATGTGTACCAGTCACAACTGTCAGCTTTTAATAAAGTTGAAAGCGCACTACGTGATTTTCGTACTGCAATGAAAGAGATGAATAACAGCACAAACAGCATCATCAAAAACAGTGCGACACTCTCTCAAGAAGGTAACTTTACTGCAAACGCGGATGCTAAAGCGCTAACGGGTAACTATCAGATTTTTGTAGAAAAAGTGGCAACGGCGCATCAAGTATCTACAGGTATGCCTGCAGACCTTGAGGCAACGACAGAAGTACCAACAACTGGATCTTTAGAATTCACCATCAACGGTGAAACAATGACTCTAGACTTGTCCTCCGTTGATGTTAATGGTGACGGCACTGCAACGATCAGCGATTTAGCCAGTGCGATTAACAATCACACGGATAACCCTGGCGTTAACGCCACTCTAGTTCGCTCGAATGGTCAAACACACTTTATGCTATCGAGCACTGAGACTGGTGTCGAAAATAAGATCAACGTATCTGCATCGGGTACTGGCCAAGCGTGGTTTGAAGACGCCTTCACCAACCTCAAGCAAATCAACGCTCCGCAAGATGCGGTTATGTGGCTAGGTGCAAAAGACTCAGGCCTGAAACTAACCAACGCAAGTAATACTTTTGAAGGTGTCATCGACGGTGTTGACATTACCGTATCTAAACCGCAAGCCGCGGGAGATTCGCCAATCGGTTTAAAAATTGGAGCTGATAGCGAAGGCACTAAAGAACAACTAGATAAGTTTGTGGAAACCTACAATGCCCTTGTTTCGACTATCGATCAGTACACCCAAATTGGCGGTGAAGATCAGAAACGCGGCGTGCTCGCTAGCGACTCGACATTGCGTTCTATTGAGAGTCAGTTAACGGGGTTAATCCGAGGTGAACACAATGGTATGCGCCTAAGCGAAATCGGCGTGAGCCTAGACCGCAACGGTAAAATGAAAGTTGATCAAGAAAAGTTCAAAGAAGCTCAACAAACAAACAGCGCAGGCTTAGAGGCGTTGTTTAATGGGGATGACGCTTTGCTAGATTCTCTTGACGCGATGGTAGAGCCTTTCTTGAAGTTCTCATCAGGTACCTTCAGCACGCGTAAAGACGCAATACAGTCAAGCTTAGACCGAATCAAAGATAAACAAACCAATTTAGAGCGTAAGTACGAAATGTCGTACAACCGCTATCTCAAACAATTCACTCAAATGAATTCAATTATGACCCAAATGAACCAAACCATGTCCATGTTTAATGCTCAAAAATAAGACATTTGGTTCCAAATTTAGGAGAAATATTCATGCTTATGGATTCTGGTTACGATTCGTACCAACAAGTCGATCTCGACGCTCAAGCGGCAGCAGCAAATCCACACCAATTAGTCATCATGTTAATCGATGGCCTACTCGATGAAGTTGAACGTATTCGCGGCCACCTAGCCGCAAATCGTTTGGCCGAGAAAGGGAATGGAATCAACAAATGCATGAACATCTTGATTGGACTAACAAGTGCTCTAGATGATGAAAACGGCGGTGAAATTGCGGAAAACCTACGCCAGCTGTATGACTTCTGCCAAGTCGAACTTTATTACGCTAGCGTGCAAAACGATGCAAATCGCTTGGTTAACGTTGAGCGTGTAATGGGTAACATTCGTGAAGGTTGGATGAATTTTGGACAACAAGCATAAAGTATCGCCAGAGCGATTCCGTCATTTATCTCAGCTCATCCAGTTCGCCGCAAAAACGGCCGATTGGCATGCGCTCAAGCGGTACGACTTGCAGTTGCGTGAGCTTTTGATCAGTCACAAGCCTTTTTTGAAAGATCCTAAGCTTGCACCTGAAATCCAGCGAGCGAAAACAGTGCACGCTAATGCCTTCGCAGTATTAGAGAAGTCGACCAACGAGTTGAAAAAAGAGATGAACATGGTCAATGACCATCAAGAACGCGCTATGGCCTATCAATTAGCAATGACCATGGAGCTAACTCAATGATCATACCTTCTTCAACTCAGCACTCGGGTAATTCACCAGCTAACAATGAGGGTCACATCAAGCAAGCGAACTCGGTACACGGCTTTTCTCATGGTTTTAAATCAGGGAACAAGCAGAATGGTGAGCAAGACTTTAACTCTGCGTCAGCGGTACCGAGTTTTCACCTTACGGCCTCTACTTTGAACAGCGCAAACAAAGTACAAAGTCATGGTTTTGATACTGATGACCGCTCAGCTTCAGATCCGGATGCCAACTTGACCAGTACACCAGGGTTAACAGAATCGACTGATCTTGCAGCGCAAGCTCAAGCTTTAACCCAGGGTATGATTACCATGGCAGAGAAGCAGGCTGAGAAACTAGGAAAAGCGTCATCTTTAATGACTGCGAGCGAAGTTAAGTCTGTTACTCAAGATTCGTCTAACGCTATGTTAAACACATCATCAAAACAAGATGTGAAGCAAAGTCTGCCGACTTCATCGAGTTCGCGTTTGCCTATCTCCGGTGCTGAGTTTCAAACTCTTTTGAATCAACCTGTTCAAGGCCAACCAACCGCATCTCTACTTCAAGCACAAGCTCCTACAACACAACCTGCACATTCACCGGTTGCGACGAGTCATGTTCAAGCTCAAGGCTCTGAGTGGGCAGCGGTGCGTGTTGATACCACTGCCGGAAAGTGGGGGGAGCAAATGATGCAAGTTTTACATGATCGCGTGACGCTCCAAGCTCAACAAAATGTACAAGAAGCAAAAATCCGCCTAGACCCACCAGACTTGGGGAAACTGGATTTACTTGTACGTGTTGAAGGTGACCGATTGAGTGTCCACATCAACGCCAATGCCGCAGCAACACGAGAAGCTTTAATGCAAGTTTCGGAACGATTGCGTACTGAGTTACAAGAGCAAAACTTCGTTCATGTCGATGTCAATGTTGGCTCTGATCAAAACCAAGGTCGAAATGACCCACATGCAAACGAAGAAGACGCCAATATTTTCGCCGCACGAGAATCTGGTGCATTCCAAACCACGACAACAACTAACTATTCAGAACACTGGCTAAGCACTCAAGCTTAGTGAATCTTCGAGGAAAAAGGTTATGACCAAACAACAAATGATCGCCCTGTTTATCGCCATGATCATCACCAGTGCCCTCGTTTCGGCCGTCACAATTATGGGCGGAATCTGGTACTTAAACAAACACGCTCAAGAGTCACCTGACTCTGGTTCACTGATCGAAGACTCTCCACTGTCTTTTTTGGTCACAGAACAACCGACAAGTAAAGGTCCTAGCTTCCATCCTTTGGACAAAGTCGTTTTGACCGTTAAAGGCAAGAAACAGACTCACTTTGTGATGCTAGAACTGGCAATTGAGACACGCCGCCCAGAGCGTATCAAAGAGATCGATGAATACATGCCTATGGTACAAAACTCTCTATTAAAACTGTTTAGCGACAAAACGTTTGATCAGTTACAGCAAGCGGGTGCCATCGATATTCTGCAAGACGAAGTGAAGCAAACGCTTCTACTCGCTTTTGCTAAAACAGACATCGTCCGAGAAATCGACGATGTTTTGTTGACTAAATATGTTGTGCAATAACGGAGCACAACCATGTTAGACATGAATGTACAAGACACTTACACCACAGAAGAGGAAGTGACAACACCGTCACGACCAATTGATGAAAACGCATTGCTACAACGTCATCAGGTCATGGTAAAACGCGTAGTTAACCAGCTGCGCGTTCATGCCACTTCTCACTGTAGTATTGAAGATATGCAGCAGATAGGCCTTATCGCTCTAGTCGAGGCTGGACGCCGATATGGCGATGTTGACGATCCTCACTTTCCTGCTTTCGCCGTTTGTCGAGTTCGGGGAGCTATTTTAGACGAATTACGCCGACTAGATTGGCGTTCACGTAAGACTCGTCAACAAGCCCACGAGCTCAACGACGTGACTCGAGATCTCACTCGAACGTTAGGTCGAATGCCAACGGATGCCGAAATCATCCAGGCTTTAGGGACGAATGAGCAAGATTATTACAACCGCCAAAATGCCGCTCTCGCAGGCGAGATGCAAAGCCTTGACCAACTGATGGAGAGCAGCGGTGATAGCTACATTGGCGGGCAATACGATGGCATGGAACATGAACATATTCGTCGTAGTTTAGACAGTGCTTTGGGTAAATTACCTAAGCGCGATCAACTGCTCCTGACTCTGTTCTATCAACATGAACTCAACTTACACGAAATAGCTCTGGTATTGGATCTGACACCACCTCGTATATGTCAGCTTCACAAACAAGCGCTGAAACAACTCAACCAATTAATGTCCTCTTAGGAGTCACAAGATGCAAAAGTTTTTTGGAGTGCTCACTATCCTGGTGTGCGTCTTCGGTGGATATATGTGGGCCGGTGGTAGCTTAGGTGCTATCTGGCAGCCAGCCGAATTCCTTATCATTATTGGCGCCGCTGCTGGTTCTTTGATCATCGGTAATCCGCCTCATGTACTGAAAGAAATGCGTCGCCAAGTGCCAGCGACCATTAAAGGTCCAACAGAAGAGCATGAGTACTACATGGAATTAATGGCACTACTCAACAACTTGCTAGAGACAGCGAGAAACCGCGGATACAAGTTTCTGGATTCTCATATTGAGGCTCCGGAGCAAAGCTCTATGTTCCTCGCTTACCCGACGATCGCAGAAGATCATCGCCTAATTTCTTTCATTACTGACAATTTACGTTTAATGGCAATGGGACAGATGTCGCCTCATGAATTAGAGGGACTGCTAGAGCAAGAAATCGAAGCAATACAGAACGAAATGCTTTTACCTTCACGCTCACTACAGCGTACAGCTGAAGCACTACCTGGCTTCGGTATTCTTGCAGCAGTTGGTGGCATCATTATCACCATGCAAGCTATTGATGGCTCAATCGCTATGATTGGTTATCACGTTGCGGCAGCTCTCGTTGGTACATTCATTGGTATTTTCGGTTGTTACTGTGGCTTAGATCCACTAAGTAACGCCATGGCTCAGCGAGTAAAACGTAATATGACTGCTTTTGAGTGCGTTCGTGCAACCTTGGTTGCCTACGTAGCGAAAAAGCCGACATTGCTCGCCATTGACGCTGGTCGTAAACATATTCAGCTAGACATCAAACCAACATTCAACCAAATGGAGAAGTGGTTAGCTGAACAGGAGGGATAATGCAAAAACAAGAGCATGTAGTGTTCAAACGTGCCAAAGTATACAGCCATGATGAGTCGTCTCATGGCGGCGCGTGGAAAGTCGCGTTTGCTGACTTCATGATCGCCCTAATGGCGCTGTTTCTTGTACTTTGGGTTATGCAGGTGGTAGACAAAGAAGAGCGTAAAGCGATTGTTGCCCACTTGCATAGTTCAAGCGTATTCGACAAGAGTTACGGCAACCCATTTGATACGTCACAAAGTATTTCTCCTATCGACTTGGCACAGGACTCTTCTGTGCCAAGTAAACACAACTCCAACCATGTGGTAAGCTCTTACTTTAAAGGTGATGGGGATGGACCAGAAATTGATTCTTTGATTCCTGGTAACTTCGATACTCAAGAGCAACTTGCCGCACTAGCAAAAGTAATTGAGCAAATGACTGCCCAAATTAATGCGCAGGGAAATGTAAACGTCACGGTGACACCACAAGGTTTGCGTATCGTCCTTCAAGATGATTACAAACAGCATATGTTCAGCCGTGGTGGTGCAGAACTTACTCCTTTTTTTGAAGATTTACTGCTCGCACTAGCACCTGTATTTCATCGTGTTAACAACCCTCTGATCATCAGCGGACACACAGATGCAATTCCATTTAAAAAGCGTTTTGGTCGTCAATCTAACTGGGCGTTATCAGCCTCTCGAGCAGACGTAGCAAGAAATACGTTAGTTGAAGGCGGTATGCCGGACGATAGAGTAATGCAGGTAACGGGTATGTCAGATAGAGCGCTGCTTAATCCTGATGAGCCAGATTCTAGCGAAAACCGTCGTATTGAGCTGTTTGTTTTAACGACTCCTGCCGCTAAAGTGCTTGAAACCCTTTTTGGCAACCACCAAGAAAGTGAACTGCAAAAAGCGAAAGATAAGGCTGAATTTAACCAACCAGTCATTCGTCAAGAAGTCATCAATTACTCCGGCGATACCGCCACCAGCGAAGTAAAAATTCAAGAATTATAATCTTAAAAGGTCACCACTCTGATGGTGACCTCTCTAACCAAAGCCTCTGTTACTGTGACTTTTTAGTTGAGTTCTATATGCACATAACATCATCCGAAAAAAGAAAAAGCGACTTACTGAAGAAAGCCTTTTTATGGCTCATTGTCTTCGATTACCTTTTATTGGCGTTTTTCTTAACTCAGCTATCAAGTATGACACTAAACAGCGGAACCATGATCAGCTTGTTACTTGTTGTTTATAACGTCTTACTTGTTTCGCTATGTTTTCAACGAACCAACAAGCAGGACTCTTACATTATCTACCCTGTTTTGTCCGCAACGTTATTAGCATTTGTCTGCTTTCTTTACTTCTTTTTTTTAATTTAGCTCCCCGACTCGACCATTGATTTTATTTTTACTGCTTTTTCGAAGTGGTCGAGCTGATGAGTCTGAATCCACCACGTAGCCGCTTCCATCAACAGCTCTGGGTCGTCATTTTTATTAGCGAAAAACGCATAAAATGAGAGACCAACCAATTCACCTTTACTCGCGATCTTTTTGTCACAGATCTCTATAATTTTGTCTCTCAGCGAAGCTCTCATTTCTAATCCCTTAACCTAGTACATACTCACTAACCATACGGTTGAAAGAAATCAAATCAAACGAGCCTTTAATTTCAAAACGCACTCTTCCCACCTCACTCATGAAGAACTCGATTTCACAATCCAAATCAAAAGTACCAGAGGTCTCGATAGAAAATGCATTGATCTTACTGTAAGGCAAAGAAGTGTAATCCACTTTTGAGCCGGTAATCCCTTGCACATTTGCCGCTATCACTCGCTTGTTCGTAAACACCACTTGGTCACGAACTGTTTTAAAAGCAGCGAAAATAGTCTCACCATCAATCAAGAACTTAAGGAAGTCTTCTCTGGCACTAGCAACGTCAATCGGCTTAAGCTTAAATACAGAGGAATTGTCGAAATCAATCATAATTAATCCTTTGAGTGGGCGTTAGAACGAATTATCAACGTATCAGATAGCACCACTTTTGCCTACTCGCAACGCACGTTTCTGCTTGATTCGCCCAACAACGAAGCGTCACTCACTTCCACCCTTGCATCCATTGCTCAGAGTCTTTTAGGTCTTGCCAGTTCATCTCTCGGTCGCGTTTACTCATGACTGCCTCGATGACACATCTCACAACGTTACCATCTTCATCTAGTTCCATTTCCGTCACGACAAAATGCTTCTCTTTGTTTTTAGGTGAAATTGCCGTCCATTTACTGTGCAATAGTTTCTTAGGGTGGATTCTGTTCATCGCATTGTACCAATTTAACTACCATGTTGATGTATACGACTGAATACCAAGAGAGAATCAGATTTTGTTTTTGCAAACCGACAAAAGATAAAACCGCAAAAGAGATCACTCCCTTTCGCGGCTCTAACTACAATCCGACTAGGTCTTCTGACCATTCAGTCGAGGGTTTAAGTACTGACTTTGTAGCAACTGTAACCCTTTACCGACCAGAACAATCACTATCGCGCCAATCAGGACAGGCGTGAAGAGAAAACTCCATCCCTGCCCAGACGCCATGATCAAAATTGGATTTGCACCCGCAGGTGGATGAGTGGTCTTCGTAATCAGCATCGCAGACACACCCAGCCCCGTCGCAATCGCGAGCGTGACCGGCGTGACGTCAACATACTGGCTAAACGCAATACCGATAGAGGCCGTGATGAAGTGACCAATGATCACGTTTTTGGGTTGAGCAAGAGGGCTTCCTGGCACCCCAAACACCAGTACTGCGGTAGCACCAAATGGTGCCATCAGGAGTACAACCTCCGTCAGTGATACCTCAGCGTAGGACAATACGCCAATAGCCAACGTAGCGCCAAGCCCGGCAACCAACGATAAAATTAAATTATTCATAAACACCTCAAAGTAGACCGAATTGTCTACAAAATAAAATAGACAAACCTGTCTACCTTTGTCAATATGTGTTTATGGAACTTTTTGAGGACATAGTTATGAACAAAAAGAAACAGTTATTGATCGACACAGCTTTGTCACTGTTTTATAAACAAGGCATCAACTCTATTGGCATCAATGAAGTCCTCAATGTTTCCGGCGTGGCTAAACGCACGCTATATAACCATTTTGAGAGCAAAGAAGCGCTTATCATCGCCGCATTAGAACAACGCCACCAAGTATTTATGGAATGGTTGGAGGAAAAGCTTTCTTCAGCACAAACGTGCGCGGAGGTGATCGATCAGTTATTTACAGCACTCAACGGCTGGTTTCATGGCTCTGAAGAAAAGTTGGGCGAGTTTCGCGGTTGCTTTTTCATCAATACGTCCGCGGAATTCAGTGACGACAGTGGCGAGATCGCAACGTATTGCCGCTACCATAAACAGCAAGTCAGAGAGCTTATTCAACGCTATCTCAAATCAGAAAACGCTTCATTACTCGATGCCATTTGCATCATGAAAGAGGGCGCGATCACTACCGCTTACATGACGAAAGAGTACGACAACATCACGAAGAAATGCGTGACCATTTTGCACAAGCTTTAATGCGTTCAGGTATAGTCATTTGCGGATTAAGTATTCAAACCAAAGGCACCAATCGGTGCCTTTCGTTTTAGTTAGTGAGTGTACTTACAGCTCGTGCTCAGTACGTGCGATGATGTCGTCTTGCGCATCTGGTGATAACGCGGTGAAGAAAGCTGAGTAGCCTGCAACTCGCACAACGAGATCACGATATTGCTCTGGGTTCTTCTTCGCGGCTAACAAGGTCTCGCGAGAGACGATGTTGTACTGCACGTGCCAACCTTTGTGGTGGTTGAAGAAGGTACGAATCAACATAGAAAGCTTGAGTTTATCCCCTTCAGACTCAACCGCTGCCGGGCTTAACTTCTGATTAAGCAGTACGCCACCAAGGATCTTATTTGCTTGGATCTTACCGACCGAATTGTACACAGCCGTTGGACCTAAACGGTCTGAGCCAGACGACGGGCTTGCACCTTCTGCTAATGGCGTTTTCGCTTTACGACCATCTGGCGTTGCCATGGTTGAAGCACCGAATGGGACGTTTGCCGAGATACTTGATGTACCTGCGTAGTAACCGCCGCCAATTGGACCACGCCCATGACGCGTATTAACGAACTGCTCTAGCTCATCAATATACACTTGGTACGCGTCTGCCAGGAGTTGGTCTACCGCGTCATCATCGTTACCGTATTTTGGTGCAAAGTTGATAAGACGTTGGCGAAGCTGTTCGTTCTCCATGCCATCGAAATCTTCTGCCAATGCTTTTGCTAGCTCAGGCTGAGTAATCTGCGCGTCATCGAAAACAAGGTGCTTGATGGCGGCTAGGCTGTTACCCAAGTTCGCGATACCGACTTGCAAGCCAGATACCCAATCGTATTTCGCGCCACCTTCTTTCACGGTTTTACCGCGAGCCAAACAGTCATCCACCAGCGTTGAACAGAAGATGTCTTGTGCCTGCTGTTCAAGCACACTGTCAACTACCGTATCAATCTCAATCGATTTACGGATGTAGTAGCGGATTTGCTCTGCCCAAGAAGCCGTCACTTGCTCAAAGTTCTCAAAGTTACCTTTTGCTAATGACTTATCGTGCGGCAAGAAGGCTTTACCCGTTGTTGCATCCACACCTTCGTTCAATGAAGCGAGCAGGATACGAGCGAAGTTAATGAAGCTCATGCCCGTACAACGGTAACCCCATTTGCCCGGAACCGCCGTCTCGATACAGCCGATAGAGGCGTAGTTGTAAGCGTCTTCTTTCTCTACACCAAGCTTGATGAATTCAGGGATGACAATTTCATCGTTGTTGAACGCAGGCATACCGAAGCCGCATTTAATCACTTCGATACAACCCATTAAGAACTCTTGGTTCAAACCTTCGTGGTAGCGCACACTCAAGTTAGGTTGCGTCGAACGTAACTGGCCACAAGATTCCAGAATCGCCCAAGAAAGGGGATTCACTGCGTCTTCAGGCTCACCCTTTTCATTCAACTTCTGACCGCCGATACACACGTTTTGATACAGCGGAGAACCTGCGGAGGCTTTTGAGTGCGCGCCAGAGCGAATCTTGTTTACTTCAAGCAGCTTCAACCAGCAGCTTTGTAAAAGCTCTAGTGCAAAGTCTTTTTCAATCGCGCCGTTTTCGATATCGCGAACATAAAATTCGTTTAGGAACTGGTCCATACGACCGAAAGAAACCGAGTGACCGTTCGATTCGATTTGTAACATCAACTGAACGAAGTAGCTCAATTGCAGTGCTTGCCAGAAGTTTTCTGGTGCGTGGCTTGCTACATGACGACAGTTTGCCGCAATGCTTTCTAACTCAGCTTTGCGTAGCGGACGCGTCTCTTCTAGCGCCATTTTTGCCGCCAATTCAGCGTAGCTCAGCATGTGATCTTGAATCGCAAGCAGCACGATTTCGACTGATTTGTAGAACTGCTCTTTCTTCAAGCCTTCAAAGGTCGAAACATCATTGTTAGCACGGTGCTGACGAACATCCTCTAGCAAGCCGTTCATGCCTAGCTTCAAGATTTTTTCGTTATCCACCGCAAGGTGCGCGTCACCCGAAGTCATGTTGCCTTCGGCTTTAATGATGGTGCTAGCTAAGATCTCTTGCTGCTCATCAGTAAACAAGCCATAACAACGGTCTTGAACGGTTTTACCACGCCAATACGGTGTGATGCTGTGGATGCTTTGCTTATCTTCTTCAGTAACAGCAAAGCCTGCACCAGGACGGTCGGCTAGCTCATCAATTTCCGCTTCAATCCAACGTACAGTGTATTCTGGGAAAATAGGCGCAGCGCGCACTTTGCTCGCTTGGTTACCGACGATTAACTCATCGTGCTTAATCCAAATCGTACGAGTGCGTAAGTGCTCTTGCAGTGCTAGCGCACGTTGGACAATTACAGGTTTGTCTTCGTTCGCTTGATAAGCACGAGTGTATGCCTCTGCACGCTCGGTACAGACAGGTGGCGTTACGATATTTACCAGTGCCGATTTGTGCGCTTTGATACGCTCAGGAAGGTAATTCAGGTCCATAGTTAACCTCTTACAATCACGTTAAGTTGGGTGTTTTCGCTTGCGTATTGCATGGCGCTTTCTAGCAGTTCTGGTTTGTTTAATGGCTTGTCAGAACACTCGTAAGGCATATCGAGCAAACGGTATTTATTGATGCCGAGTGTGTGGTACGGCAGCAAGTGAAGTTCTTGGCAGCTTTCTAGTGAAGCCGCAAAATCGATGATGTCTTTCAATTCTTCGATGGTGTCATTGAACCCCGGCACCACGGGAACGCGAATCACAATGCGTTTCGCGATTGGTGCCAGTTTTCGGAAATTGTCTTTGATGCGTTTTAGTGAACCTTTCGCCCAGCTAAGAAACTTTTCTTCATCAGTGTGTTTTAAATCCGCCAACCAGCAATCAATATGCGGCGCGGCTTTTTCAACGTTCTTCCACGGCACATGCATGCACGATTCAATCGCAGTCGAGACTTGGTTGTCATGCAGACGCTGTGCGAGTTCTGCCACCAAATCCGCTTGCATTAGTGGCTCACCACCGGAGAAGGTCACGCCACCTTGGCTTTGGTCATAGAAAGGTTTGTCTTTCATTAAGGTGTCGAACAGCATGTCTGATTTTGCTTCGTCACCGCAGACGGTCAGTGCTTGCGTAGGACAGACGTTTCGCAGCGCGATCAGTTGGTCTTCTTTGATTGCTTTGCGATTGATGATGATTTGTTTGTCGATACGTTGAATACCATCACCCACCGTTTCGCTACCCGCTGTGGGTTGAGTTGTGGCTTGATAAGCAGAAACGCACAGCTGGCAACCTTCCATACAGCTTCGTTGATCAAAAAGCAGTGAATGCTTTTCGCTGCGGCTTTCTGGGTTTTGACACCAAGGGCAAGACAAGCTGCATCCTTTAAGAAAAAGAATGGAACGAATGCCATCGCCATCATGGGTAGAGAATCGTTGAATATTGAAATACATCTCTGCTTGCCTCTTGGTCTGTGCTACCGCTGTGTACTTAATCCGTTTCTTTCTTGCTGGTTAAGTCTTATGAACAGCTTTTCTTTGTTCGAACTGAAAGCTTCATTTGAGCGTTTACAAGTTTCACTTAACTTTCATTTAATGAAATTATTATAGTTTCAAATGAAATTTCAATTGATCAAAATCAAGATCTCGTTCGATTGTCAGATCTATAGTGATCCCATCATCAAAACGAAGATTTTGTTTAAGGTAGAAACCATGATTGAACTTTATTTAGATACTGCTGATGTGGCAGAAGTAAAACGCTTTAACCAGTGCCTACCGCTAAAAGGCGTGACGACAAACCCAAGCATTTTGGCGAAGTCAAAGCAGGGACTGAATGAAACCCTAGCAGACATGCAAGAAGCACTTGGCGGTACACCTCGCTTTCACGCTCAAGTCGTGAGTTCAACCGTCGAAGGCATGGTGGCAGAAGCACGCCAACTGAATGAATTGCCTTACGATATGGTGGTAAAAGTGCCAGCAACAGAAACCGGCTTAGCAGCAATTAAGCTAATGAAAAAAGAGGGAATTCAGATTCTTGCTACTGCTATCTATTCAGCTCAACAAGGGTTCCTTGCAGCACTGTGCGGTGCAGACTACCTAGCACCTTACGTAAACCGCATTGATGCGATGAACGGCAACGGTGTTGAAGTGGTTGCGGATCTTCAATTGTTGCTCGATCAAAACCAACTACCAGCGAAGATTTTGGCAGCCAGCTTCAAGAACACTCAACAAGCGATGGAGGTGATGAAACTGGGCATCGAAGCCATTACATTGCCAACCGATGTGGCAGCGCAAATGTTCGCTCACCCAGCAGTAAAACCTGCGGTTGAACAGTTCGATAAAGACTGGAAAGAGACGTTCGGCGAGAAACTTTCATTTGAAAGCTAATTAAAAGTAAGAACTCAATATCTTAGTCAATAATAAGGGAATCTTAACTCACCCTGTGCGCCGGTGAGTTAAGATTCCCTTTTTGTATTTCATATAAAGAGGCGAGGTTTACAGAAGTTCTCTATTGGTCAGTGACCAAAGGTACACGCGCTTGAGTAAACTGATTTTGACCCTCTTACGAATACCTCGTTTGGAATGGCGTAGTCGGTTTGGTAGCACAATGGCTTTCATCTCGGTTTTCATTTCTTTTCCATCCACCAACACAGTAGACCTCCGATGCAGTAAGCCAGCAGATCTTTCCAATCAAATGTGGCGCCCAAAATTACAGCCAGAGGCGATGAAGATTCGATACCAAGCCAAGCTGCGACCTGAAGCAATTGCCCCAACTCGACGGCAAACGCAATCAACACCACCAGTGAAACCATCCAGTTAACGGGCATGGAGAACAAGCTTGCAAGAAAGTAGTAGAGCCAAACCACAACCAGAACATCACCAAATGTCGGACGAATAAAGCTGTCTCGAACATAGAGCGCAATAACGACCAATGCGATAAAACACACCAAGCTTTTCAGTCCATTTTTTGCAGATAATCGCAGGTGGATAGCACACGTTTCTTCCACCATATCGCTTGGCTGCTCAGTGAGAATTGCTCGTTTAAACATCTTCATGATTCGCCTTTGCACTTTCTTCCGCTTTCTTATTTCGTGCGTACCAGTCGATGTTTCGTGTAATGACCATAGTGAAGCTCAAAATCGCGAAACACAGTAATGTCCCCATGACCAATGCGTAGCTTTCTGCTTGTAGCAAGCCAAACAGTAATCCGTAGAGAGTGAGCAAACACGCTCCAAATATCGCGCCGTGTTTGGTGTTGCTCAACATACCGCTCACGTACACACTTAAAAGCCAGGTCGATGCAACTGCCGACACCACATATGCCCAGTTAAAGCCGAGGTGTTCACTCATCGAAATCAGCAACAGATAGAAAAGTGCTAAAGCCAGACCAATAAAGCCGTATTGCACTGGGTGAACCGGACGCGCTTGGAACAGCTCCAGTAAGAAAAAACTCGCAAACACTAATGTGATAACCAACAGTGAATAGTTCACAGCTCGGTGAGACTTCAAATAGTGATCAACAGGGTCAATCAAATCTACGCCCATTTGTCGCTGTTCAAGCTCGTGACAAGCGTGATTCGATGACAAACAGCTTTGGAACAGCTGCGCGATATTGGTTGAGAAGTTGTTGCTCGCCCATTGCGCGTTAAATCCATCTTCAGATACCTCTGACGACACCGGTAAGTAATCACCAATAAAGCTTGGATGTGCCCAAGTTGAAGAGAGTTCAACCGTTGTTTGACTGCCGATTGGTGTGACTTGAAGCTGACCCATCCCTTGCAGCAAGAAGTTAAGATCGAATGCCAAAGGTTGTTCTGCGTTTACGTCTGCAAGTGTCAGATCACTGTGGAAGCCTTGTGGCAACTGATTTAACCCCGTTCCCGGTGCGACTTCGATGTCAGCACTCGCCATGGTCATGTCATCCAAACGAATCAATCCACGGCTGTCTTCAATGCCAACCACTAGGCTCATGTTTTCAATATCAAGCCCCTGCAACGCCGCGAGATCGTCTGCATCAAAAGCGCCTTTCAGTGCCACTTGTGCTTTGTATAAACGCGCGCGGTAAATGCCTCGGTACTTTTCAAAACTGTCCAGATTCGCGCTCATATCAAAAGTGCTAGGTAAAAGAAATTTACGACGCTCTTTAATCTGTACTTTGTCATCTCGGTAACTGGTTTCGGTGTAGTTAACCATGATGAATGGACCAATGATGCGCTGTTCGCCGCTGCTGCTGCGTGCGATGTCGTTTCTGACTTCATCTTGGCGATATGAGCGTTCTGAGATCAGTCCTGTGACCATTGAAAGCGGGATTTGCAGTAAGACAAACAAAAACAGCACGAAGGCGAACTTCGTGCCGAGTTGGTTATTGAGGATCTTTTTCATGTTTCATTCTCCATTTGCTGATGGAAGTAATCTAAATCAGCAATTTGGAGAACGAATGGAGCTAATGTGGAGTTTCTATGGAGTTGGTAAAATCAGGGTCACTTTCACGCCAGCATCGACGTTTTCGACTTGCAACTGACCTTTGTGCAGCTTGATCACTTGCTCAACAAAATTCAGCCCGAGCCCAGTGCTCTTAACACCATTTTCCCGAGCGAGGGAGTAGAAGCGCTCGGTTAAACGAGGCAATGCATAGTCGGGAATGTGAGGACCTGAATTGAAAATCGACAGGCACACCTTTTCTTTCGTGACCTCAGTTTTCCATTCAATGCATCCCTCTGAATGAACAAAATCCAGCGCATTGTCCATCAGGTTAAAAACGGCTTGTTTCAGTAAGAAGGCATCACCAAGTACGGAGAGATGGTCATCAATTTGGATTTTGGCAGTGACCGACTTAGCACTCAAACGCGCATCCGCCGACTCAACCACTTCATTGACCATTTGTTCTAGCGAGATAGCTTCGACTTGTTCTAACTCGGGGCGCTTTTCAAGACGAGCCAGTTCGAGCAACTTATCAATCAATGACTGCATGCGGTCGCTTTCTCGCTCAATGTTGCCAGCAAAGCGCGTGACCTTTTCTTCAGGCAACGGCATTTGCAATATTTCACTCGCGCCTTTAATCGCTGATAACGGGCTTTTCAGCTCATGAGTCAGCGTCTGTACGTACTCTTCCACATACTGCTTACCATCGAGCTGATTGCGCATTTTCTCTAATGCATCACTTAGCGTGCCGTACTCATAAAAGATACGAAATGTCGGCTTAGAGACCTTTTTGCCCTCACCCATTTTGGTCGCGTAGTCTTCTAGCTTGTTCAATGCCGAGTGAATTCGCCAAGCAAACAATGCCCCTGCCAATAGCACTAAACCACTCATCCATACCATCCAAAACAGCACATTGCGTTTAGAAAGATCGATGAAGGGTTGTACTGAGCGATTGGATTTTGCCACCGTCACGCTGCCAATGATTTCGCCTTTGTGGTAGATGGGCGCAGCAACGTGCATGACGGTTGAAAGCGGATCTTTCGGGTCTTCGATGGTACTGCGCGCGCCGTATTGACCACGCAACGTGAGATAAACATCGTTCCATTGCGAGTAGTCTTTGCCTACGTCTTGCTGCCAAGAATCCGCAATCACAATCCCTTGTTTATCGGTGATGTAAATTCGATGGTTAATCGCTTTTTTACCGATTTCCCAAATGCGCGCTTGAGGTTCTCGCTGCCCATAAGCCGTTAATAGTTTGGAGAAGCGACTCTCAGACAACTTTCCGTTTGCAACGTCTTCTTCCGCCAATACCGCAAGCAAGTTCGCCATATCCACCAGCGTCTCTTCGGTGGTTTGACGCACGGTTGGCTTAAGTTCTTGGACAACCGTTTTGCTCACCATGTAAGCCGTCATTCCGACTAAGATGAAGTAGAGAAAAAACAGTCTGAGTCCAAGAGGGATCTTCGGCCAGCGGTTCATCATTCACCTTTAATGCAGTAAAAGTAACCAAAGCCACGCTTGGTACAGATGCGTTCAGACATCTCAAACGGCTTCAACTTATGGCGAATGGCTTTGATGTGGGTATCGATATTGCGCTCGTATGCAGCCTCTGGCGCCATGTCTGCCGCGACCATGAGCTGCTCTCGGCTCAATACATTGGAAGAGACGGAAATCAGTTTATCGAGAATCTTAAATTCGACCGCCGTTAACCCAAGCATTTGCCCGCCAACACCATAATCGAAGTTTTGCGCAACCAAACCTTGGTTCAATTGAGGCTGTTCTGGAACAGCTACAGGCTCTGGTTTGTGCTCTATCATTGGCGCTTTAGCTTTGATTCGAAGTTTAATGCGCGCCAGCATTTCGCGCGGGCTAAATGGCTTAGTCACGTAATCATCCGCGCCAATCTCCAAGCCCACGACGCGGTCAATTTCATCGCTTCTTGCTGTGAGAAAGATAATGGGAATATCAGAAAACTCACGGATGGTTTTGCATAATTCAAAACCATTGCCATCCGGTAAGCCTACGTCTAAGACAAGTAACGCTGCGGAGTTGTGCTGCAAAAAAGCTAAGCCCTCTCCTGCTGTTGCAAACCACTCTGCGTGGTAGCCATCCATCTCTAATACATGAATCAGGTTCTCTGCGATAGCAGATTCATCCTCGATAATAAGGACGGTGGGTTGTTCGCTCAATGTCTTAGCCTCATTGACGGTGTTTATCTTTATGTTGGTATTATCACTTAATTTGGGGCCAAGGCTAGTGGATTGATGCAGCAAAGGCGCAGTTCATGGATAATACTAATCAAACACACTTCTATTCAGCATAATAAATTTATCACTTAGATTAATGAGTCACCACAATTGTGAATACAATGATTTCAACCATTGATATGAACAGTGTTCATTTTAAACTCAAGTTATCAATTCGATTTTATTTAAAGGACAGTCACTGATGAAAAGAGCGCTAATCCCCCTGGCTTTACTGACTTTGCTCTCAGGTTGCGCCAGCATGTCTCCGGATGAGTGCAAAACGGCAAACTGGTACAACGTAGGTTATCAAGATGGCCGAGATGGCAACGATCCAAACATTATCAATAGCTATACCGAAGACTGTGGTGAAGCGGGTGTGACACCCGACCGAGCGAAATGGAAAGAAGGCTTTGATAAAGGCACTATCCAATATTGCTCACCAGACAATGGGTACACTGTCGGTATCGAAGGCAAAGAATATTACGGTGTATGCAGCAGCAAAGAGTTTATTGAGAACTACCAGTTAGGTCATCAAGAATATCAACGCCAGCAACGCATCCAACAAATCGATACTGAAATCTCGGTCATCGATAATCAGCTTGATGGCAATCCAGACAAAGATAATGCCAAGAGACTGAAAGAGAAGAGAAAGCGATTGGCTGACGAGCGTTCAAGCCTCTTGTCGCCAACCATCAACTTGAATCTGAATTTCTAAATCGATTGGATTTAGCTTCTAAAAATTCATGGCCCTAGCTCAGTTCTAGGGTCATGAATTGACTGTTCGGATCGAGTTCGTAATCCCCGAACGGCTCGCAGTACACAAAGCCATGCTTTTCATACAACAGGCGCGCTGGTTTAAAAAACTCCATCGAGCCCGTTTCTAAACTCAAGCGCTGCAAACCTTTTTGCTTCGCTTGCTCAATCACATGAATCAATAATTGAGATGCCACACCTTGGTTTCTTGCCGTAGGCGTGGTGCGCATGGATTTCAGCTCCGCGTGTTGGTCATCCAACTCTTTAATCGCCGCACACCCAAGCAGTTGCTCACCTTTCCATCCTGTCCAAAATGTCACTTCTGGCGCTTTGAGCTTATCTAAATCTAACGCATGCACGCTTTCTGGTGGTGACGTGGCGTACATGTCCTGTAAATGTCCTTCCAACAGCGCTATCACTTGCGGCCGTTCTAAATTGTCGATTTCAATTCTCATATATCCATCCTTGGTTTTTCATAGCTAAAGCGGCTGTCTCATAATGTGCTGCGGTCCAACTGGGCCGCCGTGGTAAAGCTCATTGGTATCTTCAAACCCTGATTTTAAATAGCACTGATAAGCAGGTATGTTGCGGCAATTCACAGTGAGATAAAGCGCATCAAACTCGGGATAATGGCGTTTGGCGAAATCGGCAAACTGTTGAATGGCTTGCTTGGCGATGCCTTTGCCTTGATGACGGAGATCCACCAGCAAAGCCCGCACGCCTAAACTGTTTTCCGGGCAAAAATCGTATTTCTCACTGTAAGCTGCGTCAAATAGAAAAAAGCCAACCACATCATCGTCTGTCAAAATCAGATGCGGAAGTTCTGTAGGTTCAAGACGCGTAAGCATTTCACCCACATCCGCGACCGTAAACTGCGATTGCTCTTCTAGCACGCTAAGTTCGCAAGTTTGTTCATGTCGCTCAGGCGAATACTTTTCAATAGTAATCATAATCTTCCTTGTTGTTTTTATGCTCAATTCATACAGGGTATGTCGTAAATAGAAATACCTAGTGTCGTATTTCCCACTCGCAGGCAAACGTTTAGCACTCTATTATCCTCGCCATTCGATAGAGAGGTTTCCATGTCCCGTTTTTTACTTTGTAGTTTTGCACTCGTTTTACTCTACCCTACTGCCATTGATTTGTATCTTGTTGGTTTGCCTCAAATTGCGTCAGATCTCAACGCCAGTGAATCTCAGTTGCATATTGCGTTTTCGATCTATTTAGCTGGCATGGCTACCACCATGTTATTCGCGGGGAAAATTGCAGACTCTGTGGGACGAAAGCCTGTTGCCGTCGTCGGCGCGATGATCTTCGTGCTCGCGTCTTTTCTCGGCGGGATGGCTGAGCAACCAAACACTTTCTTGATTGCTCGCTTTTGCCAAGGCATCGGGGCTGGATCTTGCTATGTCGTCGCATTCGCGATTTTACGCGACACGTTAGACGATGAACGCCGCGCGAAAGTATTGTCGATGCTCAATGGCATCACCTGTATCATTCCAGTGATCGCACCCGTGATTGGTCACTTGATTATGCTGAAATTTCCTTGGCCGAGTTTGTTTACCACAATGGCAGGAATGGGCATTCTCGTCAGTGTATTGGCCATTTTTGTTCTCAAGGAATCACTACCCAGCCAACAAGGTGAAGAACAGACAGCGCCAGAGAGCCATCAAGAGACTTTCTTCGAGCGATTTTTTATCAGTAGGCTGATCATTACTGCACTTGGAGTGACCACCATTCTGACCTTTGTTAACGCTTCACCAATTGTTGTGATGAGTATGCTTGGTTTTGATCGCGGTGGCTATTCTTCCATCATGGCGGGGACTGCGACGATCAGTATGTTGATTTCGTTCTCGGCGCCATTGGCATTGGGGATTTTCAAGCAGCGAACCTTAATGATGAGCTCTCAAGTATTGCTCGTTTGTTCAGCCATCGTGCTCAGTGCAGCCCATTTCCATGATGGACAACCTTTTTACTATGTGTTCGGACTTGGGCTGATTTGCGCAGGCTTCGCTTGTGGCTTTGGCGTGGCCATGAGCCAAGCGCTCAGCCCATTCTCTCAACAAGCTGGCGTGGCAAGCTCGTTACTGGGCATTGCTCAAGTTTGTAGTTCCGCGTTCTATATTTGGTTTATGGGTTTCATCGGCGTTACTGCACTGAATATGTTGGTGTTTATCTTAGTGCTAGGTAGCGTAATCAGCCTTGCTCTAATACTATTGATTCCAAAGCCTGTTCACGATACCCATTATGAAGAAATCCCTAGCGCGACTTGATTTAAACTTACTGTTCACTCTGCAATTATTGTTGCAAGAGCAAAGCGTCTCGAAAACCTCGAAAAAGCTGAACGTTACGCCCTCTACCGTAAGTAAGTCGCTCAACAAACTTCGTCATTGGTTCGATGATCCTTTGTTTGTCAAAACACCTAAAGGTCTTGCGCCAACGCCTTTGGCGCAAAGCATGGAGCAAGATCTTGCAGAATGGCTGCAAATTGGCAGCCAGATTGCAGAAAAACGCAGCGATATTACGCCTAAAGGAGTGCGTTTTGATATCACGATTGAGTCGCCATTAGTGCTCACAGTGCTGGACAGACTCATCGTCGCTATCCACCAGCGATACCCTGAAGCGAAAGTAAAAACCAGTAACTGGGATTACGATTCACTCGACGCCATCATTCGGGGCGAGGCGGATATCGGTTTTACCGGCCGAGAAAGTCACCCTAGATCGAAAGAGTCGTTGGATCTTCTGCCTTATTTCTTGGATTTTGAGATTCTATTTTATGACCTGCCGATGGTGTATTTACATAAAGATCATCCGGCATTACAGCAAGAGTGGAATCTCGAGACCTTTCTGAGCTACCAACACATCAATATTGTTTGGGAAAAAAGTGAAACTTGGGCGTTGGATGAAGTATTAACGGAACTAGGGCTACAGCGCTCTATCGGGCTGACGATGTCCTACTTTGAGCAATCTCTTTTTATGGCAGCGCAGCCGACGCATGACATGATCACCACCGCGCCGCACTATTGCAAAAGTTACACAGAAAAGCTGCATCTCGATTTGGTGTGCTTGCCAATTCCGTTAGACCAAGCTCAACAAGACAAGTTACTGATTCCATTTACCATGATTTGGCATAAACGAAATGCGTACAATCCAAAATTGCTATGGTTGAAAAACACCATTAAGTCATTGTACAAACAACCTTCCCAACCACAGTAACACTTGGGCTAAGGTCAGGTTTTCTCCGGTTATTTTTAATGACTTTCTTGCTCTGATAGCTATAACTAATCACTTTATCAACTAATAAAAATGTTCTTTTGGATCTACACTAGCTGTTCATTTACACGCTAAGGGCCAAGGATGTCGACCTTTTTACTCACTGCTATTGCAATGCTGGCGTTCGCCGCCAATTCATTATTGTGCCGACTTGCCTTGGCCGAAGGGTTAATTGATGCAGGAAGCTTCACTCTCGTTCGATTGATATCTGGCGCGATTACCTTAATCGCAATGCTTGTCGTGAGAGGTCAGTGGAAAACCGATCGGCCAACTTCTCGCTTTCGCTTTTTTGCTGGCGTGGCGTTATTTGGTTACGCTGCCCTTTTCTCTTTCGCGTACTTACAACTGGCGACAGGAACCGGTGCTTTGCTTTTGTTTGGTGCCGTGCAACTTACATTACTGGCGATCTATTGGTTGCAAGGTGAGCGTTTTCAGTTTCTCGAAATCATCGGTATCGGTCTTTCAATTGTTGGATTTGTTTGGTTGATGTTGCCATCTGCCACTCGCCCCGATATTAGCTCTGCACTTCTTATGTTGATTTCTGGCGTTTGTTGGGCTGCGTTTACTGCGCTCGGTAAACAAGCGCCTTCTCCAAGTAGTGGCATCACGTGGGGATTCATCGCTGCATCAATAATTGGCGTGCTCCTTTCGCCATTAATCTTGTCCTCAATCCAACTTTCTTTGAGCGGAATGTTGCTCGCTATCGCATCTGGTGCCATTGCCTCTGGCCTTGGTTATACACTTTGGTACCAAGTCGTGCGTAAGCTCTCTTTACTTCAAGCCGCCGTCAGCCAACTTTCCGTGCCAGCCATTGCTTTGCTACTCGGCAGCATCGTACTCCACGAGCCTCTTTCACTGCATATTCTTTTAACCAGCGGCATCATTCTTGGTGGGATCGCTTTGGTTTTTTTATCTCGATCCAAAAAAACAAACGAACAATCGGCAAGCCGATAAAAAGTAATAACTTTCCCTCTCAAATACCCATTCATCATCTATGCTTTTTAAAGCAGTAAAGCTCATTGCAGATGGTACAAGTGGTCTGCTTTGGTACCAGGCGAAGAATATAAGGTGAGAATTGGCTCACACAATGCAACGATTTTGTTTCAAAAATGAGAATCGTCACAGATCGCGAATTTGCTCGTTTTAGGCGTTTCGCCAATAACGCCAAGGGCTAGCACGAGATCAAGCCAAATACGCACTTTTTGTTTTGACAAAGGGTTTACAAAGCACACTTTTTCACCCGCTATATTCCGCCCCCCGAATTTATTCAGAACAAGATTCTGATTATTCATATAAGAAATTCATCAACTTATAACGATAAGCCTGAGCAAACTTTGACACTATGAACGACAAAATAAAATTCGCTATTAAAGTATCGCTTAGCCTGACTCTGGCTTATCTGATCCCGTTTGCCATGGGTTGGCCGCAAGCATCGACGGCCGCAACCACAGTGATGCTGATTGCATCCACAGGCAGTCGTCGTGAATCACTCGCCAAAGGTACCTTACGCGTGTTTGGTACGTTGGTTGGCGCCGTCGTTGGCTTGTTACTGGTGGGATTGTTTGCTCAAGACCGCTTGTTGTACATGCTGAGCGTGTCGGTTGTGGTCTCATTCATTTTTTACTTCCGTAATGCCTATCAAAAAGATCCTACGCTACTCATGCTGACCGGTGTGATGACGTTGATGATGTCCAATGGCGGTGACGCAGAAGGTGCGTTCCTTTATGGCGTTGACCGCGCCTATATGACGGTGTTTGGGGTGGTGGTTTACACACTCGTGGGGACTTTCTTATTCCCGACCAAAACAGAACAAAACCTAAGACAGCTCATCGAACAACTCAACCAAGCACAACGCGCGTTGTTCACCGCTATCTTGCAAAATTTCGAGCAAAAATCGGCAGGGCAAATCTCTCCTCAAGAAGGCGGAGAAGAAAATCCAGAAACGGAAGAGCCACAACCTCCTAGCGTGGACACTCTCATCGAACAGATGTTTGCCGCTCAAAATGCGCTCGAACAGCGTTTTGCCACGGTCAGTGTGGAATGCAGTGACGTGTCGGCCTACATGAAAGAGTGGCGCTTGGCAGTTCATTTGAACAAGCAGGTAACGCAACAATTGACCGTCGCGGCGCACAGCCACTTTAGCCACCAGCAAGACCGTGAAAGCATCAGCAACTTTGATCAAGCCGTGGCGGAAATTGACGCGCTATTTGATACCTGCCAACAAGTCTGGGACGAAAAAGAACCCGCTTATCGTGCTCAGGAATTCAAAGTCAAATACAACCAAGCGTTGCTAGAAAACGCAGCGCACCTAGAGAAAGGCTCTGCGCTTACGCTTGGTCACCTATTGGAACTGATGCATCAAAACTTGTCGCGTTTAGCGGAGAGCATTAGCTGTATTGACTCTGTGACGAACAATGTCTCCTTTGACGTGCCACTGCCGAAACCGAAAGGCAAGTTTCTATGGTGGGACGCAGAAAACTTTAAAACTGCGGTCAAAACCTTTGTTACCTATTGGATTGCAGGACTGATTTGGATTTATTTCAATCCACCAGGCGGCTACTCGTTCGTGGTCTTCTCGACCATGTTTATGTCTTTGCTGTCGTTCGTGCCTGTGCACCCGATATTGTTACTTGTGCTGTTCACTTTCGGCTTCTTGTTCGCGGTGCCTTCTTACGTCTTCATTCTTCCGCAATTGGATCTCGGGTTAGAACTTGGCCTGTTCATCTTTATCTACACCTTTATCGGCTTTTATCTGTTTAACGGGCCAGTGACGATTTTCTATATGATTGGCTTGTTTGTTCTTGGTTTAGACAACAACATGTTTTATCACTTCGGGATCCTCATGACGATCATGCTGTTGTTCTACATGGTGGTGTTCATGATTATTTTCGCGCACTACTTCCCGTTTAGCTCACGACCAGAACACCTCTTTTTGACCATAAAAGAACGCTACTTCCGACATACCCGAGAGCTGTTCACTACCTATCAACAGCAGTCCAGCTCGGTTATTACGCCGCTCAAACGGGCCTTGCACTTGGTGACGCTCAATGTCTCATCGAAAAAGCTCAAAGTCTGGGGTTCGAAAATCAACCACAAACACTTTGATAAAACCACGCCAGAAGCGATTGGCGCGTTTAGCAAAGCGTGTGATGTACTCAGTAATCACATCAACATCTTAATGGCCGCCGAGAAAAAGTTGATGACCAATCCACTAATTACTCAGCTTCGCCAACAGCACCGCGATTCCATCATTCCTTTGATGGCGGGCGCTTTAGCCAGCCATCAAGCAACACAAGAACTCGACTCCGTATTCGACCAATACAGTCAAGATTACCAAACATTCGAAGATAAACTGGAAGATTTTTTTAGTGAGTTGGATTTATCTGACTACGCTTATTCAGAGATAGCCGGTTTTTATATCTTGCTGAATTTAAAACGGAACGTGTTCGAAGCAATCAAGCATTGCAAGCAAACCTACGAGGATATCGATTGGGTGAACTTACAACAGAAGCGTTTTTAAAGGTGGGGATATGATGCTTCCAAAACTAACCAAACCAAGCCTCGCCATACTTTCTTTGCTCGGACTCAGTGCGTGTACCACGGTAGGACCAGATTATGTTCATCCAAAGCAGGCGCCACTGCCAAGTGACTGGTCGGTGCAAAAAGCAGCCAAAGATACGCAGCAATCAGAGCAACAGCTACAACAATGGTGGCAGCAATTTAATGACTCGACTCTTAATCAGCTGGTTGAGTTGGCGAGCAAACAAAACCTCGATTTAGAAGCCGCAGGGCTACGAATTGTCCAAGCACGTTCATTGCTTGGTATTTCGACGGGCTTGCAATACCCACAAGTTCAAACCGTGTCAGGGAACCTAGCGCGTGCCTACGTAAATGATCAGGGCGTGAATAACGCCACTTTGTCGTTTGATGCTGCTTGGGAAATGGATGTTTGGGGCAAGTATGCTCGCGGTATTGAGTCGGCAGAAGCGGGTTACTACGCATCCATCGCATCGTATCACGACATCATGGTCACCATAACCGCCGAAGTGGCGCGCAATTACATCAACTATCGCACATTCCAAGAACGTATTTTGCTGTCTCGCCGCAATATCGAGATTCAAGAGCGTGTCGTACGTATTACTCAGGTGCAGTTCGACTCTGGCAACGTTACAGAATTGGACGTTCAACAAGCTAAAAACCAACTCTACACCACCAAAGCAGCGTTACCGAGCCTCGAAGTGGCAATGAAGCAATCACGTACTGTGTTGGCTTTGCTACTGGGTCTGTTACCAGAAGAAGTAGATCGACTGCTACAGTCGGATGGGATGCACAAGCAAATCGCTGAGTACGAAGCCCAGTTCAAATCGACGGGCAGAAAATCGGCGCTATCGGGCACCGACGAGCGTTCCATTGTGCCACGTCCACCGCTTTTGGATACGCAAGTGGATGCTAACTTAGTGATGCGACGTCCGGATTTGCAAGTCTCTGAGATGCAAGCTCGCGCGCAAAGTGCGCAGATTGGCGTGGCAGAAACCGCTCTGTACCCAAGCTTTTCGTTGTTCGGTTCCATCGGTATCGACAGTACGGTTCCCGATGGTAGCAGTTTCAGTTTTAGCGATTCGCTCACCATGGTGGTTGGCCCAACGTTCAGTTGGAATATTTTCCAATACGGACGCGTGAAAAATAATATTCGTTTCGAAGATGCTCGCTTCCAAGAAACGCTGACGAACTACAACAAAAAGGTACTGCAAGCCGTTAATGAAGTCACCAATGCAATCGAAGCGTATGACCTGTATTTGCAGCAAAAAGATTTACGCTTGCAATCGGTCAACTCTTCCATTCGTGCGTTCAACATATCCATGACACAGTACGAAAACGGACAAATTTCATTCGAACGTCTGCTTAACTCGGTAGAAAAAATGACCCGTGCGGAAGACAGCTACGCAACGATCAAAGGGAACGTGGCGAACCAAGTTGTTGCGCTCTACAAAGCCCTCGGGGGAGGCTGGCAAACCCAAACAGGCAAACCTTTCATCAGTGAATCGATTGCCACGCAGATGACAGAGCGCACTGACTGGGGAAGTTATTTAAATGAAGAAAACCGCGTATTGCCGCCTTTGCGCCTCGAAACTCCGGCTGAGACCAGTGATGAAAACAAAACGGAGGATCTCTAATGCCTCATGAACTTTCTTGGGGAGACGTTTACTTTTCTCCCACGTTACTGGTGCTCTTTCTCGCCGTCACGGCCACGTGGATAACGGTGATGATATTGAACAAGACACGTTTGTCTCGCTTCATCGCTTTTCCGTCTCTGACGTTTATTGCCATCATGGTCGGTTATGTGGTGGCCATCGACAGCTTTTATATTCAATTTTAGGTGCCAAACAAGATGAAAAAACTATTCGTAATCGCACTCAATCTTGTCATTCTTGGTGGCGCAGCTTGGCTCGGCTATCAAAAGTTTGAGGAATACTTTAATAACCCATGGACACGAGATGGGCAAGTGCGTGCTAACGTCATCAAAGTGGCTCCTCGCGTATCAGGCCCAATTGTAAATGTCGCGGTGCAAGACAACCAAGAAGTAAAAACGGGGGATTTACTGTTTGAAATCGACCCTGCGACTTACCAGGTTGCGTTATCTCAAGCCGAAGTAGCACTGGAGCGCTCCATTGTTAGCTCTCGCGGTAAAAAAATCGAATATGACCGCTTAAAAGACATTCGTGCCAAAGACCGTGGCGCAGTTTCTCATAAGGATCTGATTCGTCGTGAAATCGCTTACGAAGAATCGCTACTGCAAATCAAATCTGCAGAAGAACAACTAAAATCAGCACGCCTTAACCTCAGCTTTACCAAAGTTTATGCGACCGTCGATGGTTTTGTATCTAACCTCGATATTAGAAACGGTACGCAAGCGGTCGCAAACCAACCACTGCTCGCACTGATCGACAAAAACAGCTTTTGGGTATTTGGTTTCTTCCGTGAAAACCAACTTGCGCAAATCGAACCTGGCAGCCAAGCGCGTGTCACTTTGATGTCTCACCCAGACACGCCAATTGACGCGACGGTTGACTCGATTGGTTGGGGTATTGCGCCCAAAGACGGCACGGTCGGCTACAACCTTCTTCCAAACGTAAACCCTGTTTTTCAGTGGATTCGCCTAGCACAACGTATTCCGGTGCGAATCTCCCTACAAGAACTTCCTGAAGATATTGATCTTCGATTCGGGCTTTCTGCGTCCATCATGGTGATGAAAGAGTCATCCGCAGAAAGTGAACAATAACTAAGTGAGAAGAGCCATGGTCATTGGTAAAAACCTCAAAAATATTAATGAAGAAAACAACTTCTTCTATCTAACCTTAGCACTAGTGATTTTGTTGCTAGGGAGTGCGATGGCACAAGTCGTAGGTGAAGGGACGATTGAACACATACTTCAGGCTTTCACGGTTCTGACGTTTATCGTCTGTTTTGCGAGCCTTCGCTTTGACAAAACCTGGTCTCGTTTCCTCTACAGCCTGTTTGGTGTTTGGGTTCTTGTGATTGTGATCAAGACCGTTTTCGACATCAGAGAGATGAATGTGGTGATGCTTGCCCTCACCTTTGCGTTCTTTTTCGGCACTTTTAAATCCATCGCAAGACAGATTCTTTTCACCGGCCATGTCAACAGCAACAAAGTCATTGGCTCGGTAGCGCTTTTCTTGCTGCTTGGTCTGATGTGGGCGATTGCCTACCTCATTCTGCTTGAGTTTTCGCCTGAAGCCTTTACCGGTATGGAAGCAATTTCGTGGGGGCAGAACTTCTCCAATGCAGCGTATTTCAGTTTCGTTACCTTAACCACGCTCGGTTATGGCGACATTAGTCCTCTAACACCATTGGCTCAAGTCGTGGTGTATTTAGAGGCCATCACAGGTGTTTTTTATATGGCGATTGTTGTTTCAAGTCTCGTCAGTTCTAACATTGATCATCAGGTAAACAAAAATGGATAAACAATCGGTAAAAATCGACAGTAAGCTTTTCATCAGTAATATGGTGGAATCGGCAATACGCATTGGCTTGATCTTTGTCTTGCTGATGTTTACGTACGACATCATCAAACCCTTCATCCTTCCGGTTATTTGGGGCGCTATTATAGCCGTCGCTTTAATGCCGCTTACCCAAAAATTGCAGCGTGTATATGGTGGTCGCAGAGGCCTGGCAGCCACAACCATTGCTTTACTTGGTATTGCCCTCCTTGTCACGCCACTTGTTATGGTATCAGGCTCCATTGTGGATGGTGCAACGCACGCGCTTGAAGTACTACAAAATGGACAAGTGAAAATACCAGGGCCAAAAGCTTCCGTAGCGGATTGGCCTATCGTGGGTGATAAGCTCTACGAAGTGTGGACCCTATTCGCTACTAATCTTGAGCAAGCGATTCAAACCTTTATGCCACAAATAAAGGCAGGACTCACATCTTTACTGGGTACACTGGGGGGCGTATTGGGAAGTTTACTGCTTTCAATCTTGTCACTTGCGATTGCAGCAGGTTTCATGACGTACTCTGAATCTGCGGCATCAGGCTTAAGAACCATCGCGATTCGAACCGCAGGTGAAAACGCAAAAAGCTGGACCACGCTTATCGCAGCGACAATTAAAAGCGTACTGCTTGGCGTAGTCGGTGTAGCGGCGATTCAAGCACTGTTGATCGGTGCTGGTTTCTTCGTATTTGGCGTTCCGGCAGCAGGTTTACTCACACTGCTTCTAATGATCTTATGTATCGCTCAGCTCCCGGCGTTGCTCGCTGTGCTACCTGTGATTGGCTTCATGTACATGACCCAAGACACCTCAACAGCAACCATGTTTACTGTTTGGGTCGTAGTTGCGGCTCTTTCTGAAAACCTGTTCAAACCAATGTTGATGGGACGTGGTGTCGACGTGCCAATGCCTGTGATTCTGCTCGGTGCCATCGGTGGTATGCTTTTCTACGGCATCGTTGGTCTGTTCTTAGGTGCCGTTATCCTAGCAATTTGGTATGAGTTATTTGTTTGGTGGTTGAGCATTGAGAAAGCACAACAGCAAGAAGAAATGGCAGAACAACAAGACGCTTCTGATGACCAATCAGAACCTGGACATGGTGCAGGCATATAATAAATCAATAAGTTAGAAATAAATTTAATCTATAACTTATAGAATCAAACCGCTGAATTTCAGCGGTTTGATTCTATTTGGATCACAGTTTCGTCGTAATAAATGCGATAAAAATGACGTTCTTGTTAAATTTTCATACTTATTACACTTGGGAGTTGCAATCGGGCAATGAACGATGCACTCTCGATGACCACTAATTTGCTTAGGATAAAAACAATGAAATTGATCAAGCCTTTAACTTGTGCGCTTGCTCTCGCAATGAGTGGCATGGCATTCGCAGATGTAACCGTGAGTGTTCCTGACAACGTTTCAGTATTAGCGGCTAACGGTGAAAAAGCAGATCTTTCGGGTGGTTTTTTCGCCTCTGAGAGAACACTGACGTTACCTGATGGCCTTAACCAAGTCGTATTTCGTTTCGCCCCTTACTTCAACCAAGGTAATGACCGTTTAAGTGTTGAAAGCGATGTTATCGTTACACGATTTGACGCGACCAATGCCGAACTCACTCTACAAATGCCAGAATACCGCAACCTACGTGATGCGGAAGAGAAGATCAAAGACTTAGATTGGAAACTGGTTGATGATTCTGGCAACGCAATCGCGGTTGACCAGGACAAGCTGCTCAAACCGGGTATGCAAATCGGTCGTGATTACGTACGTGAAATCGAAGATTACAACCAGGCTGGCGGTGCAGCAGCCGTGGCTTTTGCTGGCGCAGCGACCATGCAGCCAGTCACGCTTCCTGCAAAGGTTCCTGCGGATATGAAGCAAGTGAGAGCAACTGCGGTTAAAGCGGATTCGACAGCTGAAGAGATGCTGCACTTCTGGTACCAAAAAGCAGATGCAGAAACCAAAGCTCGCTTTAAGAAATATGTTAATCAACAGTAAATCTGGTTAACTTTATCGATATTAAAAAAGCCACTTCACGTGGCTTTTTTGATCAAAAATTAGGAAACTTGGACAACTTTAGTATTGGCGATCAAGTCATGCAACAAACGTCGCTCCGGATGAAAGAACAACAATGCCAAATTTACCAACGGGATCCCCGGAATGAGCATCTCCAGCAAGTAGCTAATAACAAGCCTTAACCCTGCTGTAACTTTCGTTGCCTTACTATCATTTTTCATTACAACTTTAATACCAATCATGCGCATACCAATGGTTTGCCCATGACTCAATGCATTCCAGTTGATCATTAAAACCGTTGGTAAAGAAAGCAAGTAAAACGCCTGAGTTTCACGAACAAGCGTGAGGTTATCCGCTAAAGAGAGCTGAAAGTCGTTAAGAAAAGAGTTAATACTCAATGCGATGATTAACACGACCACCATCGCAAAGAGCAGGTCGATAAAACCAGCAATGATTCTCTGTTGCTTGCTCGCGATAAAAGCATACATGGACTTCAGTCACCTCAATGTAATTGGTTAAGCGAGAATGACTGGGTGTACAGACGCGCAATGGTGAGCGCAGTTTAGGTATTGCCAACATAATATTCAACTAAGAACATACTAAATCGCGGTCGTATCTCAAAAGTAATCATTACATCTTGAGCATAACCGTATCAATTTAACAAAACGCTACCAGTAACGTTCGTAAATGATATTTCCCCCTGTTTGATGGCGATACTTTTCCAAGCCTAGCTCTTGTAAGACGGGCACGGTATCTTTGATCATTTGTGGATTCCCACACATCATGACAAAGCTACGCTGAGCTGAGAATGGCGCATCAGCGGCGTTGGACAGTAAACCCGATTCGATGAGTTCAGGAATTCGGCCTTGTAATTTACCATCAACCACTTCCCTGCTGACTATCGGTATATACTTTAATCTGCCTTCATATCGTTGCTGAAGCTGTTCAATTAGGTATTTATAAACCAGATCTTTTTCGAAACGAACGGCATGAACCAGCACAATGCGCTCATTGTGAGGCGGTAGGTTTATATCATCCAGCAGCGATAAAAACGGTCCAATCCCCGTACCTGTAGATAGCAGCCACAGGTCATGAGCCTGTTTAGGAATAGAATCATGGGTTAAATCGCCATGTGCAGTGGCACCGACATAAATACTATCACCAGATTTAAGCTTTTGGAGCCGTGGAGAAAGTTGTCCTTGAGGGTCGGCTACTATTAGAAATTCCAACCAATCGAATTGCTCGCTTGGCGCATTAACCACGGAGTAAGCACGGCTGATCGGCTTACCTTCATCATCAAGCAAAGCAAGCTTGGTGAATTGGCCAGCTTTAAAGGAAAGAGGCGCGCCAGATATTCTCAAACTGAACAGCTCACCTGTCCAATCAATGCGTTTCTCAACTCTTGCGAGGTTGAAACCTTTGAGTTCAATCATGAGACACCTCCTATCTGGTTACTCTTAGTTAAACTTACGCCTTCAACTCGATTATGTAAAGTTTCTAGTTTACATAATCAAACCACCATTTCATTTCACATTTTAAAAACAATTTTATTACATATTAAATGATTACATCTAGAATAAATGCTCAAAGTGATAAGTCGCGTCGCAATTTGTGGCAAAGCAGATGAAAAAGGAGCAATAAAAATGGACACACTGTTAAAGGACTTTCCCGTTATCACAGAGATAAAAGTCGCATGGGGTGAAATGGATGCTCTGCAACATGTTAATAACGTGGTCTATTTTCGCTACTTCGAGACGGCGCGTTTAGATTACTTCAACAAAATTAACCTGCTGGTCGACCTGCAGACCTCGCAAATTGGGCCAGTACTGAGCGAGACTCAATGCCTCTACAAATTGCCTGTTACTTACCCAGACACGCTATTAGTCGGTTCTCGCGTAATCGACATGCAAGAAGATCGCATCACAATGGAGTACCAAGTGCTGAGTAAGAAGTGGGGTAAAATTGCGACCATCGCGACCGCCACTGGTGTGATGTTTGATTTTAAGAACAACGTTAAAGCTGCGATTCCAGACTACGTTCGCCAGTCGATTTTAGATTTGGAAGGAACTGTGGGTAGCACGCATCATTTAGAGTAGCAAGAAATGAGAGATTAAAGGCGAGGTTCCCGACAGCGCTCCTTCATCGCTATCGGGAATGATGCTGAGATACCATTCCAACTTACGCAATAAGAAAACTAGAGTCATTCTAATGAGCCTAAGTGAATCATTCGAAACCTCGCTAAACGTAACAGCAGCGCGACTCTCACAGCCTACGCGATAAGAAAGCTACGTCATTCTAGCGAGCCATAGCGAGACTAAGAATCTACTTACCGCTTGCTGCAGACCATAAAGCCATGAATAAACTAAATACAATCTGAGAGTAGATTCTGAATCACGCTCGTTCCTCGCGGTTTAGAATGACGGTTCGAGTTTGGCTCTGACCTCTACAAAACCATCTAAAAAAGCGATTTTCCAGATAAGCCTAAGTGACCATCCGGAAAATCGCTTTAGACGTATCAGTAGAGCGACTCTTCCAGCCTACGCGATAAGAAAAGCTGCGTCATTCTAACGAGCCAAAGCGAGACTAAGAATCTACTTGCCGCTTGCTGCAGACCATAAAGCCATGAATAAACTCAATACAATCTGAGGGTAGATTTTGAATCACGCTTGTTCCTCGCGGTTCAGAATAACAGTTCGAGATTGGCTCTGATCTCTACAAAACCATCCCAAAAAGCGATTCCAGAAGAACCTAAGTGAGTCACTCGGAATCTCGCTTTAGACGTATCAGTAGAGCGACTCTTCCAGCCTACGCGATAAGAAAAGCACGTCATTCTAGCGAGCCAAAGTGAGACTAAGAATCTACCTACCGCTTGCTGCAGACCATAAAGCCATGAATAAACTCAATACAATCTGAGAGTAGATTCTGAATCACGCTCGTTCCTCGCGGTTCAGAATGACGGTTCGAGTTTGGCTCTGATCTCTACAAAACCATCTAAAAAGCGATTCCAGAAGAACCTATGTGACCATCCGGAATTTCGCTTTAGACGTAACAGTAGAGCGACTCTTTCAGCCTACGCGATAAGAAAAGCTACGTCATTCTAACGAGCCAAAGCGAGACTAAGAATCTACTTACCGCTTGCTGCAGACCATAGAACCATGAATAAACTCAATACAATCTGAGGGTAAATTCTGAATCACGCTCGTTCCTCTCGGTTCAGAATAACAGTTCGAGTTTGGCTCTGAGCTCTACAAAACCATCTAAAAAAGCGATTCCAGACAAGCCTAAGTGACCATCCGAAATCTCGCTTGAGACGCATCAGCAGCGCGACTCTTCCAGCCTACGCGATAAGAAAAGCTGCGTCATTCTAGCGAGCCATAGCGAGACTAAGAATCTACCTTACCGCTTGCTGCAGGCCATAGAGCTATGAATAAACTCAATACAATCTGAGGGTAGATTCTGAATCACGCTCGTTCCTCGCGGTTCAGAATGACAGTTCGAGTTTGGCTATGACCTCTACAAAACCATCTAAAAAAGCGATTCCAGATAAACCTATGTGACCATCCGGAATCTCGCTTTAGACGCATCAGTAGAGCGACTCTTCTAGCCTACGCGATAAGAAAAGCTGCGTCATTCTAGCGAGCCAAAGTGAGACTAAGAATCTACTTGCCGCTTGCTACAGACCATAGAGCCATGAATAAACTCAATACAATCTGAGGGTAAATTCTGAATCACGCTCGTTCCTCTCGGTTCAGAATAACAGTTCGAGTTTGGCTATGACCTCTACAAAACCATCTAAAAAAGCGATTCCAGATAAGCCTAAGTGACCATCCGGAAAATCACTTTGGACGTATCAGTGGAGCGACTCTTCCAACCTACGCGATAAGAAAAGCTGCGTCATTCTAGCGAGCCAAAGCGAGACTAAGAATCTACTTACCGCTGCTGCAGACCATAGAGCGGTTAGCAGAATGTCTCAATATACAGCGCTTCGACTTTGTCCCGCGCCCATTGCGTTTTGCGCAGGAACTTCAGCGACGATTTGATTGAAGGATCTTTCTTGAAACAGTTCACACGAACGCGCTCATACATGCCATTCCAACCAAAGTGTTCAACTAGTCGGGTGACGATTTTCTCTAAACTCAACCCGTGAAGTGGGTTATTCGGCTGCTGTTGGCTCATGCTATTGATCCGGTAAAATGAAGTTGCGCGCTAATCTAACTCAAACTCGCCGTGCAACCTAATGTTTTAACCTTGAATTGGCCTACGACTCTCCCCTATAGTAGCCCAAACTTCTTAAAAGCCCTTTTCATTATGAAAGCCCTCAACGACCTCAATATTTTTGTCGAAACCGCGCGCCAAGGCAGCTTTTCAAAAGCCGCTAACAGTATGGACATGACACCTGCCGCCATTAGCGCATCGATTAAGCGTCTTGAAGGGCAAATCGGTTTCCCGTTGTTTGTGCGTTCCACCCGAAGCCTGCGTTTAACCTCAGAGGGCGAACTGTTTTTAGACAAAACCACGCAAGCGTTGGCAACATTGCAAGAGGGGTTGGATCAGATCTCAAGTGCGCGCGGGGAGTTGTCTGGTCAGCTGCACATTACTGCACCCTCCGATTTTGGTCGCAATATGTTGCTCGATTGGGTGGATGAGTTCATCGATCTCTACCCAAATGTTTCCATCAAACTAGAGCTGTCCGATAGCTTGACGGATATGTACACAAAGCCTGTCGATATTGCGATTCGCTACGGCGAACCGGCCGACTCCAATCTGGTCGTATTGGCATTGTGTGGGTCAAACGAACGGATATTATGTGCATCGCCAGAGTACGTAGCTACACATCCAGAACTCGCCTCTCCTGCCGATTTAACGCAACACAACTGCTTGTGCTACATGGTCGCGGATTCGGTCTACAACAAATGGACGCTCACTCGTGGCAGCGAGAAAGAACAAATCGTGGTCAGCGGTAACTTGTTGAGCAACGATAGTGACTTGCCACACCGGTTAGCGATCAAAGGCAAAGGCATTGCGAATAAATCATTGATGGACATTAGCCGAGACTTAATCGAGGGAAGATTGGTGCGAGTGTTACCAGAATGGGATTGCGGCCCAGTGCCGCTCTACATGGTATGTGCCGATCGTCGATTATTGACGCCAACGATTCGGACTTTCCGCGACTTTATCCAACAAAAATGCTGCCAGCAACGCGCCAACGTGCTGGCAACCTTCTGTCATTAGGCGATAAATCGAAGAGGACGAATCTGGGTATATTCAACCCAATCATTCTCTTCCAATGTTTCAAGAAACGTCGCCATATGCGGGCTTTGCAAATGCTTATCCAAGGCCTCTTGCGACGCCCAGATTTCTTGGAACATAAATAGGCCATCAACTTTTTCGTCGAGATACAACTCGTATTGGCAACAGCCTTCTTCTTTACGAGTTGGCTCTAGTAAACCAGCAAGCAAATTCACCACCTGATCCTTACTATCTGGATAGGCTTTCACTTCTGCGACTAAGTGGATCATCGTTTTATCACTCTTTTGCGATTTATATATTGATTACGGGGTTCTACGTCACCTGTAAGTAAGCTCGAATTAGATCTCGGTGAATACGGTTTCTGCGTCCCAGCGAGACTTTGGCGTTTTCGCGTTGAAGTCATCTTCCGCGTGGTAGCCAAGCGGCACGATCACAACACTGGTATAACCTTTTTCACGCAAGCCAAATTCTTCATCCAGCACTTTTGGATCAAACCCTTCAATTGGTACTGCATCAATTTCTAGCGTCGAAGCACCCAACAGCAACGTACCCACGTTGAGGTAAACTTGTTTCTCCATCCAATGGTTTGCATCTTTCAGATCAAAACGGTGCATGTTCACAAAGTAGCTACGACCACCGCGCACAGCCGCTTTCGCTTCTTCAGTTGGGAATCGACCATCTTTTTCTTCTTGCACCATTAGCGCTTCAATGTAGTCGTTATCGATGCCTGTTTTTGCACAAAACACCAATACGTGAGATGCGTTGAGAATCTTCGCCGCGTTAAACGCGTAATTCTCTTGCGCCGCTTTAGCGATGCGCTGTTTGCCTTCTTCTGTGCTTGCCAGAATGAAATGCCAAGGCTGGGAGTTCACACTCGATGGACTAAAACGAATCAGCTCTTTAACTGCATCGATTTTTTCTTGAGATAGCTTGCGCGTTGGGTCAAACACTTTCGTTGAGTAACGAGATTTTGCAGCTTGTACGATATCCATGAGGCTCTCCAATTAATGAGTTTAAGCGGAGTAACAGCATAACCTCATGAGATAAAGGGAAAAACCGATTTCGATTAAAAACATTTTCAAAATAAATTTGAAAATAAAACGATAAGAAAGGCTTTGAGCGTTCTCACTGGACTTCTTCATCTTTTCGGCAATAATGCATGTTTGCTCGCAACCAAACTCAACTCATGCTGCCTCAAGATAACGTTATTACATCCTTTCTGTGCAAAAAGCTCGGTCACAATCACCTTCGAATTGCCGGCGAATATTGGCACATTGAGAAGTTGGTGGCCTTGCAATGCATGATGTTGAAAGAAGCGCCTAACCTCCAAGAAGGGCTGCTTTGGTGGAGTAAAAGTGTCTCATTATTCGACCGCCGTTTGTACGTCACATTGCAGCATGGTGATGCCCAAATCCATCTGCAAGTCGAATGTAGAACGGGCGATATGCCAAATTGGGCGGAGTCGGTGTTTGGCTTGCTCAAAATGCAGTTGGAAATGCTTGAGTTAAGCGAATCAATACAGGTACAAGTTCACGCCAACAATCCACTCGCGGCCAATATTTTTCTAGTGGAAACGCGAGATTCTAAAACGAGTTCAAGCGTGTTTGAACTGGTGAAACATGTTTATTTGCTGCTTTCTCACCAACCAATTGAACAGCCAGAATTGCTGAGTGTTTTGAACGCCTTGTTCATCAAAAACAGTAATTACGCGCTCAAGTTAGAGCAAGCGGCAAGGCAACTGGGCGTCTCCAAACGCACCTTGCAACGTCGACTGCAAGAAAAGCAAATGAGCTACTCTCAATGCGTTGATTTCGCTAAAAGAAAGCAAGCACTCACTTTGCTTGCCGACACCCAACTCACAACGCAGCAAATCGCATATCAACTCGGTTATGAAGAACCATCGAACTTTCACCGCACTTTTCGCCGTTGGTATCCGTTTTCACCCATGCAGTATCGCCAACAATGTTTGGATAACCGAACTCAGCTAAATCAGCAACCGATCCGCTTGTACTACGCCAAAGCGAATACTTTAGCCGATCACGACATTGACCAACCCGTCGGTAGAATCTGGATGGAAGTAGATAATATTGCGTTTGAAAAAGTGGTCTCAGTTGAGTGTCGAGACCGTGATGGTGCATGGCGGCGCTATCCCGCCTTCTTCGAGCGCTTTTTAAGTCATGGCATCGAACTCTGGGCAACGACCGAACTTCCGGTAGCGCACCCCCTTACCTTTCGCCTTTGTTATGAAGTCGATGGGGAACGTTACATTGAGAATAACCACCAGCGTGATTACGTGGTTTCTAAGGGGCTTTTAATTGGCGCAACGGAATACATTGTCCCGACTCGGCAGCTTATTAATATTGGGGCGCAATACACGCTCTTTGTCGAACTGGCATGCCGACTTGAAAACGTTGCGAGGATTGACTGTTACGTCGATGATGCCCCTACACCTCACGTAATGCGCTTGACCCAACACTCGCTACATTATGCTTGTTGGGTGCTGCAATTATCGCTCACTCAAACTGCAAAGCAGTGCCGTTTCCGCCTTTATGATGAATCCGACAACGAGCTCGCGAAAGAGCATTACCCGATACAATATCCTATTGTGCAACCTCTCAATTAAAACTGTCGGTCAGATCAAAATCGTCTCTTCGTGACATCATATCACGTCTTTTTTGGCGTGAAATGACACTCTCAATTTCAAACCTTTGCTTTATCGTTTCTGCATTGCTGCATAACGGAGGCAAAGACCGTGTTTGAAACTCTACCTAACTCAATGAATAAAATAAAAATACTTCCTTTATCGATCGCTCTAGCTCTTTCTGGCTGTGGAAGCGACGAAACCGCACCAGTCGATACAGGCAGCCACGTGGCATCTCCTGATTGGCAAGATCAAATCATTTACTTCCTGATGATCGACCGTTTTAACGACGGCGACAGCGCTCTTAATGATCAAGGGCAAAACGAATTCGATCCGACTTCGGATAAAAAGTTCAGCGGCGGCGACCTCGTTGGCGTGAGTGATAAGTTAAGCTACATCGAAACTCTCGGTGCCACATCGATCTGGATTACTCCGCCAGTGGCAAACCAATGGTGGGATGCAGAACAAAACTATGGTGGCTACCACGGTTACTGGGCGCGTGACTTCCAAAAAGTGGATGAGCACTTTGGTGACATGGAAAGCTACCAAGCGTTAGCGCGAGAAGTGCACGCTCGTAACATGTTCTTGATTCAAGACATCGTGACCAACCACGTAGGTAACTTCTTCACTTACGATGACCCATACAATTACGATCCTAGCCTACCTTGCCAAGGTTTCCGTTTGATTGAAAATGCGCTACCAGCAGGACAAGAACTGCCTTACCCGCTCAACAAGAATGAGTGTAAAGAAGATGGCACAGGCAGCTACCACTGGACGCCAAGCATCACCGACCACAACGATCCGGTACAAGAAAAAACCTGGCAGCTCTCTGATTTGGATGACCTTAATACGTCCGATCCTGAAGTACGCGCTTATCTAAAAGAGAGCTACCGAAAATGGATTCGCGAAGTCGGCGTCGACGGATTCCGTATCGATACGGTGAAGTTTGTTGAGCACGATTTCTGGAACGACTTCCTGCACGCCGACGATGGTGTGATGACTCAAGCGGTTGATACTGGTCGCGATAACTTCCTGACCTTTGGTGAAGTCTTCGAAACATCTACGCCTTACAACACAGAAGGCGAAGAGAAGATGCTGACTTACATCGGCGAAAGCGGCTCGCCGGAGCAGTTAACCTCGGTACTGAACTTCCCATTGCAAGCGACCATGACGCGCGTATTTGCAGCAGGGCAACCGACCGATTACTTACGCTTCCGTCTTGAGAAAATGATGGAGATGTTCCCAAATCCATACATCATGCCGAACTTCATTGATAACCACGATATGCCGCGTTTTCTATCGCAAGGCAGTGTCAACGATATGAAGCAAGCTCTGATCACCATGATGAGCGTACCCGGTATTCCTGTGATTTACCAAGGTACAGAGCAAGCGATGCCAGCAGCGCGCGATGCGATGTTTGCTGGCGGTTACCGTGAAGACGGCGACTGCGTAGATTCATTCGACCAAAACAGCGAGATGTACTTGTTCATCCAAGAGCTTGCTAAGTTACGTACCGAAAACAAAGTCATGACACGCGGCGAAATGAAAGTCATTGGCAGCGATAAAGCTGGTGCAGGTGTGTTCGCCTTTACCCGCACTTTGGATAACGACGAAGTCTTAGTGGTAATGAACACATCTAACTCTCCAATGTTGATGAACCAACTCGATGTAGAACAAGTTGGTGGCACCGTCTTCAAACAACAAATCATGTCGAACTGGGTAGACGCTCCAGAGCAGTTAATCGCAGATGAAAACGGTCACGTAACCCTTGAGCTACCAGCCAAATCTGCCGTGATTTACTCAAAAACTAACGATACCCAATCGGTAGATACCCCAGACCTCAACATACAACTGGCGCAGGATTGGGAAGGAAAAACCATCACTGGTGATATTGTTATCGCGGGTAGTGCGAACGCCAACGAGAAGTTGAACCTTGTCGTCGATGGTAACTTAGAAACAGCGCAAGCCATTACTGCAGGCGCTGATGGTCAGTTTAGTGTCACGCTGTCGACTCGTCACTTTGCAATTGGCGAACAACAACACCGCTTCGCGATTTATTCTACTGAGAAAAAAGCTGGCATTGAAGATGTAAACTTTGTGTCGGACTTAAGCTGGTCAAACACGCCAGACGACACTATTGATGACGCAGGCGATGCGCAAGATGGCATGGGCGGTCCTAACGGTAACTACTCGCTACCAACGGATCCAACGTTCGATAAAGATAACAGCCAACTCGCAATCAACAAAGCTGAGGTATTTACCGTCGGCAGTAACGTGCGCTTGACCTTCACTATGGACAAGATCACCGATACTTGGTTGCCACCAAACGGCTTTGACCACGTTGGTTTCACCATCTTCATTGATTTACCGGAAGAAGCCGCAACCAACTTGTCTGAGCTACCGAAGATCAACGCTTCTATGCCAAACGGAACCTGGAGTCGCAATGCGGTTGTTTTTGGCTGGCAAAGCTCGATTTACAGCACCAAAGGAGCAAATGCGACGACATGGGGAGAAGCCGTAACTCCAGCACCAACAGTGACAGTAGACAAAGCCAACAACACCATTTCTATGGACTTTGCTAGCGATGCATTAGGCCGCCCAGAGTCGCTCGATGGAATCCGATTCTATGTCTCGACTTGGGACTTAGACGGCCTTTCAGCAACTTACCGTCCGCTAGAGCAAGACAAAGGCCCTTGGAACTTCTCCGGTGGCGCATCGGATGAAAGTAAGATTTGGGACGATTTACCAATCATCACCTTGTCGGAATAAACCGTTAAATAAAACACCGCCCAGCGTTTAGCTGGGCGGTCATCAACAAAAGAATGCAGAAAGAAACTTCTGCTCGTTTTTATTCTAGCTAAAGAATGATTTCACCCACAGCACCAAACTGTCCCAAAGCTGACCAAACCACGAGCCCTCTTCTACCGCTTGGCTGCTGACCAAGGGATAACTCGCCACGGTACTGTCATCGCTTTTCCAAACGACCTTACCAATCTCATCTCCTTGCGCGATCGGCGCAATCAACGGTTCATTTAACACCACACTCTTATCAAGCCCAGCCGTCATTGAACGAGGCAGAGTGAGATAGGCATCTTTAGCAAAGATCGCCTCAACTTGATTAGCATTTCCCTTCCAAACGCGAACTTTAGACTCAACTTCCCCCTGTTTAGCAACTTGCTTGGTGTCATAAAAGCGAAAACCATAGCTGAGTAGATTCTTCGATTGGCTGATCCGAGCCTGTTTACTTGGCGTACCCATCACCACCGAGATAAGGCGCATTCTTCCTTCTTTGGCCGAGCTCACCAAGCTGTATCCGGCATTGCTGGTGTAGCCGGTTTTTCCCCCGTCGACATCAATGGAATTGTCCCACAACAACTTATTGCGGTTGTACTGCGTAATGTCGTTCCACTTGAAGACTTTCTCACTGTATAGCGCGTACACATCAGGAACATCGCTGATGATCGACTGCATGAGTCTTGCCATATCGGTTGGTGAGGTTTGGATGCCATCACTATCAAGACCATGGGAGTTCACAAAATAGGTGTCTTGCAGTCCTAATTTCTCCGCCCAACCATTCATCAAGGCGACAAAGCCGCGTTCACTGCCTGCAACATGCTCAGCCAGTGCAACGCACGCGTCATTTCCTGATTGGATGATCACGCCGCGCATTAAGTTCGCAACACTAATTTCATCTTTCGGTTTGATGAACATTTTAGAAGAACCGGGAAACTTGGCCGACCACGCGTTTTCACTCACGGTGACAACATCATCCCATTTCAAACGCCCCGCTTTGATTTCTTGTCCAACTACATAAGCGGTCATCAACTTGGTTAAACTCGCCGGAGCAAGCCCTGCTCGCCCGTTATGCTCGGCAATAATGGCACCGGATTGAAAGTCCATTAATACGTAGCCTTTTGCCTGTAACTGAGGTGGGTTGGGCGTAACAACGGCAAAAGTAGGTACGCTTATTAAACAAGTCACAATTGTCCATCGAGCCAGTGACACTTTCATCCGACTTCCTCCATGCTCTTACTTTGTCGCAACTCTATTGAGCATAGCTCACTCAACCAGTTGCACCAGTCGCTAATCGTTTCATTTTCTTGAACTTACATTGATTTGATCAAGGTATAGAACTGAAGAGGCAATTGGGAAATAGCATTGGTTCTTCATGCCATTCGCAGTAAAGTAGCGCTACCCCTCAATAAGGAAATAAAGATAACAATGAACGCTCAATCATTTATCGACGCAGGATTGCATTACACTCCCCACAGTTTTACCGTTCCTCTGGATTACCAAGACGCGAGCAAAGACACCATTGAAGTCTTCGCCCGTGCGGTTTGCCTAGTTGGCGATGAAGAATCGACCAAACCTTGGTTGGTTTACTTTCAGGGCGGACCTGGCTTTCCCTCTCCGCGTCAAAACGGCAATAACGGCTGGGTAAAACGCGCCCTGCAAGAGTACCGAGTTTTGCTTCTCGACCAGCGCGGTACGGGCAACAGCAGCGTAATTAATCACCAGACGCTTGCTCACCTCACGCCAGCGCAACAAGCAGACTACTTGAGCCACTTCCGAGCGGATAACATCGTGCGCGACGCGGAATACATTCGTGAGCAATTTGGCGTCGAAAAATGGGCGATCTTAGGTCAAAGCTTTGGTGGTTTTTGCTCCCTCACCTATTTGTCTTTGTTCCCAGACAGCTTGCTACAAAGCTACATCACAGGTGGCGTGCCATCAGTCTCGCGTCATACCGACGATGTGTATGAAGCCACTTTCAAACGCACCATGGAGAAAAACCAAGCGTTCTTCCAACAATTTCCCAATGCACAGCAACTTTGCCAAAACATTGCGAATCACTTGCTAGAAAATGAAGAGTACCTACCAAATGGTCAACGCTTCACGGTGGAACAATTTCAACAAATCGGCATCAACTTTGGTGTGAGTGATACTTTCTTACCAACTTACTATTGGCTAGAAAGCGCGTTGATTGAAGTGAACGGCAAACCACAACTTCGTTATGAGTTCTTAAACGATATGTTGGCGCAGCAAAACTTCCAAACCAACCCGATCTACGCCATTTTGCATGAATCGATTTACTGTCAAAGCTTCGCGTCGAATTGGAGTGCGCACCGCGTTCGCCAAACCCGATCAGAGTTTAATTATGAATCTGGCAAGCCATTTTACTTTACGGGGGAAATGGTCTTCCCATGGATGTTCGACCAATACGTTAACCTCAAACCACTAAAAGACGCCGCAGAAATATTGGCAGCGAAAAAAGATTGGACTGCGCTGTACGATCAAACACAACTGGCTCAGAACAAAGTGCCGGTCAGTTGCGCCGTTTACGCCGATGATATGTTTGTTGAAATGGATATCAGCCGAGAGACGCTCGCGTTAATCCCAAATTCAAAAGCGTGGATCACCAACGAGTACGAGCACAACGGTTTGCGTGCCGACGGTGAACGCATTCTCGACAGGCTCATTGCCATGGGTAAACAGACCGCAGCTGCGTTGAAATAAGCAGGACAGACGTTAGAAATACGCCTTTTTAGTATTTGATGAAAAGGCGTTTATAGCGGTTTATGAACAATGGCGATCAGTCATTCACTCTTTGTCCCTAAACCTTTATCCCTCACCACCTCATGTATAAAACTGCGACATGTCCTTTCCTTGTCAATGACTCCGGTGATTACTTGGTGCTTCTTGCGCCTAACTTTTTTGAAGGGCCCAAAACGGCATAAATTTAAACCAAAAGTATCGGCTCCAACCTACCTAACCCACTATAATTAATGATTATAATTTGAACACATAGCGGCTTCACCTGCGGACATGCTCCCCCTACCAAAGACCGCCAGGCCCCGCCTACTCATAATATCCGTATAATTTGTCCGTATTTCCGACTAGTTTAGTCAGGTATACTTCGTGCCGCTAAAATTTTAAGGTCGTTGACCACCTGTATTTTTAAAGGAAACCTCATGAGTCAGTATGTAGTTTGTGCGCTGTACAAGTTTGTTGAGCTGAATAACTATCAAGAGCTACGCGAGCCATTACTTGCGTTGATGGAAAAACACCATATTCGCGGAACATTACTACTGGCAAGTGAAGGTATCAACGGTACTGTTGCATCTGATCGTGCAGGTATTGATACGCTACTGGAGTGGCTAAACAACGAACCTCGTTTGACTGGCACCGTATACAAAGAGTCGTATTCTGAGACCCAGCCATTCAATCGCACCAAAGTGAAATTGAAAAAAGAGATCGTAACATTAGGTGTTGAAGGTATAGACCCTCGCCACGTAGTGGGTACTTACGTGAAACCTCAAGAGTGGAACGATCTTATTGCTGATCCTGAAGTGTTTGTTGTCGATACACGTAATGATTACGAAATCGAGATCGGGACATTCAAAGGCGCTGTAAACCCAAATACTGAAACCTTTCGTGAATTCCCAGACTATGTAAAAGAAAACATGGACCCGGCAAAACACAAGAAAGTTGCGATGTTCTGTACCGGTGGTATCCGCTGCGAAAAATCAACGGCTTACATGAAAGAACAGGGCTTTGATGAGGTCTACCACCTAGAAGGCGGCATTCTTAAATATCTTGAAGAAGTTCCTCAAGAAGAGAGCATGTGGGAAGGCGATTGTTACGTATTTGACGGTCGTGTTGCCGTGAACCACCAGCTAGAAAAAGCAGATTACGATTTATGTAACGCTTGTCGTCTACCGATCACTGAAGAAGACAAACAGTCAGAATTGTTCGAGCAAGGCGTGAGCTGTCCAAAATGTCACGGCAAACACTCAGAAGAACAAATTGCTCGATTCCGCGAGCGTGAAAAACAAATTGTTCTTGCAGAGCAGCGAGGCGAGCAGCATGTTGGTGGTGAAAGTGCCAAGCAAAGAGAAGCTCGACGTGCCGCTAAGTACGCGCAAAAAGAAGCGCAGCGTAAACAAGACTAAGCCTAACTCTCCTTATATTTAGCGAGCTGCCGTAAGGTGGCTCGCTTTTACTGCGCACCAATACTCTTTCAATACAATTTTGTATCCCTCACCAATACCTCTAGTTGATTGTCTCTTTTACCTTCGGGTAGCCCCACCATTTCATCATAAGCACTTTGATGCACTAAGACCTGCTTATTTGCTTTGATATTCCTGCACTTCTTTTGCATCTCGATCAGGGAATGAGCCCTCAAAAAGATACCGTTGTCATCAGTGATAAATTGCGCTTCTCCATCAATCACAACAGATGCCTGATACAATGCGAGATCAAGCGAATGAATGACCAATTTGTCCACATAGAAGTATTTTTGTAACTTACTCAATGCTATTGCCATGTGTCACCTCCCTAAAAGTTACCTCTACGTTTTGTGGAATAAAACCGATCATTGGATGAGATTTCTTCGGTTTACTTGCGTACAACATCGGAAACAAAGAGGATTCCGATGCAAACAATCAATGTCGTGTGGTTAAAGCGAGATTTAAGGCTGACTGACCATCAACCACTAACTCAAGCATTATCAACAAAGCACCCAACTGTGCTTTTGTATATTGTTGAACCATTGCTATTGAACAACCCACACTATTCTGAGCGCCACTGGCGATTTGTTTGGCAATCACTGCAAGACATGGATGAGACGCTCAAAGCGTATGGGCATCGAATCACGGTGCTGTTTGACGATGCCTTAGCATGTTTCCAATCAATTCAAGCGCAATATCAAATCAACGCTGTTTTTTCTCACCAAGAAATAGGACTCAACTGCACCTTTGAACGAGACCGACAAGTTGCCGCTTGGCTGTATGAGCATAACATCGACTGGTTTGAATTCGAACACGGTGCTGTAATCAGAGGTGCAATAAACCGGCAAGGTTGGGACAAACATTGGGACTCTGTCATGAGAGCCTCAATAAGCCCTATTGAGCTCCAAACCGACTTATTGCATTCATTGGATGCAGAAGCTCTCGGCTGTTCGTTTTCGCCACCATCATCCTGGCTATCAAAATGCAAAGGAATGCAAACGGGAGGAAGCCGGCTCGCTTGGAAAACACTAGAGGACTTTTTCCATCGTCGAGGTCGTGATTACTATCGAAGCATTTCTAGTCCCACAGCCTCACGCACAGCCTGTACTCGACTTTCTCCATATCTCGCTTGGGGTAACATATCCTTGCGTGAAGTGTATCAATACCTTTTGAAACACTGGCAAGTCGCTGGGTTTCGTCGCAGCTTAATTGCATTGTCTTCACGGCTTCATTGGCACTGTCACTTCATCCAAAAATTCGAATCGGAATACGACATGGAGTTTTACTGCGTTAATCGGGCTTACGAACCATTGATTAAACAAAGTAGTACTTTCGATGAAGAAAAGTTAGCAGCATGGAAATCCGGGCATACTGGCGTACCTTTGATTGATGCCTGCATGCGCTGTTTGCACCACACTGGTTACATTAACTTTCGCATGCGTGCCATGCTGGTTAGCTTTCTTACTCACCACATGAACATGAATTGGCGAGTAGGTGTAACGCATTTAGCGCAACTGTTTCTCGACTTTGAGCCCGGAATTCATTACCCACAATTCCAAATGCAAGCAGGAGTAACCGGGACTAACACAATCCGTATTTATAATCCGATCAAGCAAGCCCAAGAACATGATCCTAACGGTACGTTCATCTACAAGTGGGTACCTGAGTTACAAATGGTTCCTCCCCCTCTTTTATTCGAGCCCTGGACAATGACCCAAATGGAAGCTGTCATGTATCAATTGCAGCCAGATAGCCGTTACCTTGCACCTATTATCGCACCAGACAACGCAGCTAAGGCAGCAAGAGAGCGCTTATGGACGTGGCGGAAACGAGCCGATGTGAAACAAGAAGGCAGACGAATTCTTGCGCGACATGTTAGACCCTCAAAAGAAAGTAGGACGCGATGATCATCTTTCAATGACAATGCGTACAAATGCAAACACACTCCAGGGAACCCGTTGTACCCTCAACTAGTAAGGAACACACTATGTTCAAACGTATCTTAGTTATCGCGGCTACACTGATGGCGACATTATCTTTTATGCTTCCCGTCAAGGCTCATGAGCATGGCATGATGAAAGCCGATATTGTCGACGTTGCCGCTGAAAACGGCTCTTTCAATACGCTTGTTGCTGCGGTGAAAGCAGCGGGCCTGGTTGACACTCTCAAAGGGGAAGGCCCATTTACTGTTTTTGCACCAACGGATGACGCTTTTGCAAAACTGCCAGACGGCACAGTCGACATGCTCTTAATGCCGGAAAACAAAGACAAGTTAGTATCTGTTTTGACTTATCACGTCGTCCCAGGGAAAGTGATGGCTGCCGATGTTGTTAAGCTAGACAAAGCGACTACGGTTCAGGGGCAAGATGTGATGATTAAAACCATGGGCGATAAAGTCATGGTTAACGATGCAAATGTCATCGCAACCGATGTGAAAGCTAAAAACGGTGTCATTCACGTGATTGATACTGTCATTATGCCGAAATAACACCATCCAGAGGGCGGTACACTCCGCCCTTTAGACAGAACTTCTTCCACCCTTAGCACGATTCCTCTCCACTTATCCCCACCCCCACTCATTCACCATGACTATAAAAAGGATAAAAACAAAATTAAAATCAATACCTTGCAATACGACACTGCACAATATTGACGAGGTTAAGATATCGTTATCTTTCAATTTGAGAACAGGATTCCATGTCAGTGACGTTTACTTTTCCACATGTAAATTCTTAAGCTAAATTTTGGCTGCTCAATCACATTTCGGCAAACCATTCGAAAGGGTGGGACGCAAAGCTTCCGGTCTGTCAGCATTTAAAAATCTAAAAGAATGCTCATGATAGCGGGGTTACCATGACGCAGTGTTACAGAAGTCCAATTTCTGTAGCGTTGCTTTATGCTCAGCATGCGCCGGGGTGTGACACTAGTTTGTCAGCCATAACAGAGGACATGTGATGAAATCATTTCCAACCAAATCCGTACTCGCGTTAGCACTTGCAAGCATTAGCTCAGGTGCTGCGGCTCACGGTTATGTATCAGAAACCAATGGTGGTGTCGCTGCAAGTCGCTCGGCACTATGTAAGTATCCAACGCCAGATACTAACGAAAAAAATAATAACTGCGGTGCGATTCAATATGAACCGCAAAGCGTTGAAGGCCCTGATGGCTTTCCCGAAACAGGGCCTCGCGATGGTAAAATAGCGAGTGCCGAAACCGCTTTAGCAGCTGCCCTTGATGAGCAAACTGCCGACCGTTGGGTAAAACGCACTATTCAAGCAGGTACACAAACTTTTGAATGGACATTTACCGCTAACCACGTGACGCGCGACTGGAAATATTACATCACCAAGCCTGATTGGAACCCAAACGCTTCACTATCACGAGACTCTTTTGATCTAACTCCTTTCTGTGTCGTCGACGGCAATATGGTTCAACCCCCGAAACAGGTAAGCCATCAATGTAATGTGCCTACTCGCGAGGGATACCATGTCATCCTGGCAGTATGGGATGTTGGCGACACTGCAGCCTCATTTTATAACGTGATCGATGTGAAATTTGATGGTGACAGTCCCGTTATTCCAGATTGGAAGCAAGGCGGTCAAATTATTCCTACAATGGATTTAAATATTGGGGATTCGGTTTATACGCGCGTATTTGATCAAGCAGGTGAAAACATAGCGTATAGAACTGAACTAGAAATTACCGATGCAGCAATGGGCCAAGCGAAAAACTGGTCTTACGCACTCGCGACTAAGCTAAACCAAGAACAAGCAAAACTGCAAGCCGGGCAGTATGCAGAGGATAAATTCACTCCTGTTTATGGTACTAATCCGGTGTATCTGCAAGCAAATAGCGGCCTTGAGCGAGTAGAGATCGGCTATAACATTGAAACTCCTGTTCCAGAATACTCACTCACAGTAGATGGCTTAGCAGACGAATATATCATTGAGTCAACACCGACAACGTTGGATCTGACACTAACTGCTGAAGGCGATTTAAATGCAGAACTCACCGTTTACAATCACCATCGCGAACCACTTGCAAGTTGGGCAAACGAAATGAAAGACGGCTCGGTAGAGGCGATATCGCTCGCTTTAAGTAAATCGGAGCCGGGTCACCATATGCTCGTGACACGTATTAAGGATAAAAATGGCAACTTGGTGGATCAGCAAACACTCGACTTTCACTTAAAAGAAGAGTCAGTTACTCCGCCACCATCTGGTGAGTACGATTTTGTCTTCCCTGAAGGACTATCTAGCTACACGGCGGGCACAAAAGTGCTTGCCAGCGACGGGGGCATTTATCAATGTAAACCTTTCCCATACTCTGGTTACTGTATGCAGTGGAAAGAAAGCGCAAACCATTACGAGCCTGGAATAGGTTCACACTGGGAGATGGCTTGGGATAAAGTCAACTAAATCCCCCTTTGAACGTTACGCAAAAGAGCCTCACTATGAGGCTCTTTTATAATCAAACGCAAAAATGACAATTTTCCCGGTCTAAACCATGAACACCAGATAAACTAGTGAGATGCGCTCGCCCCTCAATCAGTCCCATTTCATACCCTTCTAGTAAAACGGATTGTCGCATTGATAAGCGCTGAACATGAAAATTATCTGGTGGGGCAATTACCCTAACATGTGTTCCTGGTGGAGGGTTACGAATAAACTCTAATGATTGATTATAGTTATCTGCACGTCTTAACATCGCATCCGCCATTTTGGGGTGCTCCGCAAAAAGTTTCTTCATCAGCCATGTGGTCTTAACTGGCTTTTTGGCATAATTCAGCGGGTGAGAGAGTACTACGGTTATGTCGCGAGCCCCTCGACGATAAGCTTCACGCACTGGGATAGAGTCCGCGACCCCACCATCGGTATAACAACCACCAGAAAAACAAGGGGTATGCTTGTAGGCAATCGGTAATGCTGTTGTCGCTTCAATCGCATGGTGAAAATTATCACGTGTCACGCGATAGTAATCTGCCTGCCCTGTATCTACATTTGTTGTCGCTGCGAGAAAAGGAACGCCATTAAACAGTTTATTTTCATCGACGGGATACAAGCGATTAGATTCTTCAAACAACCACTTCACATCGATGAGGTCCCCACCTTTAACGAAGCGAGTCGGGTCAAAAAAGCGTTTGCTTGTGGCCAGCTTAGTAATGACGTTAATACTGCGATGTGGGTAGTCGGTCAAATACCCAATCAAATTTGATGCACCAGCAGATACACCGATTGCAAAATCAAACGGTTTATAACTCTGCTCTAAAAACGCATCTAACACTCCGCTTGCGAAGACGCCTCGCATCGCGCCACCTTCTACTACAATTGCTTTTGTTGCCATATTTCCCCCATTCTCCTTGCCAAAAGAGTAATGAAATTCGTGCAATCACAACAATTGAATATTCTTATTATTGAAATAGGTGAAGTCTATTTATTTCTCTCTTAGAAAATGAAAACTAAAGTTCAAAAAATCCGTCCCCGTTAGAAATGTAATTGCGGGTTGAACCAAGGTGGCAAGGTCTAAGAGAAATCTAGGAGAAAACCGTTTTATAGGCTTCGCCCGCGCCATCAATGAACATTTGAGTACCAATAACAGCTAGAATTAAGCCCATCATTTTAGTCACAACATTTAGAGCACTTGGTCCAACCGCTTTGACCAATTTGTCTCCAAACAAAAACAGTACATAGGTGATCACACAAAGGACAGCGAAAGAAACGATAGTAATAATGGTTTGATCGAAACCACCCGCTGTCGCAAAGTTCATCGCGGTAGCAATCGTTCCAGGCCCAGCTAATATTGGCATCGCCAGTGGAGACACTGCAATACTCAATGCCGCCCGTTGCTGAGCTGGTGAATACGCCTTCTCTTTGGTTTTCTGATGCGTCGAATCACCTTGAAGCATGTTAAAACCTATCAAAAACACCAAAATACCGCCTGTTATTCGCAATGCATAAAGCGTGATACCAAACAAATCAAAAATTAACTTACCGGCAATAGAAAATATCGCGATGATAATAAATGCAATAAAAACCGAGCGGAGCGCAATGGAACGGATGGTTTCTTTATCTTCATCAGCAGTTAAACTCAAAAAGATGGGAATATTGGCGATAGGGTTCATGATGGCAAAGAAGCCCATAAACACCGTAACTGTATGAACAATGAGTTCTTTCATATTTTCCACTGCATTTAAATTATTGATTCTAAAAACAGTATATACGCTCTCAAACAGAACGAGTGGTGTAATCTCGAATCGTCTTCACACTTATGCGCCAAGCATTGTTTTTCTTTTGAGATAGTTTACCGACTCATCAAATGTCGCTAAGGTGAGTCTTCAGCCTTTAACGTAACAGGGGATGTTAAGTCACCATGAACAGCACGATTCAAACAATTCTCAATCACCGCTCAATTCGAAAATTCACCTCACAACCGATTGAGAGCGAACAATTAGATGCCATTCTTCAAGCCGGCCTTGCGGCGTCCTCATCAAGCATGTTGCAAGTCGTTTCAATTATCCGCGTGACCGACAAAGAAAAACGTACGCTATTAGCTCAATATGCCGGAAATCAAGGGTACGTTGAAAGCGCGGCTGAGTTTTTGGTGTTTTGCATTGATTACCAACGCCACGCCAGTATCAACCCAGATGTTCAAGCTGACTTTACCGAGTTAACGCTAATAGGCGCTGTAGACTCGGGCATCATGGCACAAAATTGCTTGCTTGCGGCGGAGTCGATGGGACTAGGAGGTGTGTATATTGGTGGTTTACGAAACAATGCCCAAAAAGTAGACGAATTATTAGGTTTACCTAAAAATACCGCCATTTTATTTGGTATGTGTCTTGGTCATCCAGATCAAACCCCTGAAGTAAAACCTCGCCTACCTAAGCATGTCGTGGTGCATGAGAATCAGTATCAAGACCTAAACTTGGATGATATTCAGACGTATGACCAAACTATGCAAAACTACTATGCAAACCGTTCGAGCAATCAAAAACAGAGTACTTGGTCGCAAGAAGTCACCAGTAAATTGGCTGGGGAATCACGTCCGCATATCCTGCCTTACTTAAACAGAAAAGGGCTCACTAAAAGGTGATGACTACAATACGATAGGATCAAAAAAGGCCTCTGAAGAGGCCTTTAGAATTTGTCAGCAAAAACTTGCTTAGTTACCGCCTGTCGCGCCAGTGCCTGGACCCGGTGGATCTTCAGGTTCAATTGGCTCACCGACTTCCGCATCTGGAATTTGTGGTACGTCAGGTTCGATATCTTCTAATGGAATCTCGTTATCGATAGCCTCTTGTACATCAGCAACAACTTTCTGAGTATCTTCAGCTGGAATCGTTACGTAGATAACGTCACCTGAATCATTCTCAGGATAATTTGGGTTCGCCGCGATTACATCTTCTGTGATTGCTTTTGCAGCAACAGCTACAGCTTCAGGCGAAGCTATTGGGTTCGCTTTGATGATATCTGATACAACGTTTGCTGTTGCAACTAGCTGAGTAGCAAGTGCGCTGTTACCACCCTCACTGCCAAGTCCTGCTACTACAGATTCTGTATCACGAAGGATTTCGTCAACTGTTTTACCACTTGCATTGATATCGATACCCAAATTCTCGAATACTTTTTCAGCGATATCAGAAGAGTATACTTCACCATCTTTTAAAGAGTTAGCAACCAAAGTCGTAAATGGAGAGCCTGTTACCAATGAATCCGCCTGGGCTAGGCCTTGAGGGATTTTGTAGTCAGATGTAATAGGTTTGCCATTTGACGCGTCTTTACTATCTTCTGTGTGCGTTAATACGAAAGCACAATCACCTGGCGCATTTACAACGTTGATATTTTCAAAACGCGCTTTACCAACCATACCTTCATAGTTTGTTGTATTTTCAATAGCGTCGTATGTCTCACCACCACATACTGCTTGAACTTTCATGCCGATAACAGCTGGGTCATAAGCCTGAACTGAGTATCTTTTTACCTCAGGATCGCTGTCACTACCACAACCTGCTAGTAGGACTGCTGCCACACTTGCCGTTAAAAGTTTGATTTTCAAAATTAGCTCCAATATTTGTTGTTATATCCGACCGCAACAGGAAGCATAACGGCAGTTGCATATAGTGTAAATAGGATGCATACAACTTTGGCATGAGTTTTTTCACATTCTTGCCTGTTTGCTTGTGCAAAATCATGCATTCATCTCATTAACGTTAAATAGACACAATTTTGTCATGTATTCGTCAGTATTTTTTCAAGTAACTTGTTGCCTTTATTGCAACCAGATGGATAATAGTTGACTATTTTTTGTGGGTCGGATTTTCACACCTTCATTAATGAAACTAAGAGCTCTAAGTCGCTAGCAGCCATTTGGAGTGTTTATTACACAAATAATTCTGAATGGACTCGCTTTCTAAAGGCTTAAAACTGCAGTAAATCATCAATATTGATGAAATGCAGTTCAATTAGAATGAATCAATTTCAGTCGGCAAACTTTCTTTCGGTAGTTATAAACCAATGAACACATTTAATAAATTTTTGGGGATATCAGTACTTCCTATCCTTCTTACAGGGTGTACTTTGCCTGGTAGCCACCTTTCGGTCAGTGACAAAACAGTCATGAGCACTGAATCGAGTGATATAGAGTCTCAGGTTACCGTTTATCCCTTAACTTTGGAGCGCGTAACGTCTTTAAATTCAGTGGACCCTTTTTCAAAACCAAACCCAGAGTTAGATATTGAAATCGCAAAATATGAATACGAAGTAGGACCTGGCGATATCCTAAATATCACTATTTGGGATCACCCAGAGCTAACGATCCCAGCGGGCTCATACCGAAGCTCAGCCGAAGCGGGTAACTGGGTGCATTCGGATGGCACGATCTTCTACCCTTACATAGGTGTCGTACATGTTGAAGGCAAAAACGTACGTCAGATTCGTGCAGACATTGCAAGCCGCCTTGCAAAATACATTGAGAGCCCACAGGTCGATGTAAGCGTTGCGGCATTTCGCTCTAAAAAGACTTATGTAACTGGCGAAGTTAACAAGCCAGGACAACAACCAATTACAAACATCCCCCTTACACTTCTAGATGCTGTGAATAGAGCTGGCGGACTGGCTGCCGAGGCTGATTGGCGTAATGCGACACTGACACGCAATGGCGTTGTTGAAAACGTCTCTTTGTATGCTCTGATGCAACAAGGCGATTTAACTCAAAACCGCCTTCTAAAGCCTGGTGATATTGTTCATATTCCTCGAAACGATGCGCAAAAAGTATTTGTTATGGGCGAGGTTAACGATCCGAAATTACTCAAAATTGATCGTAGCGGCATGAGCCTTACTGAGGCTCTTAGCAGCGTTGGTGGTATCAGTGAAATCTCCGCAGATGCTACCGGTGTGTTTGTCATCAGACGTTCAAAAGAAGAAGCTAAAATGGCGGACATTTATCAGCTAGATGTTTCTGACGCTTCTGCTTTGGTGATTGGTACTGAGTTTGATCTCAACCCTTACGACATAGTCTATGTGACGGCTGCACCTGTTAGTCGTTGGAATCGTGTGATTGCTCAGCTCGTTCCAACCATTTCCGGCTTTAATGAACTAACTGAAGGTGTACTACGAGTACGCACTTGGCCGTAAAACAACGTGCCGCAAGAAACTTATCTCTTGCGGCACGTAATCGATAGCTACTCAGCTCAATTGCGCAATATAAAGAAGCCAGCAATTCAGTTGAGATCATAAGCATACAATTTAAAGTAGGGTAAGCATTTGTTTTCTAATATTCTTGTCGTCTGTGTCGGTAATATTTGCCGCTCTCCAACAGGAGAGCGGCTTTTGCAGTCTTTACTACCAAACAAACATGTCGCATCAGCAGGAATCGCAGTAGATAAGAGCCATCTAACGGGAAAAGCTGCTGACGAGATGGCAACCACTATCGCGAACGAACATAGCGTAAGCTTAGATGGACACGAAGCACGACAATTAACACCTGAGCTTTGCGCTCAATACGATCTGATATTGGTTATGGAAAAAGGTCATTTAGAAGCCTTAACCAAAATCGCTCCTGAGGCACGAGGTAAAACGATGCTGTTTGGACAGTGGATAAATGAACAAAACATCCCTGATCCATACAGACAAAGTAGAGAAGCTTTCGAACATGCATATACGCTTATAGAAAAAGCAGCAAAAGCGTGGTCTCAAAAACTATAAGCCGCAAGGCTAAATAAACGCCAATGGCAAGGTATTTAAGAAGTTAAAGTAATGACAACACAAACTATTAAGCAATCACGTCAAGCCGACGATGAGATCGATTTGGGAAAGTTATTTGGGATCATTCTCGATGCCAAATGGCTCATTCTATGTACCGTAGTCCTATTTTCGATTATAGGCGTCGGCGTTGCCATTCTATCAACACCTATCTATAAAGCTGACGCTCTTATCCAAATCGAAAGTAAGAGTTCAGGTGGTATTTCAGCGATGGTTGGTGATATGGGAGAGCTGTTTTCAGCAGAATCATCAGCGACAACAGAAATAGAGATCATCAAATCTCGTATGATCTTGGGCGGTACTGTTGATAAGTTCAACTTAACGACTGTCGTTTCTCCAAACTACATGCCAATTATTGGTAAAGGCCTAGCTCGACTACAAGGTGAGCAAATCAGTCTGAGCGTTTCACGATTTAATGCTCCTTCTTACGCAGTTGGCGTTCCTTTAACTCTTGAAGTTATTGATTCTGAAAAACAGACGTTCAGGCTCTTAGAAGATGACAATAACGTCATTCTAGAAGGTAAAGTTGGTGAACTGCTTGAGAAGAATGGATACCAGTTTTTGGCGACTGAACTTGTGGCTCAAACTGGTGACTCATTCACGGTCAGCAAAATCAGTAAATTAGATGCAATTAATAAACTTCAAGAAAACTTATCGATTAGCGAACGTGGTAAGCAAACCGGGATTATATCTTTAAGCTTCTCTGGTGAAGACCGCGCTAAGATTCAAGATATCTTGAACGACATTAGCCAAAACTACTTCTTACAAAACGTTCAAAGAAATTCTGCAGAGGCAGAGCAAAGCCTCGAGTTCTTGAAAGGTCACCTCCCAGACATCAAAACAAAACTGACCGCTTCTGAAGACGTTTTAAATCGGTTCCGTCAAGAAAATGAATCTATCGACTTAGGCCTTGAAGCTCAGTCAACGCTGAAAGTAATGGTTGAGTTAGAAGCACAGCTAAATGAGCTTACATTCAAAGAAAGTGAGATCAGCCAACGCTTCACACAGGATCACCCAGCTTATAAGTCGCTACTTGATAAACGTGAAACACTATTAAAAGAGAAAGAACGTCTTAATAAACAAGTTCAAAAGTTACCGAAAACACAGCGTGAAGTTCTGCGTATGACACGCGATGTAGAAGTAAACCAACAAATCTACATCCAACTATTGAACAAGGTTCAAGAGCTCAACATTATTAAAGCCGGAACAGTTGGCAACGTTCGAATCTTAGATAACGCTCAATCTTTCTCTAAGCCAATTAAGCCGAAAAAAGCGCTTATCGTTGTGCTAGCAACACTGCTTGGCGGTATGGCAGGCGTTGCTTTCGTATTAATTCGTGCAGCATTCCACCGTGGTGTGGAAACACCAGATCAAATTGAACAGATTGGCATGCCAGTTTACGCAAGCGTTCCAAAATCTATTCAACAACTGGAATTTGCAAACAAGCTTAAGCGCAACAAAGGCAGCAACAATGAGCTAGTCCTTCTAGCGGAAGCTAACCCAGCCGATCTTTCCATTGAGGCTCTACGTAGTCTTCGCACTAGCTTGCACTTTGCAATGATGGAAGCGAAGAATAACGTTCTTATGATTTCAGGTCCTGCACCATCTATCGGCAAAACATTTGTATCGACCAACTTTGCGGCCGTCGCTGCGAAAACCGGTCAGAAAGTGCTGCTTATTGATGCGGATATGCGTAAAGGTTATTTGCAGCAATGCTTCGGTCTACGTTGGGACAACGGTCTTTCTGATTACTTGAGCGGTAAGACATCCCTTAGCAACATCATTAAATCTACATCCATTGATAATTTAGATGTTGTGACTCGCGGCCAAGTACCACCAAATCCGTCAGAACTTCTTATGCACCCTCGCTTCAAGAGCTTTGTTGACGAGATGTCTGCACAATACGATCTAGTCATCATCGATACGCCGCCTGTACTCGCAGTTACCGACCCAAGCATTGTTGGCGCGCTTGCAGGAACAACTCTGATGGTCGCTCGTTTTGATCAAACGACTTTGAAGGAGATTGAAGTCGCGCAAGGTCGCTTCGAGCAATCAGGCGTTGAAGTTAAAGGTGTGATTCTCAATGCAGTTGAGAAAAAAGCATCTAACTCATACGGCTATGGATACGGCTACTATAACTACGCGTACAAAAGCGAATCATAACTTGAATTTAGATCGCTAATTAAACCAAATATGACAAAGCCCTGCTAGAAACAGCAGGGCTTTTTCTATTGCACTCTTAATTGCTTGTACGTAATCAAACTAAGCAAGACAAAGAATATTGGGTCACTCCAACCAAAACCGACAAATACTCCGATAATGCCGGCATAGGTAGTAATCACTGCCCCTAAGCCATTAGTAATCAATAATGCTTTAAACAGCTGTTTCGCTGTATGCCCTGATTCCACATTACGTAACATCAAACTCACCGCAGCGATTCCACCTAAAAAGATCGAAGTATGCTGCGATAAAAACAGCGCGTACTGGTCGTTAATTTGTACTCCATAGATCGGCCACATTATGGTTGGTACAAAAAACAACGCAAAAGCGAATACCGTATATACGACACCATGAACGGTTAGAAAAGTGCGGTTGGTCATCATCTCCTTATCCTCTAATAGGCCCTTGATTGAGCGTCGTTAACGGCACATTGATATCGAAAATTTGACCTCGTACTTCGACTACGCCCATTTTTCGTAAGCGTGCGGCATGCATTTCGAGATAAGCTTGCGCCGTGGCTTCATCTTCAAAAAGATAGATACCACCACCGAGTTTGTCTTTTTCGCTTTCCGTCCAGATTTTCCAAATCATGCCCGGCTCTTGGTTAATCGACTTAGCTAAGTCGACCAGAGCATTCGACATCTCGTCACCAAACGGACCATGAAATTCAAAATCAACTTGCAATAATTTCGCCATCTTGAGTCTCCTCTTCTTATTGACTCGTTTTCGATGACAAGATTATTACCTTTATAAAACTGACAGCAAAGTTCATAATTTCGCCATTAACTGTCTAAAAAATTGACTCATGAGACTAAAAACGACCTTAGAACAATGGCAAACGCTACAAGCGATTAATCAAGAAGGCAGCATTCAATCCGCAGCTTTACTGCTCAACAAGAGCCATACCACATTGATCTACTCGGTGAGGAAGTTAGAAGACCAACTTGGTATTCAACTTATCGAAGTACGAGGGCGCAAAGCGGGTTTGACAGAGCACGGCAAAACCATACTGCGTCGTGCACAATCCATGCTTGAACAAGCGCGGGAACTAGAAGTCATCAGCGAGCAGTTAAAAAGTGGGGTGGAATCTCAAATCACGGTCGCAATAGATCATCTTTGTGACCCTTGTTGGCTTTATGCACCACTCAGTCAATTTTTGGAGGACAACAACACGACCTCCGTTCAAGTGGTTGAAACGTCACTGAGCAAAACAACCGAAATGGTCGTAAATGAGCTCGCTGACATCGCAATCATCAACTTACCGATAACCAACTACCCTGCCGAAGCATTTGGCGTAACAACCATGCTGCCTGTAATCGCAGCACACCATCCACTCGCTAAAAAGCCGCATGTTTCCATCGACGATTTTGCAACCACCAGCCAAATTGTCATCCGTGACTTAGGTGATTCAGACAAAACGAAAAGAGATGTGGGTTGGTTACGCGCACGTCAGCGTATTACCGTCGATAACTTCGACCACGCTTTTCACGCCGTAGAGCAAGGCGCTGGATTTTGTCGGCTACCAGCGCACTTAGTCGCAACCCGCAAGAGCGATAAAATTAACGTATTGGAGATCGAACACTCCCATCAATATCAAGTTGCGCTGCACCTCACTTTGCCCAAAGGAGCCAAAAGTGGTCCTGCGACTCAAGCGCTTTATCGTACTTTACTCAAAAGTGTAGAAACTCGAATCTAGCAACAGTGGTATTGAGTTGAATCGCTAGTGTTATCGGCTATTGATTCTCCCTAAATATAGAGAAACGGCCATTTTGTGACGCTACACTCTCACAAAAGGTTGCACGAAGGATAGCGACCACCTACTATCACTCTGCTCATGCCTAAAGCACCCAACACTCGCGGAAAGAACTCGGTTCACGGCAATATCCTCACCTGCTTGGTTTAGCAGGCACAATCTGTTTTTACCTTCTTTTTAGCTTCTATATAGGCGAGTGTGGAAGAAATAAGAAAGGTGAAATATGAACTCTACAAATAGCTTCTCGATCAATATCAATCAGCAAAAATCCATTGCTAAAAAAAGGCTCAAAGCTATCCGCCTATACGATGACGCCATGTTGGAGTTAGTTAAGCGATTTCACTCCAAACCAGAATCTTTGGCTCCCAATACAATTCAATTGGCTGACGTTCAACATGCACTCGCAAGAGAACTTGGCTTATCCAGTTGGAGTAAACTAAAAGCTCATGTCGAAGAGCTAGAAGCGCACAAACTAGCCATCAAACAACAAAAACCGCCCCTAGATGCGAAAGTAAAAACGCTACACGTTCGTTGCGGTCACGATATACAACAACAGCTTAAAACCAGTGGATTTGAAGGGACATTTTTAGCCCTGATCGATCCGCTTTGTATTGGCCCCATACCAGCAACACCGCAGAACTTCCTTGCCATTCGGGCCCAATATGTCGTAGAGACTCTGCTGCCTGTGATGAAGCGTGAAGACTCGGTTCAAGATATAGTCACATTGGAACAATCAAACCTCGATCTGTTGCAAAGTGATGTATTTGAACGAATCGTCTTTTGGGTCGAACATGACAGTTATGATCAATTGATGCTAATTCGTGCTCTAACACAGTTAGAGAATGTAGAGAATAAAGTGATAGAGATCATTGAGTTGAACCAGTTCCCGGGCACTGAGCGATTCATCGGCTTTGGGCAGTTGCCTGAAGAAGCTATTCGTTCTTGTTGGCGATACCGTAAACCTGTGACAGCAAAATTATTCAGTCAGGCTAAACGGTGTTGGCACGCTATTACATCACCTACACCTATTTCCATAGTTAATTTGATTCAGCAGCATAACCTGGATTGCTTGCCCAATATACTCAACGTGCTTAAACGCCATTTGCAAGAGTTACCTAATTCACAAACTGGATTGAGCTTGACACAACACCTCGCACTAAAGGTCTTGAGCTCGCAAAATCGTTCAATTCCCATCAAAGATTGGTTTGAGCAATATCAACAACTAGAACATCTTCCTTACCTAGGAGACGTGATGTTTTACGCGTTACTCCTCCCTCTAGCACAGTGTCAAACACCTTTGATCACGATTGAGTCACGTGAAAGGCACTGGTGGGAACAAAGCGTCCGTATCACTGAGGCTGGCAAGCAGTGTTTGGAAGGCTTAATACGAGCGAAACAATGCTATTGGGTTGGAGGGATTAAAAATACCAGTCAAAGTTATTGGAGCTGGGATCACCTCCAACTAACTACACTTGCCAACCATCATTGAGTTGACAAATATGAAAGCATAAAGGGTTCGTTGGCTCTGATGAACACTCAATACTAAAGTATCGCTAAAGAAGCGACCGCTAGCCTGAATATAACTTAAATAGTTATGCAGAAATGCATCCACTCAAAGAGAGTATGCACTCTATCTCTTATTAAAATTTATTGTAAATCCTCTTTGTTATCGGTTGTATATTCGATAAAAGTGTTAAAATACAAACTTTTCATCCGGCCAATTCGTTAATATTTGGTTAAAGTCCCATTTTTATTAGTGATAAAGTTCACATCTATTAACCATTTAGAGGATTATTCTTTCGTATTTTCTCACTCCGCTGCTAATCTGCTCGCCGCTTTGAAGTGAACTCAAGGTGCATAACTATAAGGAGTGTTCTCATGAATACCAAGAAACCGATGTCGCTTACCAGCCGCGTAATTTTAGGTATGGTTGCGGGTATCTTGACAGGATTTGCAATTCGCACACTTTTTGCCGACAACGGATTTGTCGACGCATACATTGTTAATGGATTATTCGAAGTTGGTGGACAGATCTTCGTTGCCAGCTTAAAAATGCTTGTTGTACCGCTAGTATTTGTTTCGTTAGTTTGTGGTACTAGCTCTCTCAAAGACCTCTCTACACTGGGTCGCATGGGCGGTAAAACCCTCGCTTTCTACGTTACGACAACGGCTATCGCGATTACGCTTGCTCTAACTATGGGTACTCTATTCCAGCCAGGGGCAGGAGCAGATCTAACGGCAGCAAGTTCATTCAAATCAGCCGAAGCGCCATCTTTAGGTCAGGTGATCATCGATATGTTCCCGACCAACCCAATCAGCGCAATGGCAGAAGGTAAAACTCTGCAAGTTATCGTGTTCGCCGTGCTATTCGGTATCGCGATCAGTGCAGCGGGTAAACCAGGCGAACGCATCGCAGCATTCTTCTCTGATCTGAATGAAGTGATCATGAAACTGGTCGCGATTTTGATGAACTTGGCGCCTTATGGGGTGTTCTTCTTAATGGCGAAGCTATTTACTGGTCTTGGTCTGGGCGCGATCGTCAATCTGGCAGAGTACTTCTTAGTACTGGCTGGTACGCTTGTCCTACACGGTCTAGTTACTTACAGCTTAATGTTAAAAGGTTTCACAGGTCTAAACCCAATTACGTTCCTACGTAAGATGGAAGACGCGATCATGTTTGCTTTTTCTACAGCATCATCGAACGCGACGATTCCAGTGACAATGGAAACAGCAAAGCACCGCATGGGTGTTGAGAACCGTGTATCATCGTTCACTGTACCACTTGGTGCAACCGTGAACATGGACGGTACGGCGATCATGCAGGGCGTAGCAACTGCGTTTATTGCTCAAGCTTTCAATATTGATTTAACTATGGGCGATTACCTAATGGTTATCATGACGGCAACTCTGGCGTCTATCGGTACCGCAGGTGTTCCTGGTGTGGGTCTTGTCATGCTTGCTATGGTATTGAACCAAGTTGGTCTGCCTCTAGAGGGCATTGCACTTATAATGGGTGTTGACCGTCTTCTTGATATGATTCGTACCGCGGTAAATATCACTGGTGACAGTGCAGTAACCGTCATCGTTGCAAAATCAGAGGGTGCATTGGATGAAGCTCGCTTCAACGACCCAATGGCAGGCGTAGCCGAAGAAGAAGTGCACCTGAAACGCGCGGAAGCTTAAACCCTTCCAAGTTAAATTATCCTGTCTAAGCAAAAACCACCTTACTCTAAGGTGGTTTTTTATTTCCAATTAACCCGAAGTCAAAAAGGTTTAGATAAAATTCTCGTCCCCCGAGGTTGTTTCAATTACTAATCGGTAAGTAGTTAGAAAGTAGTTAGATTCTATATTAGCTCATCTAGAGGGTTAAGATAACTCGCCTATGTTTATCACTTTGAAAATGATATAAGGAACATTTTCATCATATAGAGATACAAATTCCATTATCAAATTAAAGTTCAAAACCAAATCGCGATAGATAGTAGTCTGATAATTAAGTTGGTACTAAGATACATACATCATAATTTCATGTTTAAAAATAGTCTTTTTTATTCATTTTCTCATTTCCAATACTTGCATTAGGTTTCAACGAAAGTATGTTCGATTTTTTTAAGAAATTTAAATATACATTAAGCCCAGAGGTAAAAGGTACTTTAGTTCTTGATCAAAGACCTCTAGAAAATGTAACGGTTTACTTAGAAGCTAATTTTTTAAAAAATAATTACAAAAGGAGTTCAAGTACTAATGAGTTAGGTGAATTTCACTTTAAACCAGTCATACATGCTCAAAGGTTCAAAGAATCAGCTTTGAATCAAACATATTCATATATCGGAATATATACCTATATAAATGAAGAAAAGAAATATATTTGGGAGTCTCAGTTAAACTACGTTTCACCACCTATATTTATAGAGGACAACTTAAGTAATCTTTACTGTGAGCTTGAAGATACCGAGTTTCGATACTTTTTCAAGAATATCAATCTAGATAATGCTGGAGATCTAATGGTTATTAGCAACTGCAATTTAAATGGATTTTTATATAAAAGACACTTTTCATAGAGTTTATGATTGTGATGATTATTAAACTCAAAGTTCTTTAAAAGCAAAAGCTATACCTGCACGCCTCAATCAAGTTTAAACATATCAATCAAAGTGCTAATTCGCAGAATATTTCTCTAAAGTAATTCACTACTTAACTTTCGTATACTCCTGATTCTACATAACCAGTTAGTTTGCACTGACTGTACACATAAGTATCATCTTCACCATTTCCAAAATAAGAAAAAGCGAAGTAGTAAACTTCATTGGTTACTTCACAATTCAAATTTCCCATATTTTCTCTAGCAAACTCATAAGTCTCATAACCATCAATTCAAGACTCCCATATCGTCACCTCTTCTCCATTTGCTAGATGAGTCTTCAAGAAAACGAGCACGTATTTCTGATCTAAGTTCAATAAGTCTTGAGACTCATGCTCTTCCAATGCAGGGAAGGCAAACGATCCGTTAGCATCAGTAATAGTTTGAAACTCATGAATGGTTCCACGCACATCGACTCGGAGGACCACTAATTGAGATGACAACGGTTTTCCGTTCAAAGTTAGCATACCAATAATATCTGGCGTATACATGTACATGAAAGGTTTCTCTTAGATAAAAACTTGAATCTGAAAGTACCCTTTCAAATCGAGCAAATCTACTACGGAAAAACGTATTGTGACGAGCTCGTGTGCTTTGAGTAAATGTTAAAAATAACAATTTCTTGTTTGCGCTAAACCAAACATAGAACATGTTTGATGGGCCATACCTACTCCACCATCGAATTCAGTTTTTCTCTAGCTTGTGCTTCGTGTTCTTTAGTGATGGCATTACCGACTGAGTTCGCGGCTAAGGTAAGTGCCGCCATATCATCGGTAAAACCGACGCCAGCTAGTACGTCTGGCACCATATCTGTTGGTAGGACGAAGTAAGCCAGCGCGCCACCTAAAATAGCCTTGTGGCGAACAGAGGTGTTGGAATCTGCCATCGCGAGCCATGATTTTATGCCCATTACGGCAATTTCTTCACCCGCTTTCTTAACCGACCCTTTCATTTTTCGCCAGAATGTTTTCTCATCTGGCGCTTGCATCGTTTGGTCTAAGACGTCATCGGACGCCGAATTTACAGACATGCTTGTGGTCATCGTGCCTCCTAAATTTATGACTGTGGCAAAGATATTAAGACGATGAACCTGAACGTAGGATTAATAGCGAGTAATGATAATGAAGAAAGGAAACAAAATGGCTAGATAAAAAATCCCCAAACCGAAGTCCGGGGATTATTGCCTTGGAAACAAAAAGTTTTGGAAATCAAATGTCTTGGAAGCCAAATGGTTTTGAAACCAAAAACTTTGGGAACCAAGCTTTAGAAGCAGAATGCCTTATTGAGCAATCTTCTCCAATACACGCATAAGCATTTTGATACGTGGTTCGATAGACTCAAGCAACAAGTACTCTTGGTCACTGTGGAAACCTGCACCGATAGGTCCTAGACCATCCAAAGTTGGAACTCCAAGAATTGCCGTATTGTTTGCATCAGAGCCGCCACCCACTTCTTTCCAGTTGATGTCGATAGCCAGTTCACTTGCTGCTTCTTCAACTAATGCCATCAAGCTTTCAGTTTGCGTGCTTGGCACCATAGAGGGTTTGTAAGCTTCACGAACCAACTCGATGCTAACGCCATCAACGAATGGTGTTTCCAGCATGCCGTTTAGCTTGCTATCGACATCATCGTATTCTTCATTACTCCAGAAACGCACATCCACGATCGCTTCAGCGTGCTCAGGGACGATGTTTGCGCCGTTACCGCCAGACACAATACCCACGTTTAATGTGGTGCCAGATTCGAAGTTCGTCATGGCATTGATTGCGAGAATCCAGTTCGCCATCTCGGTAATTGCACTGCGGCCATTTTCTGGCTCGTTGCCAGCGTGGGCTGCAATGCCATTAAACGTGATTTTGTAACGCGCCATGCCTTTGCGCGCTTTGACTAAACCTCCGTCTGCGCGTGCTGCTTCTGCCACCAATACGTTTTTCGCGTTTTTTGCAACAGATTGAATCCAGTCGACCGAATCTAACGATCCGGTTTCTTCGTCTGGGTTCATGCAGATACAAATCGACAGTTTATCCAACACCGCTTGGTCGAGGTTACGCATCGCGTACACAATATTCAGCAAGCCAGATTTCATGTCCGAGACACCCGGACCGTACGCTTTGTCAGCGTCTTGAGACATAGGACGTAATCCAGCGGTGCCGACAGGGAACACTGTATCCATGTGACCAATCAGCATCACGTCAACTTGCTCAGCCTCAGGCTTGTTTCGAACTTCAAGACCGATGCCCGCTCTGCCACAGTCGATGCGTTTTACGCTCCAACCTGACATCGCTTGGTACTTCTCTTCAAATTGAGAAGCGATAAACTCAATGCCATCAGTGGTGTACGTGCCACAATCGACATTGATGAGAGGACGAAGTTCTTCGAGATATTCATTGAGAGAAAACTGCATGATTGCCCCCTAAACAAACAAGTTCATGACTAGCATTGCGCCAAATGCGTTCAATACGGAAATCGCAATCATAATTGGGATGTAACGACCTTCAGTACCGATAGGTCCCATAATTCGACCCATGTACTGAACCTGTGAGCCCATTAGGTAAATTGCAGGTGCAAGAATCGCGATGTGCGTACCGTTCAAGATGCCTTGGTCAAACAATGTGATAACCACGCCAACTGCCCCGCCCATCGACATCCAAGCACCAATCAGCACCGCAGCCGCTTCACCTGGCAAACCAAAAACCGCCATTACTGGAGAAAATACCGAGCCCATCAAATCCAACGCGCCAGTAATCTGCAACGCCTTAATGATGACAAACGCCATAAGAACGTTAGGCACGGTTGATGTTGTCGCAATAACCCAGCCTTTTTTAGCGCCTTCAACGAAAATATCCGTCACCATCGGCTTACTTACTTTTACGTCACTCATTACGCCGTCTCCTCTTTTAAGTTCTCAGATTTGCTTTGCTCTTGCTTGTCTTCTTTACCTTCTGTGATGTTTAGGTAGATACGGAATAAGTTCGCACCCACGATTTTAAACAAGAACATCACCACAACCGCCAAACCAATAGAAGACGTTACGGCAAGCGAGCCATCCGCCATCGTCAACGTAAACAGCACCGCCCCTGAGGAGAAAAAGTTAACAATGGTGGCACCAGCGGTGAACTGGAACATAGTGAACACATCGGTTTCGCGTTTGGTAAGATGGCCTTCATCTTTAAGCTGACGAGTCATCGCAGCGCCCGCGTCGGTACTTTGCAGCGAAGCGATAAGAGCCAAACCAGAGTTACCCGGAATACCCATAATTGGACGAAGAAGCGGCGTTAACAGTTTGCGTGCCGCTTCTAGTGCGCCATAGTGCTCAAGTACATTGATCATACCCAGTGCGAACATAACGGTAGGAATCAAAGTAAGTGCAAAAATGAAACCGTCACGTGCACCGCTACCACCAGTACCACGAAGCGACGTTGTTGCAACTTGCACACCGTCAGCCGTTTCGGTGACACCATAAGCCACCTTGCCAAAAGAGCCATTCAACGTGGTGAAATCAAATACGCCATACCATTCGTTCGATTGCATGAGACCAGAAAAGAAGACGACCGCAAACGCCAGTGCAAAGTAGCACCCCAGCGTAACCTTGCGCTCGGTTTGAACAGGATTTTTCATAACATTACCTACACATGTGGGACAGGACACATATGCTCACCCGAATAATGTGCTAGAGAGATGATCAAAATCAATCCGCCTGCCGAACATTCTGGCGACTCAGTTATGAAGTTTTGTTTTATGATTTTAATCACATTTGAAAGATAATAAAAATTTGTGCTAACAATTAGGTATATTAATCTATATCGATACCTCAGGACTTCTTCATTAATCCGACCAATGATTCCAACGAATATTGCTTTCTACAACATTCATGACGTACTTCATACTTTGGCATTGAGGCGATATCGATTAACTCGAAAGTAACATTCCATAATGGAATTTAGGTTAGGATTGTCCGGTCATATGCAAACGGATTAAACCAGAATCAACAGGACTAGGCAGCCCATTGTTACGCTCACAACCTAAAATAGCCAAGTGGACACTCGCCCTCGTGTTTTGGGTGGTGATGGTATGTTTAAGCCAAAACTCCGGCTTCTCGAAAAGCTGCCCTAAGGCTCACCAAATACAGAGTCAGCAAAATGAAAGCGTGAATTTATCACCATCTTGCGACCTTTCAGAGAAGCTGGTTCAAGCGTACCAACACCAGTTTGATCATATTCTTATTCCATTTTTTCTGTTTGCTTTGATTGTGGCGCTGCCGATGGCATCCACAGCAATTCGTTATCTGGAATACACAGAACCGATACGGGAAAAGTATCGGGTTCACCTAAAACTTTGCGTGTTTAGAGAATAAACCCAGCAAGGCGAGAAACCCGCTCGCCTGACTTTCGTACGTATTTTATTCACTTCACACAACAAACAACGAAATCTAAAAGTTTTAGGAAATATTATGACATTCACTCGTACACTTTTGGCGTTAACGATGGCTATCGTACCTGCCGTATCTTTCGCATCAGAAAAGACCTCAGAACAAAAGCTAGAGGAAATTACTCAGATACTAAAAGAGAACCCTCAAATTCTTGATTCATTGCACCAAAACCTGCAAGAGTACATTGCGTATCAGCAGTCATTTGGCGACACCTTGAAGGAGGTTCGTCAATATCTAAATGATGGCAAACATTCCTCTTTTGGTGCTGAAACCCCTGAGTTAACCATTATTAACGTAACGGACTACAGTTGCCCTTTTTGTAAACGTTTAGAAGGAGAACTGGTCAAAGTTGGTAAGGAATATCCGCAGATAAAAGTGCTTAACCTCAATGTTTCTTTTAAAGAACAATACGAGAAAAACGGCTACAACTCGGCAAGTTACGCATTAAATGTTTGGCAAAACCAGCGAGATAAGTACGAACAAGTGCATGAGTTATTGGTGAAAAAACCGGGCGCACATGATGTACGTTCGTTAAAACAGATCGCGAAGAAAACGGGGACAGAAGCGCAGCTTGTCGACGACAAAGAGACCAAAGCGCTGCTTGATAAAAACTATCAGTATTTCACGCAACTTGGTTTACGCGGCACGCCCGCGTTGATCATTAATGATCAGATCATTCCTGGTTATGTGCCGTTTGACGAGCTAGAAAAAGTCATCGACCAAGAACTGGCGAACTAAAACAACAAAGCCCTTCCCTGATAACTCAAGGAAGGGCTTTATATTTACCGACATAAAGAGCGTTTAGTTACTTATCACGTCCAACAAACGCCACGACGACTTTGTCATTGCCAAGCGAACGAGAGAAAACGTACGCGCCTTCCTGTTCAATCACTCGATGCTGACCTGCGCCAATGGCAGGGTGTGCTTGACGGAACTGACCAAGGATTTGCCAATGTTTCAGCAAAGCTTGTTTATCATCAGATAGCTTCCAAACCATGTCTGAACGTGTGCCTTGGTGGAAATCATCCGCGTAAGGGCCAATGTTACGGCCTACTTCATCGCCATAATAAACCTGAACCGCTCCTGGGCTAAGGAGCAATGCGTTCGCGGCGTTACGTTGCATGCCGTAATCTTTAAAACGTGAGAAAAACAACTCCGTATCGTGAGAAGACATGTAACTGACTGGGTTGAAGTCTTTCTCGTTCGCGATAGTGTCCGCATAGCTTTGGTAAGTGTCTGCCATTTGGCTAAAGCACGCCGCGCCTTTGTCTAGCTTCTTCTGCATATCGAAGTTGATCAACGCGTCAAAACCATCATCGAAATAAGGGCTACGATACGCAGTGTGTCCCCAGACTTCGCCCATCATCCAGAACGGCTGACCTGACTTACCATTCTCTTTACGCCACTGCTCAAGACTGCTTGAAGCCTCTTCTTTCAAGCGTTTCCACACATCGCCTTCAACGTGCTTCACCGTATCGACACGGTAACCATCAATGCCAAAGCGTTTCACCCAATCAGTTTGCCACTCAATCAAGTAATCCGCCACGGTGTAGTTGTCACGAGCTTCTACGCGAGTGCCAGGGTTATCCAATAGCCACTGCGCGGGCTTCACTGCTTTGTCTGATTCAGTGATGAAATCTGGCAAGCCAGCAAGAGACATCGTAATGTCGCTACTGCCCGGAGCTGGGTAACCCGGCAAGCCGGTTCTTACCCAATCGCCGCCCCACCACTTCGCCCAGTTCGGACTCTGATAATCAATGTTCTGGTGGTAGCTATGCCAATTTTCGCCTGCTTTTGGTTGCCAGTCGCCCCATTTCTTGGGCAGTTCGGCATTAGGCTTTAACACATCGATACCGTCGAACTGTAGATCTGCCAATGTTGAGTAACCAGAATGGTTGATAACCGCATCCATCAAGACTTTGAGGCCACGCTTGTGCGCCTCTTCCACCAGCGTTTTTAAATCTTCTTCGTTACCGAAGTTCTCATCAATCTTGGTGAAATCGCGCGTCCAGTAGCCGTGGTATGCATAAAACGGGAATGAGCCACTATCGCCACCACCGACAAAGCCGTGCACTTGTTCAACGATTGGCGACAACCAAATCGCGTCTGTACCTAGGCTCTTGATGTAATCCAGTTTCTCAATTACACCTTTAAGGTCACCGCCGTGGAACGTGCCAACTTCATCTTTGCCGTCTTTTTTACGCCCATAACTGTTGTCGTTACTTGCGTCTGCGTTGTTGAAACGATCAACCATCACGAAGTAAATGTTCGCGTTTCGGTAATCAAATAGCACCGCCTCTTTGGTTTTCTGCACAGGCTCTAGCAGCACTAGGCCACCAGAGTCTTTACTTGGCGTCAGCGATACTTTCTGCTCTTTCACTTCAACCATTTGACCTGAATAAGCATCGCGTAACTTGGTGCCTTCAGGAAAGCTATCCCCCACAGCGATCGTCACTTCACCGCCTTGGTAGACTTCACATTGTACTTGCGGGATCGGGCGTTTAAATTCGGTTTTTGCTGCTTTTTTCGGCTCTCGCTTAAACAGCAACGTCTTAGCCGCGTCGTCATAAGCGAAGGAATAGTCGCCAGTAAAGCGAACTTTGAGTGGCAGTTCGGTCGGCTTGCCACAATTTAGCGCGATAGGTTTGTTGAATTTGACCTTCTGGCCATCAGGCGCGACACAGTCGCCTTCAACACCCGTGATTTTGAGCGTGTATCCGTCTTTGGTTAAGGGCACAACCAAAGGCTGCTCTGCACTTAACGGAAAGTCACGGCTGTTGGTCGTGGTAGAAATGGTGATGTTAGGCTCGGCGATGGCACTTGCCGACGCAAGCAGTAAAGTAGTGGTAATCAGGTTCAGTTTCATCGTTCAGTCCATTGGTTGCGCATAGGCGCAGTATTCGTGTTGTAGTTTTATTCACACTAATAGTAAATGGATGAAAAACTGAGCACATCATTCTGAAAAGCTACGCCCTAAAGCTTGTGACGCTTCACATTTTGCTTTTATGGGGGCGTAGTTCTACTTATGAGCAGGGTAAAAAGGAGTTTAAAGCTGAACGCTACCAAGGTTACGCATTTGTCTCATCGCCCAATTGACGCGGCTGATGGTGTAAGAAGTCTGAGGGTAAACTTTGATGCGATACGGATTTGGCAGCACCACCGCAAGCCTTGCTGCTTGGCGTGTTGAAAGTTGTTTAGCAGGAATACCAAAGTAGTTTTGCGCAGCGGCTTCCGCGCCATAAATACCTGGACCAAACTCCACCACATTCAAATACACTTCAAGAATGCGTTTTTTACTCCACATTGCTTCCATCAGCAGAGCAAAATAAAGCTCATACGCTTTGCGCACATAAGAGTGTGAAGGAAACAGAAACACGTTCTTTGCAGTTTGCTGAGTAATCGTGCTCGCACCGCGAGAGGGACCGCTCTCGCCAGACTCTGAGATCACTTTAAACAAGGAATCAAAATCTACTCCGTAATGGGTCGGGAACTTTTGATCTTCTGTCGCAATCACGGCCAGTTGAATGTGTTTAGAAATATCACTCAAAGGCACCCATTCATTTTGACTCTCTTCAGGAAATCCTTCAGGAGGAGAAATCATGCGGCTGATCTTCCATCCCCAAATTGGTGGATCGATGTATTTCACTATGCCAACGAGCATCACTGGTAAAAGCAAAAGCACCAATAAGATATTGAACAGAAGGGATTTAATCTTTCTCAAAGTCCGACCTAGCCTGATTTAATAAAACAATATGATGCAAGTATAGAGTATGCAGTCTGTTTATCGTTAGTGAAAACTTGGTCAAAAAAAGCCCGATTTACAATGTAAAACGGGCTTAGAATTTGATTAGACTAAATTATTTGTGCAGCTTGTAGAACACGGTTGAAAGTGGAGGCAAACGAAGCTCAAGTGATTGAGGCAGTGATTCACTTTCAACTTTTTCCGTTTTCACACTGGTCAGCACTTTAAAATCGCTGCCGCCGTATTTGCTGTCGTCTGTATTCAGTAGCAGTTCGTATTGACCTGCATTTGGAACGCCTAAACGAAAGCGCTCGTGTGGTACGGGCGTAAAGTTGGTGATGATCAGAATACGCTCACCTTCTTTACTAATACGCTCGTGCGCTAGGATGCTCGCATCCGCTTCGTCTTGTAGACGCCACTCAAAACCAGCAGGAACACAATCTTGATCGTGCATCGCCGCTTCATTTCGGTACAAGTGGTTCAAATCTCGCATCAGCTTTTGGACACCTTGATGACGCTCATATTCCAGTAAGAACCATTGCAACTGATCATCGTGGTTCCACTCCGCCGTTTGGCCAATTTCCGCGCCCATAAAGTTCAGCTTTTTGCCCGGTTGACCATACATATAACCGTAGTATGCTCGTAGGTTTGCGGTTTGCTGCCATTCATCGCCTGGCATCTTGTTGTGAATAGAGCCTTTGCCGTACACCACCTCGTCGTGAGAGAGAGACAAGACGTAGTTCTCGCTGTGCGCATAAACTAGCGGGAATGTGATGGTATTGTGGTGGTATTTGCGGTGAACAGGATCTTCTTTGATGTATGAAAGACTGTCGTGCATCCACCCCATATTCCACTTGAAGCCAAAGCCTAAACCACCCATAAAGGTTGGCGCAGACACACCCGGAAACGCCGTTGACTCTTCCGCAATCGTCATCGCATTCGGGAAGTGCTTGTACACTTCTTCGTTCATCCATTTTAAGGTTGCGATTGCGTCGTAGTTTTCGTTGCCACCGTCAACGTTCGGGACCCACTGATCGTGGCTACGTGAATAATCGAGATAGAGCATCGACGCGACGGCGTCCACGCGAATACCATCAATATGGAATTGTTCAAACCAGTACAGCGCATTCGAGACAAGGAAGCGACGCACATGTTCACGGCCTAAATCGTAAATGTAGGAGTTCCAGTCTTGGTGCCAACCGCGACGTGGGTCCGGGTCGTGGAACAGCGGTGTGCCGTCAAAGTTTGCTAAACCGTGGTCATCCGATGGGAAATGCGCCGGAACCCAATCCAGCACCACACCGATACCAGCTTGGTGACACGCATCCACGAAGAATTTGAAATCATCAGGGGAGCCAAAGCGGCTAGTTGGTGCAAACAAGCCAACAGGTTGATAGCCCCATGAACCATAGAATGGATGCTCAGACACAGGCATCAGTTCAACGTGGGTGTAGCCCATATCCACAAGGTATGGCACCAACTGCTCCGCAAGTTCGCGGTAATTGAGGAAATCACCTTTCTCGTTGCGCTTCCATGATCCAGCATGCAGCTCATAAAACGATAGCGCTTCATCACGCTTTTGTGTCACTGCGCGGTTTTGCCACTTCGCATCTTGCCATTGGTAACGCTTGTGATCGTAAGTAATGGATGCGAACGATGGGTATTGCTCAGAGTAGAAACCCCAAGGGTCTTGTTTGTGTGGCAGCCCTTCCCCATTTGGCCCTTTGAGCTCAAATTTGTACTGAACGCCTTCTTCTAAACCAGGAATGAACAAACCCCAAATGCCATAATCTAAACGTTGCATTGGGTGACGACGACCATCCCATTGGTTAAAGCAACCCACAAGGCTAACAGCCGATGCATGTGGAGCGTAGACAAGGAAACGAACACCGGAAATGTTTTCACCGCCACGTTCTAGCGTGACAAAGTGCGCGCCCATGTAGTGATACATGTCTTTTGGCGTATGCAGATGCTCGTACTCTTGGTAGATATTGTGGTACTGGTACGGGTCATCAATAATTTGTTCAACACCATTCCAATCGACCGCTAAACGGTAGTGGGTCAGGTGTAAGTCGCGTTGCTCTTTTAAGATAAAACCGCTGTCGCCATCGCGTTCAAGCGCCACGCGAGGTTCACCATTAACAAGCAGTTCAACCTTGTTTGCGCCTGGCATCCACACTCGCAGCGAACCTTCGCCGTCATCAATGAATGGGCCCAACGCCGCAAATGGATCTGAGTAAGCCGCCTCAGCAAGCAGTTCGTACGCGCGTTCGTGTTTTTTCTTTATTTTCTTTGTTTTGGTGATTTTCAAATCTTTCTCCCTAGAGCCAATATTCGTTTGAACCGAATGTTGGTTTCTCCACAGCCAACGTTGTGAACTCACAAAAGACTCCGCTTCTCACGTTCGTCGCGTAAACGGCGTCAAAATACAAAAATGCCCGCTATTGTCGCGGGCATAATAACGGTACTTCATCCTAACGGATTGTGTGGGTTGAATGAGTGACCTAGACGGAACTTTCGTACCTCTGAGCTAACAAAATTAGTAATCCGCTCATTCTTCTACGTCACTCTACGCATCTTATTTGCTCGCCTGTGCGCGAACTTCTGTAAGGCGTTTAGAAATGCGATTCACGTCTTCACGACTGAAGATTTCATCTAGGTTCATCGACAGCTTACGACGCCAGTTTGGATACTCATCAACCGTGCCAGGAATGTTGACCGGTTGATCCATTTCTAGCCAGTCTTCAAGCTGAACGCTAAGCAGTGCAGAATCACCCGCCGCAACGTGCAATTGAAGCGCTTCGCTTAGGTATGAATCCATTGGTACGAACTGCGCATCATGGCCAATACCTTCTGGCAAGTAACCGTGCCAACGAACACTGTCTAGGATACCTTGTTTGCACTTCAAGCGGTCAGCGAATAAGCCTTCCAACTGTTTTTCATCTGGGTACAGACCAATCTCACGACCCATTTTCAAGTCATCGCAGTGCCAGAAACCGCGTAGGGTTGGCATGTCGTGTGTACACAATGCCGCCATAGACTGCTCTGCGTAATGCTTCGGAGAAATAAAGCCGCCGTCCTCTTTTGAGGTTTCGAAGAAGAAGACTTTGTACGAATGCACGCCCGCATCACGTAGGATATCAACGATTTCATCTGGTACAGTACCTAAGTCTTCACCAATCACAGAGCACTGATGACGGTGCGACTCAAGCGCTAGGATTGCGAGCATGTCTTCCACTGGGTAGTACAGGTATGCGCCTTCTGTCGCTTTCTCGCCTTTTGGAATCCACCAAAGGCGAAGCAGGCCAAGTACGTGGTCGATACGCAGTGCGCCACAATGCTTCATGTTGGCACGTAGCAACTTGATATACGCATCGTAGCCTGTCGCTTCCAACACTTGAGGGTTAAGCGGTGGCAGACCCCAGTTTTGACCTAGAGGGCCAAGAATATCTGGTGGCGCACCGATGCTTGCATCCAGCACTAGGTTGCCTTCATCCGCCCATGTTTCACTGCCAGAATCTGCAACACCTACAGCAAGGTCGCGGTACAGACCAACCGCCATGCCTTTTTCTTCTGCTAGAGCTTGCGCTTCTTTGATTTGATCGTCTGCGATCCATTGTAGGTACATGTACAAGTGAACGCGATCTTGGTTGTCCTTGATGTACTTCTGAGTACCAGCTGCGTCGAATGTGCGGTATTTCTCAGGGAATACTGGCCAGCCCCACATGTTTGCATCTTCTGCATGTAAATCAGCATGAAGTGCATCGAATGCAGCTTGGTGTAGCAAGCTGTCGCCGCCTTTTTCAACAAAGTCCAAGAAGGCACGAGCGCGATCGGTGTTCTTGTCTAAATGGCGAGCTTTAAACTCACTGAATAGCAGCGGAAGAACACTCATTTTTAGTTGCGAAACTTCGGTGTAATTCACCCAATGAGAGTCTCGCGCTTTTTGTAGACGTTGTTGGAACTCTGCGCTACCAACACGTTGTTGTGCTTCTGCACTTAGCGCGAACTCAGGTACAGAGCTTACATCGATGTACATGATGTTCAACCAACGACGAGAAGACGGGCTGTATGGGCTTGCCCCTTCTGGATTCGCAGGGAACAGCGAGTGAATAGGGTTCAAGCCAATGAAGTCACCGCCACGAGAGGCAATATCACTCACCAGTTGTTTTAGGTCGCCAAAATCACCGATGCCCCAGTTATGCTGAGTACGCAGTGTGTAAAGCTGGATACTAGGACCCCATAGCTTTTTGTGTTGGTTTAGATCGTCTTGTTTGAAACACGCTTTCGGCGTAATGATCAATGACATCTCGTAAGGTGTTTTACGACGCTTACGACTGATGATCAGTTTGTGATAACCCCAAGCCAAGTTCTTTGGCAATGCAAACACTAGAGGGCCACCCTCAGCACGCTCATCACGAACAATTTGGGACTGAAGATAGCCTTCAAGTACCTCTCCTTGTTCTGTTTCTAAACGCCAGCTGAATTCACTCTCACGAGCACTCGTACCTAGGTTTAGTTCCACTTCGACTGGTTCGCCGTCGCGTAAAACAAGAACAGGGGCTAGTACGTCTTTTTTATGTTTCTTTTCAGCAGAAGCCAGTAGTTTTTCATCACTGCTAGTATCGTAGCCAAGCGAAGCGAGCAAGCGGCGTAGCGTCTCCTCAGACACTTTCGCCTCATCTCCCCAAGCACTGACATAGCTATCAGCCAATCTCGCCATTTCCGCGACTTTCTTTAATGCTGTTTGTTCTTTCATCGCTTTCTCCGAAGGTAATACCAACACCTTCCATGTAGGGTTTTATTGTTATCAATAACTTCTTTTGGAAAATGACCAAAGGTAGCGCTTGGCTACCTTGGTCTTAACTAGGTTCTATTAGCGTTTCACCGCTTCAAGTTTCCAGATATTGTTCACGTAGTCGCGGATTGAGCGGTCTGACGTGAACTTGCCAACAAGGGCGGTATTAAGAATGGCCTTCTTCGCCCAGCCAGCTTGATCTTTATATTGTTCGCTCATGTCTTCGTGTGCTTTCACGTAAGAGGCGAAATCCGCGAGACATAAGTACGGGTCACCGCCGTCTAGTAGGCTGTCGTATGTGGCACGCAGTAAGCCTGGTTGACCTGGTGTGAACTCTTCACCCAATAGCAAGTCCATTGACGCTTTGAGTAAGTGATCCGCATTGTAGTAATCAAATGGGTTGTAACCTTGAGCTTTCAGCGCTTTCACACCTTCAACATCTAGACCGAAGATATAGATGTTCTCATCGCCTACTTCTTCACGAATCTCAACGTTTGCACCATCCATTGTACCGATAGTTAGCGCACCGTTTAGCGCCATCTTCATGTTACCTGTACCTGATGCTTCTTTACCCGCTAGCGAGATTTGTTGAGAAACGTCAGCCGCAGGGATAATGATTTCAGCCATGCTCACGCGGTAGTCAGGGATGAATACCACTTTCAGCTTGTTACCGATGCGAGGATCGTTGTTCACCTTGTCTGCAATCTTGTTGATTGCGAAGATGATTTCTTTCGCTAGGTGGTAACCCGGTGCTGCTTTTGCTGCGAAGAACACAACGCGTGGCGTACACTCAAAACCTGGTTCATTAAGAATACGGTGGTACAGAGACAGTACGTGTAGCAAGTCTAGATGCTGACGTTTGTACTCGTGCAGACGCTTGATTTGAACATCGAAGATTGCATTAGTATCGAGCTCGATACCCATGTTCTCTTTCACCCAAGTTGCTAGGCGTTCTTTGTTCTCTTTCTTCACTGCCATGAATTCTTTTTGGAATGTCGCGTCAGTAGCGTACTTCGCAATACCTTCAAGTTGCTCTAGTTTCGCTGGCCATTCTGGGCCGACTTTCTCAGTGATAAGCTGAGACAGACCTGGGTTACAGAACTTCAACCAGCGACGTGGCGTAATACCGTTCGTTACGTTGTGTAGACGTGTCGGGTACATTTCGTGGAACTCTGGGAATAGGTCTTTCTTAACCAATTCAGAGTGAAGTGCTGCTACACCGTTTACTGCGTAAGAGCCGATTACACATAGGTTTGCCATGCGAACCATGCGGTGGAAACCTTCTTCGATGATAGAAAGCTTCTGTTGCTTCGCGACATCACCCGGCCACATTGCACGTACGTCTTGTAGGAAGCGGTGGTTGATCTCGTAAATGATCTCCATGTGACGTGGTAGCAGGTGCTGGATTAGCGACTCTGGCCATGTCTCTAGTGCTTCTGGAAGTAGCGTGTGGTTGGTGTACGCAAATGTCTTAGAGCTGATTTCCCAAGCCGCTTCCCAAGTTAAACCTTTTTCATCCATCAGGATGCGCATTAGTTCAGGAATCGCAATCGTTGGGTGTGTATCGTTAAGCTGGATAGTCTCTTGCTTAGGTAGATCCGCTAGCGAGTAGCCCGCAGCTTCGTGGCGACGTAGGATGTCACGTACAGACGCTGCTGAGTGGAAGTACTGCTGCATTAGACGCAGTGTTTTACCTTTCTCGTGGTTGTCGTTCGGGTAAAGCACTTTAGTGATGTTACCTGCGTCGATCAGTGCGTGCTGAGCTTCGAAGTAATCACCATTGTTAAAGCTTGCTAGTGAGAATGGTGCAATCGCCTGACATTCCCAAAGACGTAGCGGGTAAACCGTGTCTGATTCGTAACCCACAATTGGAAGATCCCAAGGCATTGCTCTTACTGTCATGCCTGGTACCCATTTGCGAACTTCTTTACCGTTCTCGTTAATCACTTCAACGTGACCGTAGAAACCGATCTCTTGCGCAAGTTCTGGACGCGCAATTTCCCAAGGGTAGCCTTCTACACCGCGCCAAGCGTCAGGTGCTTCTTGCTGGCGACCATCTTTGAATGACTGTTTAAATAGACCGTATTCGTAATGTAAACCATAGCCGACAGTTGGGAATTCTTGTGCCGCACATGAATCCATGAAACACGCAGCCAGACGACCAAGGCCACCGTTACCCAATGATGGGTCGCGCTCTTCTTCTAGCAGATCAGTTAGGTTGTAACCTAGTTCAGCCATTGCTTCTGTTACTTGTTCGTACAGACCCATGCTGATTAGGTTGTTACCAGTCAAACGACCGATAAGGAATTCTAGCGAAAGGTAGTTAACGCTCTTCGCACTTTTAATGCGTGGATCTTCTTCTGTCGCAAGCAAATCTAGAGTAGTAAATTCAGCCAGAGCATGCCCCATTGCTAGGTACCATGCGCGGCTGTCTGCGTTTTCAATCGTATGAGCGTAAGTTACAGATAGGTGTTTCTTTACGCTTTCTTGGAACGACTTCTTGTCAAATTGTTTTTGTTGAGTAGGTTTCATTACGAAATTCTCACGTCTTTTGGTAATTCATCTGCCATACATCGTGCATTTACCTCTGTGAATAAACATCCTCCTAATTCTCATCCTTTGAAGGAGGAGGGCTGAGGGCGTAGAGGGGGTACCATTGCTAGGTTAGTGATCCAAATCTCAACAAAGTGAACTTTGCACCAGTTCTTAGTGATTTTGATCACAATGGAATGTGAGAAAGGTTAAAACCCGTTCATGACGCTTTTTATAGTCCACTCATCTGATGATGTGAAAATTGTAATATCGGTCACATTAACTCGGTCAGCGTAGAAGAACTTTTCGTAATCTATGTGCAACGCGATCTTAACGCTAACGAAACAAACGATATTTAAGTGACGACAATCACAAATAAAGGGCGTAGTTGATGGTAAATCCATCAACCCTTGAGAATTAGGAAGTGGATCAAAGTAACGAACATTTCTGATGTCGTAACATCCCACTCAGCTCACAGGATTGTACGCTTTTTATACAAACTAGAATTAGGCGATGTGAGTTATTTCTAGTTTTCGCTAGCTTTCATATCTAAGTGACCGTATGGAATGGTTTTTCAGACGGACGCAAGCCCCAACAGTAGCGACATTATCCGGCATTCAAACAGTGTTTTTGATGCTGATGACATCATTCAGTAAGACGGCTTTCAAGGGGGCTTTACTAGAATGATCACGTTGCTGCCATTTGGGTATACATAAATAAGGACATAACTACTAATGTGGATTCCATCTAAGCTTACTCGACCAGGACGCCTGCACAATGCCATCGTGCGCCCACGAGTGTTGGACTTACTACAGCAAGCGCCTTACTACAAATTGGTTTTATTCCGATCCCCAGCAGGTTACGGAAAAACAACAATGGCAGCGCAGTGGCTATCCGATAAGCCAAACGTCGGTTGGTACAGCATTGATGACAGCGATAACGACGGCTTTCGCTTTGTAAACTATCTGCTTCAAGCATTAAACAAAGCCACCAACTTCAGTTGCGCTAACGCACAAAAACTGGCGGAAAAACGTCAGATCTCGTCTTTACGCTCCCTATTTAGCGAAGTATTCGCTGAAATGGCTGACTTTCATCAAGAGTGCTACGTGGTACTTGATGACTACCATTTAATCACGAATGATGAAATCCATGAATCCATGCGTTTCTTCTTAAAGCACATGCCAGACAACCTCACCGTTGTGGTAACCAGTCGTGCAGCGCCGCCTCTGGGCACTGCAAACTTACGTGTTCGTGATTTAATGATCGAAATCGGCAACGAGATGTTGGCGTTCGATACCGAAGAAACCACTCGCTTCTTTAACCAGCGTATCGCCGATGGTATCGATGAAGACATGGCGAACAGCCTAAGAACCTATGTTGAAGGTTGGCCATCGGCGATGCAGTTGATCGCATTACAAGCCCAACATCAAAACCGCACATTGGCACAAACTGTAGAGTCGGTATCGCAGTTCAATCACGCGCACTTGTGGGATTACTTGGTCGAAGAAGTGTTTGACTTACTCGATCACGAAACTCGTCACTTTTTAATGCAAGTATCCGTGCTTGACCACTTCAATGATGAGCTAGTGTTTGCCCTTACCCAACGCGAAGATGCACTGGGAATGATTGAATCGCTTAACCGTTACGGCTTATTCATTTACCCGCTCGAAGGGGAACAGAACTGGTTCCGGTTCCATAACTTATTTGGCGAGTTTTTGTCTCATGAGCGCCAAGCTCGTATTCCTCAGCAAGAAAAAGATCTCCACCGCAATGCTGCTATCGCTTGGTTACAGCAAAAAGCACCACACCAAGCGATTCATCATGCACAAAAATCGAATGATAAGGACTTAGTGGTAGAGATCCTAAACGAATTCGGCTGGAAGATGTTTAACCAAGGCGAACTCAGCACACTGGAAAGCTCAATTAACAAGTTGGACGATGATCTGTTGTTCAGCCACCCAAAACTTACGATGCTCCGAGCATGGTTGGCTCAAAGTCAGCATCGTTATAACCAAGTGGGCCACCTGCTTGAAGAAGCGGAAGAGGAACACAAAAAGCGTAACATTGCGTTAGATATTCATTATCAAGGTCAAGCAAACGCGTTGCTTGCTCAAGTGGCTATCAACAGTAACCAGCCAGAAAAAGCTCTCGAATTAGCGGAGTTAGCGCTTAGCCAACTTGATAACACAATTTACCGTAGCCGAATTGTGGCGACTTCGGTTGTTGGTGAAGTTAACCACGTGCTAGGTAAACTAGACCGTGCTTTGCCGATGATGCAACAAACTGAAAAGCTAGCTCGTCAGTATCAGGTATATCACCAAGCGTTATGGGCAATATTGCAGCAAAGCGAGATTTTAATTGCACAAGGTTACGTGCAAGCTGCCTTTGAACTACAAGATTCCGCATTCCGTCTGATTGAAGATCAGCAGCTTCAGCATGTTCCTCTTCATGAATTTTTGCTGCGTATTCGCGCGCAAGTACTTTGGTGCTGGAACCGACTTGATGAAGCGGAAGAATGCGCGTACAAAGGTCTGCAAATTCTCGAAAACCATTCACCAAGCAAGCACTTACATAGCTATTCGATGTTGGCGCGTATTGCGATTGGACGCGGTGAATTAGACAAAGCAGGTAAATTCATTGAGCATATACAGCACTTGATGAAACAGTCGACTTATCACGTAGATTGGACTGCAAACGCTTCACTATCGTTGATTCTATTTTGGCAAGCGCGCGGGAATACCGATGCAATGCAAGAATGGCTCAATACTGCGGTTCGTCCTGAATCGGCATGCAACCACTTTTCTCAATTGCAATGGCGTAACATTGCTCGCGCCCACATTAACTTAGGCCAATATACCGACGCTCGTGCTGCGTTAGATTTTCTCCAAGGTGAAGCTCGTCGCACTAACCTAATCACAGATACTAATCGCAACTTAGTGGTTGAAGCGGTCCTTTCTGCTCGCCAAAAAGATGAGGAGCAAGCCAAGGCTCTGTTAAAAGAAGCATTAGTAATGACGAACCAAACTGGCATGGTCGGAAACTTCCTGATTGATGGTGCAACCATTGGCGGTCTGCTGGAGAAGTTGAGCCTCCGCCATGAACTGGGCGATCTTGAGCGTCACCGTGCTCAACAGTTAATGAAGGACATTTCATCGAATCAACGTAGCCGGTCGATTCACTTTGATGAAGACTTTATTGAAAAGTTGGTGAATCACCCTAATGTGCCAGAGCTAGTACGTACTAGCCCATTAACACAACGCGAATGGCAGGTTCTGGGGCTGATTTATTCAGGCTTTAGTAACGAGCAAATCGCACAAGAGCTGGATGTGGCAGGTACGACAATTAAAACCCACATTCGCAACCTGTACCAAAAGCTTAATATTGCTAATCGTAAAGAAGCCATTGTGACAGCTGAAAATTTGCTACAGTTAATGGGATACTGAACTGCTAGATAAACGGGTTAAAACGTAAAGTAAAACACAAGGGTTGACGTAACACGTCAGCCCTTTTTTATGACTGACAGAAAGAGAAGTGCAATTTGCAAAGCACGTAAGTAACGTTGTTCATATAAAAAAATAGCCAACCGCAATAATCGCGATTGGCTTATATTTAGTGTGAACAAATTGTATTCACTAACAACGTCAGTTGGCTAGGTGACCCTCGGCTTAAGAAGGGTCGAGCAGTATTATGCATTAATCATGCCAAAATGCAAAGACTTATTTTTGGGCACAAGATCTCATATAAGCTGGATTTACTCACGCGCAAATTATCAAAATGCAATTTTATAATGCAAATTGCAATTGCATAATGCAACCAAGATTGATAATTGATAGTAGAGTTAATCATCTCAAAAATGTAAACCAAGCATTAAAAGCTCGTTACGGCGGCATTGTCTCTTGGCGGGTAATAAAGATAGGCAACAGATTGGATATAAAACCAAGTAGTTACAGCACTATTTCATACTTTTTTCATCGCAATGTTTGTATACTCTCTGCCATCGAAACGACTTAGCATTAGAGCAATGAACTACTTAATTACTTTCTTCAAGGGAATCGCCATGGGTGCAGCAGATGTTGTACCTGGTGTATCTGGCGGCACCATCGCGTTTATCACTGGTATTTACGATACGCTGCTTGAAAGCATTCGACGCATTAACCCCTCACTTTTCTCTATCTGGCGAAAAGAAGGGGTTAAAGCCGCGTTTAATCACATCAACGGATTCTTCCTAATCGCTCTGTTTGCCGGCATTTTCACCAGTATTGCAACGCTAGCAAAGTTGATTACTTGGCTTCTTGACACACACCCGATCCCACTTTGGTCATTTTTCTTTGGTCTGATTTTGGTCTCTGTGTATCACATTATTCGTCAGGTTGAGCAACGCGATCTTGTCCGCTTTGTCATTCTGCTCGTTGGTGTCGGGTTTGCTTATAGTATTACTGTGCTCAAACCTTTACACATGGAACCAACGGCCATTAACACCTTATTCGCTGGAGCTATCGCGATTTGTGCGATGATCTTGCCGGGTATCTCTGGCAGTTTTATTTTGCTGCTGATTGGCATGTATGCTCCTGTATTAGCCGCAGTGAAAGGTTTTCAAGTCGATACATTAGCGCTATTTTTGTCTGGCTGCGTGATCGGTTTACTGTCCTTCTCTCACTTATTGTCGTGGTTACTACGCAAGTTCCGTGATTTCACCCTGATGTTTTTGACTGGATTAATGATTGGTACGTTGCCAAAGATTTGGCCATGGAAAGAAACCATCACTTGGCGCACCAATTCGAAGGGCGAACAAGTGCCATTGCTTCAGCACAACCTATCACCATTTGAATTTGAACACGTGACATCACAACCTTCTCAGTTAGTACTTGCTGTCGTGATGATGCTTGCAGCCATTGCTCTGGTTTTGGGTCTAGAGAAATTCGCAGATTCAGATAAATAACTTTGGTATCAAACACATACTGAACCAAATAAAAACGGAGCCAATTGGCTCCGTTTTTATCTATTGGCTAAGGGCAAAACATCTCAATTGAAAACTCTGCTGTATTTGATGCAATAAAGTCCGTCGCGTTACTAAGAAGCTGGTCACCGAGGTATAACGCACAATTTACCGAGGTCACGAGTTGGCGAGCGGCGCATCTGTGCTACGATGCTCGTAATGTTAAGTGATAAATGCTGAACCTTAATGAAACTGTTACAAATCGCCGCTGTTTCAGCCGCATTAGTTGCGGGATTTTATGCCCCGACTCTAATAAAAAGCTTTTCTTCTTCCACTCAAAGCAAGTCAATAGATGAATACTGCTTTCTCTCTACAACCTCTTGCGTCCAAGAAAATGTTACGATGACGCTAAACTCAGAAACTGCTCAACCCTTGGTTCCTACCACTCTAAATGTTGAGTGGCATACAAGCGATGCTAAGCAACTCATCCTAAGTCTTTCAGGAAGAGAAATGGAGATGGGTGAGCCTAAGTTTTTGCTGAAGCAAATCGCTCCTGGCCAATATCAAGGTGACATCATTCTCCCGGTTTGCACGGAGGATGCAATGACTTGGGTTGGTGAACTCAGTGATGGAGAGAGTACCGTTTACCCTGCTATAAAAATGCAAAGATAAGGAATCGTTATGAGCCGCAATTGGTCCCTATTTCTCGTAGCTGCTTTCGCACTCGGGTTTGGCGTAAAGAGCTATTTAGATAATCAAAAAACGAAGCCAGAGCAAGTGGACAGTTCCACCTCTCAACAAACGGTATTGTTTGGGGAAAATAACCAAGCCGTCAATATCTTCGATGTGAATGACCCTCGCATCCGAGTCGTCTATTTTGGCTTTACTCGCTGCCCAGACGTTTGCCCAACTTCTCTTGCAATGCTGGCAGGAGCACTGAATCAAATTGACTACGCGCAAAAAGCGCAACTACGCCCGATGTTCATTTCTTTAGACCCAGAGCGTGATGAGGCCGATGCATCAGCAAAATATGCCCATTACTTCCATCCAATGATTGAAGGCCTATCGGCACCACTTGATGTAACGACACCTTTGGCACACAACTATGGTGTCATTTTCCGCAAGACAGAATTGGAAGGCTCGGAACTAAAATACACGCTGGATCATAGCTCTTACTTTTACTTCTTGAAGCCGGATGGCACGTTAATCACTAAAGTACCACATACGCTCTCACCGGCACCGATTGTTGAAGCCATTTCAAAACTAACGACCGAAGACTCTTCAAATGACGGTTAAGTCAGTGCTGAAGCAATTTTTCAATTTCCTAACTCATACCAACCCCAATGTCGAACAAGACGTCGACACGATCATTGACGCCATTGGGGGCATAGAGAACCTGCTAGAAACTGGTGCATGTGCGACTCGGCTGCGTCTTACCCTCAGAGAGACGTCCGTCATCGATAAGAACGCACTCAAAAATCATGGCGCGCATGGCGTCGTGATATTGGATGATCGTCATGTCCAAATTATATACGGCTTAAAAGCCAACACGTATTCGCAAATTGTGGAAGAGCGCATCACAAAACAAAGTTAATATTTTTGCAGTATAGCTACCCTCTTTAAAAAACGGCGGCTATACTCTTTTGGCTTAATTAACTCACTTATTTATTAACCAACGAAGAGGACACAAGATGATTGTATTGAATAACACTAACTGGGCATCGCAAGGGTAACCCTAACAGCACCAACTCTGTGGCATAACCACAACTTCCCCTTCTCTGCCCGGTCTTCACCGGGGTCAACTCTATCCGAATTAGACCCTAATGCGATTTGTATTAAGGCGCTTTGTTGCGTCTGGGATAATTCAATAATGAATCAAACACATACTTTTTGTGACACATTAGTTTCAACTTCAAACCCTCTAAAACAATTGGGTTGGAAACCATTTTTTCAGCAACAACTGACATTAGACGATTACGACAACACTATCTTTGCTCGTGTAATTGCGCATCACCGAAGTGGTTATTTATTGGCAACAGAAACTGGGCAAGTTCATCTTAATGCCCACCATTCTTTACCCAATATGACCGTCGGAGACTGGGTAATCTTAAATGAAGATCAGCAATTTGTTCGCTTACTGGATCGCTTGAGCCTCTTTAGCCGCAAAGCCGCTGGCAGCAAAGTGGCAGAGCAACTCATCGCAGCCAATGTGGATACAGTGTTTATCGTCTGTTCCCTTAACGACGACTTCAATTTAAGTCGTATTGAACGTTATCTTTCCTTGGCTCATGAAGCCGAAGTCGAACCCGTCATCGTGCTTTCCAAAGCCGATTTGTGTGACAATACTGATGAACTAAAAAGCCAAGTACAGAAGCTCGACCCTCTATTAGCTATAGAGACAGTCAACGGCTTAGAAATAGAGAGTGCTTCTAAACTCATGACCTGGTGCAAAGAAGGACAAACCCTCGCTTTTATCGGTTCTTCAGGCGTTGGCAAATCAACTCTTGTTAATGCATTACTCGGGCAACAAGAACAGGCAACTGGGCATATTCGTGAAGACGATAGCAAAGGGCGACATACAACTACATCGCGCTCTATCCATCTATTACCTGATGGCGGCATCTTGATTGATACTCCGGGAATGCGCGAGCTTCAACTAGCAGATTGTGAATCGGGGGTCAGTGAGGCATTTTCTGACATTGAGGCGCTCGCTCAGCGTTGTCGCTTTGGCAATTGTAAGCACCAAACTGAGCCAGGCTGCGCAGTTCAAACTGCGATTGCAAATGGCACACTTGAGGTTCGTCGTTTCAATAACTATCAAAAACTAACGCGAGAACAAGCCTTTAACGGCGCGACTTTGGCAGAGCAACGAGCACAAAGTCGACAATTCGGTAAACTTGCTCGCAATGCCATGAATGATAAGCGCAGGCGCCAACAAAGTTATTAATTTGTTGCGTTTGAGTTGTCAATAAAATCAAAGGAGACGAAAGTCTCCTTTTTAACAACTTTATTAAAAACCATTACTCATAACTAATAATAATTTTCAACATAAAAATCTTATTTAAATAACATTGAGCAAACATTTAATCCAAAAACAAACTAAAACTAGACACAAAATATTACCAAGCTAAGATATGTGATATTCAGCAAGAAAATGGCTGAATTTATAAAAACAGGATAATTGATAATCATGTGTCTTAGTGACCAGAAGCAATGCTCACCCCTTGCAATACAAGGGCATTATCGCCGTGTAATGATGGACTATTGCCCTGCCACTCTGGCATAAAATTGCAGGAATGATGTATGCAACACAACAGCCTCGTTGCCCGATATGCTCGTGGTAACCTCGTCGTCCAGATCCTTGTCGGTATCGTCTTTGGTATTTTGCTCGCGACAATTTCTCCAAGCCATGCCGAAAGCGCGGGATTAATTGGTAGCCTTTTTGTCGGTGCGCTTAAAGCGATCGCGCCAATTCTTGTGTTTATTTTGGTTGCCGCTTCAATTGCAAACCAAAAGAAAAACCAACACACTTACATGCGCCCAATCGTTGTACTGTACCTGATGGGTACATTCTTCGCGGCGCTATCAGCAGTGGTTCTAAGCTTCCTTTTCCCGACCAATTTAACGCTTGTCACCGGCGCTGAAGGTGCAACGCCTCCTCAAGGTATTGCTGAAATTCTACGCACATTGTTGTTTAAACTGGTCGACAACCCAGTAAATGCACTAGTAGAAGCAAACTACATCGGCATTCTTGCTTGGGGTGTGGGTCTGGGTCTTGCACTACACCACGCATCGGCAACAACGAAGGCCGTATTTGAAGATCTAAGCCACAGCGTGTCTCACATTGTGCGCTTTATCATTCGTCTTGCACCATTTGGTATCTTTGGCTTGGTTGCTTCAACGTTTGCGACAACGGGCTTTAGCGCACTAGCAAGCTACGCACACCTTCTGGCGGTTCTTCTTGGCGCAATGATGATCATCGCACTCGTTGTAAACCCAGCGATCGTGTTCGTTAAAACCAAACAAAACCCTTACCCACTTGTATTCCGTTGTCTACGTGAAAGTGGTGTAACTGCGTTCTTCACTCGTTCAAGTGCGGCGAATATTCCAGTAAACATGGCACTATGTGAGAAGCTAAAACTGGACGAGGATACATACTCAGTATCTATCCCTCTAGGTGCGACCATCAACATGGCTGGTGCTGCAATCACTATCACAACACTAACGCTTGCAGCTGTGCACACTATGGGTATCGAAGTTGATCTACTGACTGCGCTACTTCTAAGTATTGTAGCTGCGGTTTCTGCATGCGGCGCATCAGGTGTTGCAGGTGGCTCTCTACTACTTATCCCACTTGCGTGTGGCCTGTTTGGTATCTCAAACGACGTAGCAATGCAGGTTGTAGCGGTTGGCTTCATTATCGGTGTGATTCAAGACTCTGCAGAAACTGCACTAAACAGCTCAACAGACGTTGTCTTTACGGCAGCAGTTTGTAAATCAGAGCAGCAAAAAGCTCAGTAAGACTGACAGAACAAATAGAAAGGGGAGCCGATGATGGCTCCCCTTTTTTGTTTAATTGCGCTCAATTATGCGGTGACCAGAGCCACTTCTTCAATCGGGAAGTGTTTGCTTGGCTCAACAAACTCTTGCTGCGCCGCAATAGTTTGCAGCTCCCATTCGCCTGCATGGTACGTTGCACTCAACACCCCGTAACACGCGTCGTGACAATGTTGGAAAGCTTGTTTAGGAGACCAGCCTTTTAAGAGTCCCGCGGTAAAGATAGCTGAAATAAGATCGCCCACGCCAACAGGTTGTTTAGCAAACTCAAATTGAGGACGCTTCGCAAGGTAAATGCCTTCTTGCGTAGCCAATAGCATGTTGAAGCTGCCATTTTCTAGGCAGTAAAGGTGCTTAACTAGCACCACTTTTGGACCTTTCTCTAGCGCACGTTGGCATGCGGTGATCGCATCGTCTAATGAGTGGATTTCCATCTCAGCAAATTGACTTAGCTCGAATTGGTTCGGAACGATCACGTCCGCCATTGGCATCAAACGCGTTAGAAGATTTTCAGCAATGCCCGGAGCCACAATGCAGCCTTTGTCTGGCGCGCCCATCACAGGGTCGCAAACGTAAAGTGCGTTCGGGTTCGCTTGCTTCACTTTCGTCACGGTATCTTCAACAGCAAGGCACTGCTCTGCGCTACCTTGGTAGCCCGTCAATACCGCTTGGCACTTTTCCAGCGCGCCGATGTTACCAAGTCCACGAACTAACTCGCTGATGTCTTCAGCCGCAAACGCTCGCCCAGTCCAGCCTTCTTGATACTGCGTGTGGTTAGAAAATTGAACGGTATGAATCGGCCATACTTCGAAGCCCATGCGTTGCATTGGGAAAACGGCACTGCTGTTACCAGCATGACCAAAAGAAACATGAGATTGTATAGAGAGGATACCTTGCATAGTACCTTACCTCTTATTGTAGTTATCGATAGTTCAAAGACAGCGGCAAGCGCCAGTTTTGCGAAACCAGTAGTGTATCCGACAAACCAAGATTCTCTAACTCAATTCTCCTCAATATCTTCAGAGTAAGTTGGAGCGTTGGTTTTCAACACCATCTTCTTAATTTCCATTTTGTCTTTATTCAGTGCGATTTCTAGGGTATCTCCTTCCCTTATCCCGAGCTGAGCCAGGATTACGCTTGGAATGACTACGGCGGTGTCGTCACCGATTTTAACAGGTTGACTTATCATCTTTCGTCCTCCAAATGTCGAAAATGAGTTTTCACGTCATTGGATGTCTAGCCTCAAATGCATTGAGCTGACTTGGATTTGGCGTAACATTTTAAAGACAAAAGAAAAGCCTCAATCTTGAGGCTTCTGGATAAGATATGTTATGGCTGAAGGAAGTTTTGAGTGAAATCGAGCGCCTCTTTAGAGAGTTTTTTTTCGTTGGGCGATGTGCTTGCCTGACCTTCTGCTGTTACCGTTGTCATGTTAGGCTGAAAATCTAGTGTTGATGTCTCCTCCCAAGCTTCGGAGGCTTCTTTACTCTCGTCATTCAACACCGCATTGAGCTCCTCTTCCGCAGGAAAATACGCTTCGCGTTTGTACACTTTGTTAAGGGCTCGAATAATAGAGTGCTTTCTCACCATTCCTGAGGCCAGTTTTCTTTGCAACGGCTTCGCTATGGACTGCAATCCAACGACAACATCAACACCAATATTGGTTGCCACTTCATCACGTAACGTACGCGCAGGTTGGTAGCCCATATTGGCAGCAAGAAACAGCCAAACGTAAGCAATTGCATTACCCGTTTTACCTTTATCCTTCCACGCTTCGCCAGCATGATACATCGCTTTAGCACTGCCACCTTCCGCGGCCCGTTCTAGCCAGTAGCAACCTTTAACCATGCTTTTTTCTGTACCAATGCCATTTAGGTAACATAAGCCGACTTGGATCTTGCCATCCGCACTGTCTTTTTCCGCCGCTTTCATAAACCAGTAAAGCGCATCTGCACTGCGTCCTGCACTATTGTCTGGTGAAAGCTGCCATTCCCCCATATAAATCATGGCATCAATGCAGCCTTCTTCGGCGGCAGTTTCAATCAGTTGGTTACCTTTTGGGATATTTTTTTCAGTTCCTCGACCAAAGACCAAGGCCTTGCCCGTCGAAAATTTCGCTTCGGTATCCCCTTCCATTCCCGCAATTGCGGTACGCCAGAAGTTTGCCTGCTCTTTTAAAATCACATCTTCGCGCATGCGTTCACTTAAGCGAACAATGCCGTACATCCCCGTCACATTGTCCAGTTTAGCGGCTTTATCATACCAATACAGCGCTTGACGAATGTTGTCCTTTTCGGCTTCTTTCGCTAGAAATAAAATGGTGGGGATATGCCCAGTTTCGGCTTTGAACTCTCGCTCTTTACGCTCTTGCTCTCGCGCTTTATGCATCGCCTTTCGATAAGCGGCTTCGCGAGCTTTCCTCTCTGCCTCGAGTCTCTGTTTCCGCATCGACAACGAGATCATCCACACAAATATCAGGACGAGTGAAAGGCCAGTTGCCGCAATGGCAATGCCCATACTACTCATAAATAGCCTCTTTTGGTTTCAGGGCCCAATTCAACTCCCTTTCAGGGAAATCTTATGATTACGCGCCGACGTAACGCCGACTACCTTCATTATATAACGACCACTTAGCGAAAATCTGAAGCGTGCGAAGACTTAATGGCGGTATTTTATTCAACATCACTGCAACTTATTTTTAAAAGAAAAATATAGCCCTCATTTTTATAGAACTTAATCACGGTTTTGGGGCTGAGACATTCTCATCCCCTATCATCCCCCCTTACTCATCCCATAAAAATTTACATTTTAATGATGTGCAGAATCTCTCACTATGCGCCTGTTTTATTATTTAATTTGTGAACAAAATCGACTGTGACAGAAAATTTGCACCTGTAAAAAACTTAACAGCCTGCTCTCACATTTTGCTGATGATTCAGTGTATTAGCATCTAATTGAACATTTCCTTTTTTGGCATCTGCCTTTCTAGCGTGTGCAAAACCTTCTTGATGATTGAGTCAGCGAAGGCAGCGCGCAGCTCAATATCAATTCAATAACAATGGATTTGTAAACGTGGACAATAAGACATTTAAATTATCAACAATTGCCAAAACCGTACTGCCTTTGATTTCCGTCGCGGTAATCAGCGGTTGTGGTAGTGATAGCACGAACGAAGATACGACGAACCCTGGCTCAGGCTTGTACCCTGCGGGAGAGAACGAAGTCGTCATTTATTACAAACGTGACGTAGCATCAGCTTCAACAGCAAGCGACTACGAAGGTTGGGGCTTGCACCTATGGAACGGTGAGGGCTGTACCAGCACAGATTTAGACGCAATGGGCATTCCGGGAACAGGAACGGATTGGTCTGCGCCACACCCATTCGATGGCATCAACGACACCTACGGTGCTTACTACGTACTGAAAATAAACCCTGACGCCTCTGACCCACACGAATGCATGAACTTCATTCTGCACAAAGGTGATGAGAAAGCGTTCGGCAGCGCAAACTCAAAAGTAGAGTTGACGAAAATCGGCGAATCGAAAGGTTTGTTTGGCTTCCACGGCAGCAGTGAACTTTACTACGAGCCAATAGAAGAGCGCCCTGTTGATATTGATGGTCAAAAAGCCCATTGGTTAGACGCCAACACCATTGCATGGGAAGCGGCGACCAGTGCGGATTCCATGAAGCTGTTCTACAGCCTTAGCAATGACATCAAAATGGATGAAGATAAGCAAATCTCTGGCGGTACAGCGGTTGAGCTGACAAAGGCTGGTGAGTTGTCTGATGGTCTGAAATCACGCTTCCGTCACCTTGCTAGCCTTCAAGCTGCGGGTATCGATGTCGATGACGCGACCTTGCGTACGATCCTGAAGTCACAAATCGTTATGGTGGCTTACAACGCAAATGGTGACGTCATTTCTGCAACTGAAGTGCAAAAACCGGGCGTTTTGGATGCGGTGTTTGCCGATTCCAAGGCAGGTAACGCGATCGGTCAAGAACTCGGTGCGATTGTGGAAGGCGGTGCCGCAACCTTCAAACTATGGGCACCAACTGCCCAAGATGTTGATCTGATAATCTACGATGAAAACTTAGCAGAAGAAGCGACCGTTGCCATGACGGAAGACCCAGCAACAGGTATCTGGGTTTCTGAGGCACAAAGCAACGTTGTCAACAAATACTATCGCTACCAAGTTAAGGTATACCACCCAACAACTGGCGTCGTTGAAACGCGTTTGGTAACAGACCCATATTCAATGAGCTTGTCTAAGAACTCACGATACTCGCAAGTGGTTGATTTAGATGATCCAAGCTTAATGCCTCAAGATTGGAAAAACTACGCACGCCCAACGGTTAAAAAAGACGAAGACCACGTCCTTTACGAGTCACACATTCGTGATTTCAGCTTTAACGACAGCAAAGGCACACCAAGTCTTGATGGCAAATATCTGGCGCTTACAGAACCTGAGCGTGAGTCTGTATCTCACTTACAAGCTTTAAAAGATGCTGGCCTAACAACGCTACATATCTTGCCAGCATTTGATATTGCAACCGTGGATGAAGACGCTGACAAGCGAGTCGATATCACCGACACCGTGGGTAAACTTTGTGGCATCAAGCCAGAAGCCTCCATTTGTGAGACCGAAGATGACGGCAAAGTGATTGAAGAGGTATTAAATAGCTACGACCCAACAACGGGCAAAGCACAAGCGTTGATGAACGATCTTCGCATGCTAGACAGCTTCAACTGGGGTTACGACCCTTACCACTACACCGTGCCAGAAGGCAGTTATGCGACCGATCCTAACGGGTCTAAGCGTATTCTAGAGTTCCGCGAAATGGTTCAAGCGACGCATAAAATGGATCTGAAACTGGTCATGGACGTCGTGTACAATCACACAAATGCATCTGGTGTGAACGAAAAATCAGTACTGGATAAGATTGTCCCTGGGTACTACCACCGCCTAAACGTCAACACTGGCGGAGTCGAAAACTCAACCTGTTGTGATAACACCGCAACCGAGAACTTGATGATGGGTAAACTAATGGTTGACTCATTGATGGTATGGGCGGATGACTATAAAGTCGATGGTTTCCGTTTTGACCTTATGGGCCACCAGCCGAAAAATGTGATGGTTTACGCACTTGAAAAAGTCCGTGAAATTGACCCGAATACCTTGTTCTACGGCGAAGGTTGGGACTTTGGTGAAGTCGCGCAAAACGCTCGCTTCGATCAGGCGACACAAGTCAACATGGCAGGGACAGAAATCGGTACTTTCTCTGATCGTCTGCGTGACGCAGTTCGTGGCGGAAGCCCGTTTGATGGCGGTGTAGATTCTGAAGGTAAGCACCCACTTCGCTTTAACCAAGGCTTTGGTAACGCCGCTTATCCTAACGAAGAAACCAAAACTGACGCAGAGTCGGTGAATGGTCGTTTACACAACCAAGATCTGGTTCGTCTAGGTATGGCTGGTAACTTGGCTGACTACATCCTTCTTGATTACAAAGGCGAAACCAAGCTGGGTAAGAACGTTGATTACAATGGTGCTCCTGCAGGCTACACAAAAGTGCCATCAGAGAACATCTCTTACGTGTCTAAGCACGACAACCAAACATTGTGGGATAACAACGCCTACAAGATTGCGACAGGCACTTCATCTGCCGAGCGTGCACGTATGCAGTCTGTGTCCCTATCAACGGTGATGCTTGGTCAAGGCATTCCATTCATCCACATGGGTTCTGAGCTATTGCGCTCTAAATCTATGCAGCGCGACTCGTACGATTCTGGTGACTGGTTCAACCGTGTATTCTTCGACGGAAGCGACAATAACTGGAACGTTGGTCTACCACGTGAAGACAAAGACGGTGCAAACTGGGAGCTGATCAAAACCATCGTTGGTGACAGCACGGCGAAACCAGATTCAACCGACATCGAGCTGACTAAGCAACAATTCCTAGAGCTACTAAAAATCCGTAGCACAAGCGAACTGTTCCGCCTAGATACCGCGCAAGAAGTGATGAACCGTGTTGACTTCCGCAACGTAGGGAAAGACCAAGTGGAAGGCTTGATTGTGATGTCTATCGACGATGGTACCTCAGCGGGTGCCGATTTAGATTCGAACTACGATGCAATCGTGGCCGTTGTGAACTCAACATCAACTGAGAAATCTTTCAAAGTTGCCGGCGCAACTGGTTTCGAGTTACATGAAGTTCAACAAAACTCTGCGGATGACATCGTGAAAGGTGCAAGCTTCACCAATGAAACGTTCACAGTACCAGCACTGACAACAGCGGTATTCGTACAGCCACAAAACGGCGCGCAAGGTGCTGGCCTACCAGTAAACACGGATAACAAAGACGTATCGAGTATTCCTCCTTACGGCGAAACCGTGGTTTACGTGAAAGGCACGATGAACGAGTGGTCTGATAGCAGTGATTGGGCGATGACCTTTATTGGCAACGGTATGTACTCTGTAACTGGCGTTCTTGAAGCTGGTGAACACGAGTTCAAATTCGCGGACTCTGGTTGGGCAAATCCAAACATCGGTTGTGATGCTGCGAATATAGCTTCTGGTTCACTAGAATTAGGTTCAGAAGGTAACTGTAAGCTGTCTGTTGCTGAAACAGGTAAGTACAACTTCACTCTGAACGCGCTACATGTTCAAGATGAAAGCGTAGAAAAACCGGTCGTGTCAGTGACCAAGTCAGCAGATGCACCAACATTCGGTGAAACAGCACTTTACTTACGTGGCACTATCACTACATGGGATGCTCCAGCACAAGACTCAACAGCGAAGTTCAGCTATGTTGCAAATGACGTTTATTCGCTAGACATTACCCTAGCGGCGGGCAACTACGAGATGAAAGTTGCGAGCGCAGACTGGGCAGCAGACACCAACTTCGGTGGCGAAGGCAGTGTTGAGCTTGGTAAAGCGCTAACGATGGAAGTCGGTGGCGGTAGTGCAAACCTGAAAATTGCGATTGCAGAAGCAGGAAACTACAACTTCCACTTCAACGCGGCTGACAAGTCGGCGCCAATCGTGACGGTAACGAAAAACTAGTTTCATTTAAAAACATCCGTAATGAAAAAGGGGAAGCATCACGCTTCCCCTTTGTTTTGTTGGCGTCACTAAATGGTGGATACCAAAATCAAAAAGGCGTTAGTTTCCCCAAATCTGTTCAACAAACTCAGGATGATCAATGAATGGATTACGATTGCCCTGAAAATCAAACACTTGTTGATTCCGATTTCGTTCTTTTTCACTAACGGGATCATTTTTGTGCCAACGTTTCAGCATGTTTAACATCCAAGGTTCAAAAACCGTTGAACTTGAACCATCAAGGACAGCATCCGCATTGCTTGAATTGCCTTCCCAGTTACCTACAATATTTTCATAGCGGGTTGCCATGTAGAAATAAGCACGGGCGAAGTCGCCCTTAAACTCATCAATCGGCTCAAACACCGTACCGGAGTAGCCCAGATTAGTGCTTGCTTGGCCAAGTTTAGAGCCATTACTAGACACGTAGGTCGCGGTGCCCACTTCACCAAATGGCCAATTACTGCGCTTCGCGTTTACATAACCATCAGTCGCAAACAAGTGATGACCGTCTGAGTTCATCGGCTCAACCTTACCGCCAAACCAGCTTTTCGGAAAAGAGTGCTCACGGTTGTAGCAATCCCCTTCCGTTTTGTATTGGCCACATTGGTCTGTGACTTTGGTAAAGCTTACTGTATCGCTACCAGATGGCTTTTCAGAATACATATCGAGAATAGAGCCATCATTTTCGTAATAACGATCAATATCGGCATCTTTTACCAAGGTCCAGACCGCAGAATAGCCTCGGCTGGAGTGATTATTGATAATGTTAAACAACGCTGTTTTTAGAGCGTATCCCGTCTTACCAGATGCCGCTTGATAGTAACCATCAACCACTGGTGGGGTCGTGGTTGAGTCACCTAACGTAAAATCGGTGGTTTCACTTTTCGAGAATTCAGCGCCAGAAGCAAGAGTCTTATCTCCCTCAGTCAGCGTGTACGACCCCGCGCCACTGCCACAACAAATGCCGTCACCATACTCGTCTTGAATCGTGAATTGGTAGTTACCGTCAGCTAAGCACATGCTCTTTTCAATGGTGATTGCTGACTCATATCCCTGACCAGAAAACAGTACTTCAGCTTGGTTGTTTTTTAACGTCCAGCTAGTTTCTGAACCATAATTATCGGTTGTGAGAGTCAAGACCACTTGGTGATCACTACAACTTTCTACAGGAGGTTGTGTACTCGTCTCAGTCGGTTGAAAATTATCGACGTAGACAACTTCTGAGCCATCAAAACTGGCTTCATCGTAAAAACGCAAACCGACGTTGATGGTCTTGTTCGAGCTCGCTGTGTAGTTGTGCGCGAGCTCTTGCCACTGGTTTATCTGTTGTGGGTTCGAGTAATTGTGATAACCATCAACCACCAGACGTGCTTTTACATTTCCTTCGGTATGATAAACCGAGACAGAAAACGGATAGGTTTTCCCTTGCTCCACATTAATGGTTTGCAAAAAGTCGGTGTTGCTTTGGGTACCTGTATTCACGACGACCTGGGCAGCCAGACCACCCGATTTGATTTGCTCGCTGCTTGGCGACACTGTAATGCCCGCGTCAATCTCTGACCACTGCGTAGGTACATTGCCATTCCACTGTTCAAAGTCACCGTTGATAATTTGGCTATATGCAAACGGAGAGCTAACAGCAGCAAGGAGACAGAGGGAGTTCGTTATGGATTTCATTATACTTTTCCATTAGTTATATAAATCCCAGACACGATAAACATATTAGTGGGGCATAAATAATCCTTCAGTCACATTTTTACGTTGCACAAGTGTTAATTTACTTTTTAATGTGCAGCTTATCTCACAAATATCCATCTGCTGAAAACAAACGCCAATACAAAAAGCGAAGCAACTTGTTGGCTACATCGTCGTAAAACCATTAAGGGAAAAGTAAAACAGACAGAAAAAAGCCAAGTGTGCGCCTATGGGGGTCAGCAACAACACTTGGCTTGTTTATAAGAAAGCTTGTGGTCAGCTCAACTGGTGAGCATCAATTCTGGATAATTCCTTAAGGTTTTACCGCAAAGAATCGTCCTTGTAGTGGCGACATTAGAATCTGATATTGACCATTACTCGGAGTAATTTTTTCATTCGTGAGCAAATCCACCAACTCACCAGTACCAACACTCTCCTGAGTAAGAGTGACGCTTCTAGCGCTCTCTAAGGTATTTAGCGCAAACAAGACTTTGTCCGAACCAGATTGTTTCAAGTCCACATAACTGCCGTTACTCGCAACTAAATTCGTGCGTGACCCTTGATAAAGTGCAGGATGCGCATCGCGCATTGTCATCAGCGATGTCACATAAGATTTGAGATCGGCTTGGTTTGCATCAAGCGTCGCCGTCACGCCTTCAATTTTCGCACTGCTGCGCGCAACGTGATCATCGCACAAGCCTTGAATGGCACAGGTGCTGTTGTCTTCTTTTGCGGCAAAACCATCCACTTGATCCCCGATTTCATCACCGTAGTACAACGTGATTGGCCCGGTGTACGCCGCTTGGAAAGCAAATGCGGCTTTATGGCGTAACCAATATTCCACATCATTCACATCCGCTAAATTTCCGCGCTGTAACAAGTCACCAAAGCGCACTAAATCATGGTTGCCGATCATCAAATTCGGCTGCGCATGTGTTGGATATTGGTTGTGTGTGCTGTAGCCGTTGTCTAACCAATCCGCACCGCGACCACCCACGCCACTCTCATTCACGGCCAAAGTTTCAACGATGCGATAGCGCATAGGAAAATCAAATGCAGAGCACAGTGCCGGATCGCTGTTCGATCCATACGCCTCATTCGCGATTTCAGACTCCCCTTTCCAAATCTCTGCCACCATGTAACCCAACGGATTCACTTGTTCGCCTTTGCTATTGGTGTACGTCACACTTTGTGAGGCTTCATCGACGGCTTTACGAAGTTGTGTCCAAGCGTCTGTCGGAACTTGATAGGCTTGATCTAAACGCCAGCCGTCAATCTTCAGTTCTTTGATCCAATACGTTGCCACTTCTTTGTAGAAATCGAGACTGGCTGGGTAATCAACGGGGTTGCTCGATCCCGATGGCAACAAACCGGAGGGAGATGGTTTGATCAAACCATTCTTATGGTGGCCAAATACGCCATCAAAAAACACGTACAAACCGCGTTTGTGTGCTTCATCGACCAAGGTTCTCGCCGTTTCTAAATCACCAAAACGTGGATCAATGGTGAAGTAATCCGTAGCAAAGTAGCCCGTGGCATCCAGACGATCGGCCCAGTGTTCTTGGCCCGCTATCGCTTCCGATTCAAAAACTGGCGTCAACCAAATCGCGTTCATCCCTAAATCTTGGATGTAATCGAGTGAATCAATCACTCCTTGCAAATCGCCGTTATGATGGCTGGTGCCATAACCTGTACCGTGACCAATGCTCGCATCACCATCTACAAAACTCTCTACCATGATTTGATAAGTACGAAGTTGGTTACTTTGCGCCATGACATTGGCTTGGCAAGCATAACTGGTATCCGGTAGCGGAGTGCTACTATTAGTGTCGCCACCACCAGAAGAATTACACGCAGATAAAGCACCAATCACACTTAACGCAAGCAACGATCGAGACAGGCGATGGTTACGTAGGATATTACGCATTTTATTCTCCCTAACTTACTCAAATAAACTACGGAAATTTGAGTAATAAAATTAACCCCGACATGTGTTTCATGCAGGGGTTAATAAATAAAAATAGATTTTAAATAATTGAATGGAATATTATTGGCACTTATTTACCATGACATGAACAGGTTTGCCTTTGCCTTCAAACTGAAGACTCCATACATATTTACCATCTTCTTTAATATCAACCGAAGTATCCGTACCGTAACCACCAAATGTTAATGGTGTTAATTCACCAACGTTCATTCGATTACCTTTTGCGGTAAATTGTGGGAACCATAATTCGGTCGCATACTGCATTTTGTAGGAGCCTACTTTTTCTTGAACCACGGCTTGGTAGAAATTATTCCCTTTGTAGGTGTATTGACGCTGAGGCACGTGTTTCCAATCGGAATCCGCAAAAGTACCCACCACAAATAGTGGTTTAGAAATAGGTCCTTTCGCCGTGCTGTCTGGGTTATCACACGCTTTCATGAAAGCAACCACTTCGTCTTGAGACATATTAACAACTGGCTCTGTGGCCGCTTCAGGTTCTGCCGTCGATTGACAACCTACTAAGGCAACAAGTAGGGCAGCAGCAAGAGAGGTCTTCATCATGTTCATTTCACGTAATTCCTTTTTAGTATATCCAAAGCAAAATAAACTCAACGGTTAAAAGAAATATTAATCGTTATTAAAATGGAAATATCAAACGCCAAATAAATATCGTCAGATTGCGAATTTAAATCACTTTGAGAAGTTTGTTTATTTCCTAAGTACAAAAAATAAGTTAGGAACTGCCATTAATTATTGATCCAACCTATATAAAAAACAAAGTAATAAAAATAATTATGTGAATAAGGTAACTCTATGTAGGGGTATTTTTATTGATTTATTTTCTATGAAAAAGGTCAGCATTTCGCTGACCTTTTTTATCTGATTATTTTCTATTTACGGCTTTCACAAACACTTGTTGTGCACCTTCGATACCCAGTTCTTTTGCTTCATCAAGCAAAGTGAGCGCTTTCGGAATATCATTCGCTGCGACTGCCGCTTCAATTGAGCTGTAGTAGTAGCTAGTAAGGTCCGTACCTTGGGGAATGTTATCGTTTTTCGCAACAATCTTAGTATTCACAATATCATTCGCGGATACCGAAAAGCGGAACTGACCGAGTGGGCTATGTTTCGCTAGAGGGTCTGCAATATCTGGCGGCTGAGTGTGACGCGCCATGGCGAAGGCTTTTGCAGGGTGTAAAACTTGTGTACTTCCTTTTAGATCGGCGGAAGTCGTGTAAACCAACACATGCAGATCGTTACCTGTCATGTCTGGAATCACATTGAGATCAAGTACGAATTTATCGTTGTCCAACAGTTTTGCTGGTTCATACTTAAACTTTGAAAAATCTGCTTGGTAAATGGTTTCTCCTGCCGAGTTCATCACTGCGACATTAGGAGCATAAAATTGAAGTTCTTTACTTACGAATGTCTCTAATTTGATATCGAGACTGCCACGGTTACCTGGAAGAGCAAACGCTGCAATAGCGCCAGCACTGTTACCATCCAACAACATTTGGCTTTTATCAGTCAAAGCGAATTCAGTAACCACAGGCACGTTAAGCGGTACCCATTGAATATCACCCGATTGCGTGATCACTTGTTGCTGACCTTTTGGACTCATCTCTACTTGTTCTACAGACGCACAACCAGTAGCCAACATGCCCAGCAGTACGGGAGCAAGCCATTTTTTCATTACTGTCTACCTCGACTCTTTATTGTTTTTTTAAATAAATACAGCCAGATAAGTTCTGGCTGTATCATTCTAGGACAATTTAGGACTTAGTGGTTAGATGATTACCACCAAGCTTCAGCTTGTACACCGAATTGGAACGTATCGTCTGAACGACCGTTGTCAAATGTGTTTGAGTTGTCTTCTTTGTCAGCCGTTAGGTAAGAAGCGTAAACACGGATTTCAGGACGAGCCCAGAAGCTAGAGCCAGCAGACCATGCTTGAGCAACAGTTAGCTTACCGTATTTGTTTTCTTCGCCGTCGTTATCGTCGATAGCGTAACCAGCTTCGAAGATAGTTTTGTGGTTGTCATCCCATTTGTACATTGGACGAACAACAACAGACATTGTTTCCCACTTGTCTTGGCCAGCCCACATGTCTTCACCAACACCGTACACTAACTGGTGACCCATTTCCCAGCTGTCGCCCATGCCGATTACACCCCAGTTGATTAGGCGGTAACCAGATGCACCGTTGTCAGCTTCTGCGCCGTACCAGCTACCGTCGCCGTAGAATGCCATTGTTTTTGAGTAACCTTCAGTACCGTACTGAAGCACTGTTTTGTTGAAACCAGCGTCTAGACCTTGAGTCAATTCTGCTGTGAACATTACGCCGTTTTTCGCATCTTTAGTGCCGTTTGGCGCAGCGTCAGTTTCGTTAAGAATTGCGTAGTTCAAGCCCATTTCTAGAGAGCCGTTGTCCCATAGAGGAAGACCTGCGTAACGTACGTCTAGAGTGTTTACGTTTGTTGCGCCACCATCGTTGCCTGGGTCTGCGATATCGCCACGGTCATTACGAACCCAAGCGAAAGAAACTTTACCTGGACCAGCTTCGATACCTTCAACACCAGCGCCCGCGCCAGAGATATTCCAGTAGTAGAAGTCAGAGATATGAATGTCGTGACGTTGGTAGTAGCGCTTACCAGCCCAAAGTGTTGCTTCTGGAGCAAAGTTTAGTAGGCCTTTAGCTTGAACGTTGAATTGACGTAGTGCGAATTGTGCATCGTCAACACATTTCACTTCGCCGTTATCCAAACCACAGTTAGCAGAAGTGCTTTCCCAGTCGTTTGAACCATTAGAAGTCATTGCAACCATAGAGTCTACGTAGAACGTTTTGCCGTTGTTGTTGTAAACTTCTTTACCTAGTTGAATCTCGCCGTAGATATCGCTTTCATTACCTAGACGACCGATCTTGTTCTTTTCGAATGTTAATTGTTGACCACCGTCAGCGTTCACGCCAACGCCAGCACGCATGTAACCGTGGAAATCCACTGCGAATGCAGAACCAGCAGCTAAAGTTGCAGCTACAGCAGCAGCAATTGCACTTACTTTTTTCATTCTTAACTCCATTAAGGGTATTTATAATTCTGTCTTCCCTGCTCACTCTTTTAGGTGAATATAGGCAGTAAAAACACACCTAAAGAAAGAGAGGTAAGATGGGAACGAATCCCCGTTTGTTTCAACAGTTGTGAGATTACCCGAGGCGTACAAGGATGACTTCCTCCGCCCTAAACTAATTTAAGGGGGATGAGAAGGGAGTAGAAAATTTACCGAATGGTGTTTTTTCGAGTCAGATCACCAATCTAGGGAGGAATTAGTAAGTTTGTTCGGTTTTGAGCCGCTACAAAGTGATAGCCATTTCATATTTTTGACTCTAAGCCGTCACATAAAGTAATTAAATTACACGAATATTTTTATATTTAGGGTGGTTGACCTTAGTAAGACAAAGTTTTTAACTTATAGTTTCCTAAAGGTAGCAATAAATATTAAATAAAGTATCTCCGATGACACGACTTCTCTCTCGCCCCTACCCCCTGGGCGCAACATTGAATAAAGAAGGCTGTAACTTCTCTATTCATGCTCCGGGCGTAAAAGACATTCAACTGGCATTGTTTGCAGACGATGGCAGCTACGAGCTTCGCGGTTTACCGAATGAATACGCTGGCATACGTCATACTTTTATTCCAGATATTAAGCCGGGGCAAAAATACGGTTATCTTGTCTCCCACAAGGACGAGCCACTGTTAATTTCTGATCCGTACGCAAAATCAATAGATAAAGCCCTCCACTATCATCCTCCCTACTCTCCAGCCAAAAGTTTCGATATGCCGAAGTGCGTCGTTATCGAAGATGATTTTGACTGGCAAAACACGGATCACCCGCGTATACCCAGAGAAGAGATGGTGTTGTTTGAGACGCACGTCAAAGGGATTACCCAACGCCACCCAGAGGTTGAGGACAAGCTGAGGGGGCGCTATTTAGGTCTTGCATCACCTGAAATGCTGGCCTTTTACAAACAGCAAAACATCAACACGCTGCAATTGCTACCTGTCGCAGCATGCATGCATGAGCCTCACCTACTAGAGATGGAAAAGGTCAATTATTGGGGATACAACCCTTATCTCTTTATGGTGCCCGATCCGCGCTACGCAGAACAAGACGCCGTTACGGAATTAAAAACAACAATTCGCGAATTGCATAAAAACGGCATTGAGGTGATTCTCGACGTGGTTTACAACCACACTGCTGAAGGTGGTGAAGGGCCTACAATCTTCAACCTGAAGGCCCTCGATTCCTGTTTTTACATCAAACATGGCAACCACTTCGCCAATTACACTGGCTGCGGAAATACAGTGGATCTCACCTACCAACCAGCCTTAAACCTTGTGATGGATACATTGCGCTACTGGGTTAGCGAATTTAAAGTCGATGGCTTCCGTTTTGACTTGGCTGCAACGTTAGGTCGACAGGGCGATGATTACAACCCAGAAGCAGCTTTCTTTAAAGCCGTTGCGCAAGACCCAATTTTGCGTGAAACCAAATTGATTGCCGAACCTTGGGATATTGGTCCAAATGGCTACCAAGTGGGTAACTTTCCATTTGGTTGGAACGAATGTAATGACAAACTGCGTGATATTTCCCGCAGTTTTTGGCGCGGTGATCAAGGCTATTTAAAAGAGTTTGCCACTCGATTAATGGGCTCTCGTGACATTTACAGTGCAGCGAACTGGCCATACAAACTCACCGTAAATTACATCACGTATCACGATGGCTTCACACTGCAAGATTTAGTGTCTTACAAGCACAAACATAACGAAGCCAATGGCGAAGAAAATCGCGACGGTCACGGTGACAATCGTTCAGAAAACTACGGTGTTGAAGGCGAGACAGAAAATCTGATGATCATCGCCACGCGTGAGAAGCAAAAACGCAACCTTATTGCTAGCTTGCTGTTTGCCTTCGGTATCCCACACATTCTCACTGCTGATGTTCTGTCTCACACCCAAGGCGGTAACAATAATGCCTATTGCCAAGACAACGAAACCAGTTGGCTGAACTGGGAAGAGACAGAACGTAAGCAACATTTCAAAGCATGGATGTCACAAATGGTCGCCAACCGAAATCAATACATGGTGCCATTTATCCGAGCTTTCAGTGGCGAAAACCGCAATAACAACCGCATTTTCTGGCGCCGAACAGACGGTCGCTTAATGGAGCACGATGATTGGAACCGTTTAAGCTCTGTCGCACTTCACCTTGGTATCGGTAAAGAAGGACAAGAGTTGGTCTACCTCATCAACCAAACTAACGCCACAGCGCGCTTTAAGCTCCCCAATGAGCGAAAGCAAGAATGGGTGACGATCTGTGATACAAACGTACGTAACCTCAACCCAGGACATGCTGAAGGCGAAGTCTTGCTGTCACCCACCTCGATGGTGATTTTGCACTATCAACCAAACCAAAGCACACCAAAAGGTGAGCAAACGCATAGCTAAGTTATAAACGCTCCAAAAAAGGAAAGCCGATGCATCTCAGTGCTTCGGCTTTTTTGTTGGTTAGATTTGCCTAACTCATTATTCGCAAGGCGGCGCTAGGTGAATCAAAGCTAACCCACCCAGTGACGTCTCACGGTATTTCTTGTTCATGTCTTTGCCCGTTTGGTACATGGTTTCAATTACCTTATCCAACGAGATCAAACATTTACTGTTACGCTTTAATGCCATGCGAGATGCATTGATCGCTTTCATTGCGCCCATTGCATTACGCTCAATACACGGTACTTGCACTAAGCCACCTATTGGGTCACAGGTCATGCCTAGTGAGTGCTCCATGGCAATCTCAGCCGCAATACAAATTTGCTCATTGCTGCCACCACGTAGCGCGGTCAAGCCAGCTGCCGCCATAGAGGAAGATACACCGACTTCGCCCTGACAACCCACTTCGGCACCCGAGATAGACGCATTGGTTTTGTACAAGATGCCAATCGCACCGGATACAGCAAGGAAGTCTTTAAGCTGTTTAGTATCGAGCTCTTTGATGAAGCGATGGTAGTACATCAATACCGCCGGAATCACACCCGCCGCACCATTAGTTGGCGACGTTACGACTTGTCCACCAGCCGCGTTTTCTTCACTCACAGCAAAAGCAAACAGGTTAATCCAATCCATGATTTCCATCGGATCGTTTTCGATTGCTGCATTTGCTTCAAGCTTCTTCAGCAAGTTTGGCGCACGGCGGGTCACGTTCAAGCCGCCATCCAAGATACCTTCTGTCTCGAAACCGCGCTCCATGCAACGCGTCATCACACGCCAGATCTGCTCTGCGCGTTGATTGATGGCTTCCATATCCTGAAACGCTTGTTCGTTTTTCAGAATCATGCCGCCAAGGCTCATGCCATTCTTCTCTGCCTGTGCCAACATTTCGTCCGCACTGGAGAATGGGAACTCAACTTCTACGGGCGCAGTCGCGCTGCCATTTTGCAGTTCATCCGCCGTTGCGATGAAACCGCCACCGATAGAGTAGTAAGTTTCAAACCCAACCTGATTGCCGTGCGCATCTAACGCAGTAATCGTCATTCCATTCTCATGCAGAGGAAGGTTCTCTTCATGGAACAACATGTCCGTTTTGTAGTTGAATTCGATTTCATGACGGCCATCGACAGACATCATGCCCTCTTCAATCGCCTTGCGCATCGCTTTGTTCGCAGAAGCGATTTTGATGGTATCTGGTTTGTTACCCAACAGACCCAAAATGGTTGCACGGTCAGTATGGTGACCAATCCCCGTTAACGAGAGTGAGCCGTATAAATCGACTTGAATACGAACCACTTTTGCCAAGTTCGATTCAATCAAACGAGTGAAGTGATAACCCGCGATCATTGGACCATTGGTGTGAGAGCTAGAAGGGCCCACACCAATCTTGTAAATATCAAAGATGGACAGCATAAACTTACCTATTACGACAATGCAGCATAAAGCCAATCAGGGAGAACCATACAAGCAGCGATGGTCGCCACAGCGAACACCAACAGCCCGTAATGGCTTGCGGTTGGCTTTGCAAAAAGATGTTTTTGATTATTGATAAAGATTTGTTGCTCGGCAGTCACAGCGCCCCAACGACGGCTCACTAACACACCAAACAAAAGGAAGACGAATGTACCAATTGGCGCGAACCACGGCCAAGCCACGTCGAGATACATCGCAGTAAACACCGCAATCACACTCATGATACTGCCAACGATCACGCCTTTCTCATTGGCTTTCGCCCAGAATAAACCAAGCACGAATGAACCCAAACGGATACCAACAAAGATGGAAGTCAGGCTAGCGATGGTTTTGAGTACCGATTCATTCGATACCGCCAGAAGAGCTGGCACTACCACCATAGCCGCAGCTAGCAAACTCATCTTTCTTGCGACTTTTTCGTAGTGCTCATCATCGGCACTCTTGCGAACGAAACGCTTGTAGATATCGAACGTTGCGACGGTCGCCATTGAGTTGTAGGTAGAATCCAAGGTCGACATTGCGGCCGCCGCCAATGCGGAAATGATCAAACCAACGACGATTGGGTTAGTGTGGTTGAAGACGAAATCCAAAATCACTTCGTTGCTGTTTTCAAACGATTGATCTTGATAGAAAACACTCAAAAGAACACCGAGTACCGCGAAGAATAAGTACACAAAAAATGCACCGTAACCACACAACAGCATCGACTTCTGCGCCGTCTTTTCACATCTCGTCGCTAACGTGCGTTGGATGATCAATTGGTTGGTGCCGTACACACTCAAATGCAAAAAGCTCACGGCAACCACGCCAGCCCAGAGTGTGGTATCTACGCCTAAATCAAAGTCTAAGTTGATGATATTCAGGTGATCACGAGAAAGGTAATCTGCCGCATTAATCTCTGTCATTAGAATGGCAAAGATAGCGATGCTGCCCGCAACCAATACTGCAGATTGCAACATATCGGTCCAGATCACCGTGGAAATCCCACCCGCATAGGTATAGCAAGCGGTGAAAATACTAATGTAGATAATAGCTTCAGAAATACTGATAGGCAGAACTTGCACTAAGATCAGCGCCACGGCATACAAAATCACACCCGCAGAGATACATTGAACCACAATGAACACAATCGAGTTGATGGTTCTTGCATACACCCCAAAGCGGTGCTCAAGATATTCATAAATCGAAGTCAGACCCAGCTTATAGAAAACAGGCACAAAGAAAATGACGGTGAAAAAAATAACGATGGGATAGTTAAGGTGAATACTCATCGCTTCCATGCCAGAGCTATAAACCCAACCTGGCATCCCTACAAACGTCATCGCACTAATGTAAGTCGCAAGTATCGAAACACCTGCCGTAAACCAGCCAAATTGCTTTCCACCCGTAGAAAAGTCGCCACCATTGCTGTAGCGCTTATTCACTAAATAGCTGATTAATATGGTGATTAACACGTATAACGCAATCACCACAAAACTTGAGTACGTAACCATTTCAGGGTTTCCATAATTCTGGGTGCTAATTATTTGTGCTTGAATATTACTTTAAAAAAGCATATCTAAACGATAATACCGCCATAACTGTGACTACAATCACCAATATAGACGGTTATATATTCAAAAATGCCAAAAAGACCGATTTAATGAGACTCCCATCACTAAAAACCACTAATTGGGTACGCATTCATTTTAAAATTGATATTGATCACGGATCTAATGACCTTAAAAAAACTATGATTCACCACGACACGAAATCGAAGATGATCCCAATAAGATCGTGTTCTTTAAGTTTGAATAGCAACAAATCCTAAGTGAAATAGAGGTTTATCGGTCATGAATGCCAAAAGACACATGAGCGAAGTTCCTATGATTCAAAGGGTAGCTGCCTATCTAGCGATACTGGTTGGTTACTTTTTCTATTGTTATAACTTTGTAATTATTGACTACGTACGCCCATACATCGTTGAAGCGTATGATGGTATTAGCCTGTCAGACACTGCCCAGTTCTATACATGGCAGTCGGTTGGTGCGCTTATCGGTGCATTGAGCTGTGCTTGGTTCGCAACAAAATTTGGTAAGAAATCCACTCTTATTACCATCACAGCCCTAAACGGTGGCGCAACGATCATCAATATGATGTTCACCGACTACACAACATGGGCAGCAATGCGTTTCATCATTGGTTTGTCACTGGGTGGTTACTTCACCGTGGCAGTAAGCTTGATGATCGGCCTATTTACGCCAACGGTACGTGGTAAGTTGACGGCATTCGCGTCTTCTATGTTCTCTGTAGCACTGATGGTAATGGGTGCATATGCAGCATTTATTGCAAGCATTGATGCACCATGGGAAAGCCTAATGCTTGTAGGTGGTATCCCACCATTGGCAGCAGCTGTTGTCATGATCTTTGTATTACCTAGCGACAGCAAAGTGATCGCTTACGGTGAAGAAGAGCAAGCAAAGGCAGAAGAATCAAATGCACCAGCGAAAAAAGGCTCTTGGGGCGAAATGTTAAGTAAACCTTACCGTAAGATCACTCTAACGTGTCTATTGCTGGCTGGCCTTAACTTCTACGGTTTCCAATTCTTTGGTGGCTTCGTAACCACTTACCTACGTGATGTGCGTATGTTCGACGGTGCAACCATCGGTCTCATCTTCTCTATCTCAGCGTTTGGTTCACTGTTTGGTGCGTGGTTCTGGGGTTGGGTAGCTGACAAATTCGGTCGTAAGGTGAACGCATTTGGCTTCATCCTAGCGGGCATCATGGTTTCAATCTTCTTTGTTGCACCTGGCGACATGGTGATTGGCGGCCTAAACATGCTGGCTCTACTTGGTCTGATTTACAACTTCGGTCTGTCTTCTTCTGCGGTATGGGGTGGTTACTTCTCAGAACTGTTCCCAGCACACCTACGTAGCTACGGCGCGGCGCTATTCCACGGCGGTCGTATCCTCGGTATGTGGGCACCAATGGTACTTATCTTCATCCAAGAACGTACCGACCTACAAACCGCAATGTGGGGTTCACCAATCGTATGGATCCTTGCTGGTCTTCTATGGCTATCACTGCCAGAGACACTAAAAGGCGGCGTGTTCGATAAGAGCAAAAAAGCCGAAGCAGCAAAAGCGTAACTGAATTTCAAAAACTCCGGCTGGCTCCCCGGCCGGATGAAAAAACTTAATTTCGAGTCCTGTTCCCAAAGCCGACTCGACAGCAAATAAGAGAGTTTATTATGTCTAAATATCAAGAAGCGAAACGCGTTGTACGTGAATACTTCAGCGCAATGGAAAACGCAACTCACGAGAACGTGGCAGAAGTACTAAAAGCACACACTTCAGAAGATTACCTATGGCGTGGTGTTTACCCATTCCGTGAGCAACAAGGCGCTCAAGCAGCGGCTGACGTTTTCTGGGCTCCTTTGATGAAATCAATGACTCGCATGCAGCGTCGTCAAGACATCTTCATCGGTGGTGAGAACGAAGTAACATCAGGTGAAATCTGGGTAATGAGCATGGGTCACTTCATGGGTCTATTCGACGCTGAATACCTAGGCATGCGCCCAACTGGCAAAATCATGAACATCCGCTACGCAGAATTTAACTGTGTTGAAAACGGCAAGATCACTAAGACTGGCCTATTCCTAGACCTTCTAGGTGCAATGGACCAAGCGGGTTGTTACCCACTACCACCATCAACAGGTAAGCACTTCGTATACCCTGGTCCTCGTAACCACGATGGTCTACTGTTCGAAGACGCAGCACCAGAAGAAGGCGTAGCAACACTAGCACTAGTGAACAAGATGGTTGATGACCTATCTGCACTAAACGACAGTGGCGCTATGGGTTGCCCACCAGAAGTTCTTGAGAAGAGCTGGTCTAAAGACATGATCTGGTACGGTCCATGTGGTATCGGTGCGTCTTACACAATCCCTCGTTACCAACAGCAGCACCAATTGCCATTCCGTAACAACCTGAAAGACAAGAAGTTTAACGGCCACGTATGTCGTTTCGCAGAAGGTAACTTCTCTTGTTTCTTCGGCTGGCCAAACCTATCTAACACGCCAATCGGTGGTTTCCTAGGTATGACAGGTGGTGAAGTACGTGCAGACATGCAAGTGGTTGACGTTTACTACCGTGATGGCGACAAGCTATCTGAGAACTGGGTACTGATCGACCTACCTTACTGGCTAAAACAGCAAGGTCTAGACGTGTTCGAGCGTACTCAACAGATCCTAAACCCTTCTCTATAAGAAGTCCTAGGGGCGGACTGTCAACCCGCCTTTATGTTGCCTGAATCCCCTCTCGGTTCAGGCGACATGCTCCCAACTCGTGCCTCAAGGATAGGGCACAACCTCAAGATAGAACCCTTATTCAAAACGGGCATGAACGCACGGTGGCTTTCTGCGCCCTGAATAATGAGATTGATGATGAAAAAGTCGACCCTTTCTGCAGTGATTTTAGCAGCGCTTACTTCTAGCTCAGCCTTTGCTGCACACACTTTTGTTAATGACGCTGGCGACAGCCTAACCATCGATGGCCGTTTCGATCTTCGCTACCAAGACCGTGGCGGTGATGACAACGGCGAATGGAACAGCGGCAGCTCACGTTTCGGTTTGAAAGGCCAAATGGGTCTGGATAACGGCTGGACTGGTTTCGGTCACGCGGAATGGGGCTACAACTCTGGCGCGAACGGCGACAACATTTACGACCGCTTGCTATACGCAGGTGTTGATCACGAAAAATACGGCAAGATTGCTGCGGGTACTAAGCAGTGGTCTACCTTCTACGACGTAGCATGGTACACCGATTTAGGTCGTGTATTCGGTACTCGTGGCTCAGGTGTTTACAACCTAGCTGACTGGGGTATCGCATCCGGTGCTGGTCGTGCAGAAAACTCAATTACGTACCGTAATTCAATTAATGAAAAAGTGAGCTACGGCTTTACTTACCAAACCACGCGTGAAGATGTTGCTCTAGCAGGCAATGCGACAGCCTCACTGAAAAACGGCATGGGTGCGTCGATCACTTACAAACCGGTTGATGGCGTAACACTGGGTGCGGCTTACCATCAAAATGAAGTTGCGGATCTAGATGCAAGCGTGGTTGGCGTAGAAAACGGCGACAACATGCGCATCATGCTATTGGGCGCAAACTACAGCAACGGCGGCTTCTACGCGGGTGCGACTTTCCACGTTGGCGAAAACTGGGAAGCAGTGAGCCAAGGCGGTACGGACGTGATGTTCGATACCCTAGGTGGCGAAATCTACACTTACTACCACTTCGACAACGGCCTACGCCCAACGTTGAACTACAACTACATGGAAGATCGTGGTGACGAGACACAAGGTTACGAGCGTAACTTGCTGATTCCTGGTCTTGAATACCACTTCCAGAAGAACAAATTCCTAGTTTGGACTGAATACCAGTTCGACCTAGGTAAAGATCAGTACGATGGCAGCAAATTCGAAAATCGTGATGATCAATTCGCGGCAGGTATTCGCTACTACTTCTGATAATACTCATCGCTCACCACCTATACCCAAGTAGCCTTAAGGTGGTGAGTGATGAAGTTCTTATCAACACAAAGCAAAGTTATCTTGAAGCCAAGTAGTCATCACTTCACTAACAATTAAAGGCTGCTCCAGCGTAGATAGATGCCCACACTCCGGGATAACATGAAGCGTCACGTTTGGGATGCATCTCTCCATGAGCAGATGATTGTCTAGCGGACAAAGCTTATCTTCTTTACCTGTTATCACCAACGTAGGAGCTTGAATGTCCGCCAATAAAGGTCGAGCATCCGGGCGAGTTGCTAACGCTTTAGCATGTGCTTCAAATGCCTCCAAACCTACATTGACCGCCATGCCTTCTATACGCTCAGTTAACGCTTTGTCTTGTAAACGGCTTGGATGAATCAGCACGGGCATTAGAGTGTCAGGCGTAATGCGTTCAAACTCACGACTTAACGCTCGACTAACCAGTGCATCACGCTTTTGTGTCACCTCTGGCTTTTCATCCGCCGCATTGGTGTCCATTAGCACCAAACCTTTGACTCTATCTGGCGCTTGGCGGTACACCTCAAAGGCAAGAATCCCACCCATCGATAAGCCACCGAGCAGAAACTCTTGCGGTGCATCTTGCAACACTTTCTGCGCTAACTCTTCCATTGAAGGCATTGACGCCAGTGTCGGGCATTGTGGCTCGACCCAACTTGGCATCATTTGATTGATGTCCTCAAACAATGTGCCATCACAAAGTAATCCGGGCAGCCAAACGAGTGAGGTGGATTGCGTCATCTTATGCTCCTGTCAGCGGCTTTGGTTGATCAGAACCAAGAATGCAATACGTCAAACTATTACCACGCAAGTTCGTCAGCGAGTAAGACGCACCTTCTGGAACATTCAGCACATCACCGCGCGTTAAAACAACATTCGCTTGTTCGCCTTGATGCGTGAGGACTACTTCCGTATCACCATCAAAGTTGATCAGCACTTGTTTTTCTTCTCGGCAGTGTTGAGGAATCGAGCCTCCTTCAGAAAGCTCATAAGCCATGATGCTCACTTCGTCTTCACTCTTAACTTGGAAATCATAGCCCGCTAAAGGGTGACCAGTTACCGCGTATTGCTTGACGTTGCTAGCGCTGAAGTCGCCTTTGATTGCACGATAATCTTTTTGCAGAGCGACGAACGGCATCATCTCTTCTGTGGTGTAAGTATCGAACTTGGCTAGTTCCTCTTTGGTAAGAAGTGGCATCAGCTCAGACTCATTTGGCACCGCATCGCCATCAATGGTGTCCACCAACGTGCCATCCGCTTTCAAGTACAAACCGTGGCCTTGGCTGTCTTTGATAACGTTTGGATGCCAAATAACACCACCACCTGAATCGTCTCCGCCAAGTACCGAGAACATAAACCCGTAATCACGGCCAACCACCTCAAAACCACGGAAGAGATTGGTTGGAATGGAGATGACATCGCCATGAGACAACACCGCCTCGTGTTCCCCATCGTTCCCCCAATAAAAACGGAATTGGCCTTTGAACACCAAGAAAAGCTCGGCGGTACGATGAGAGTGCAACGAATTTTTGATGCCCGGCGGTTGGCCTGCCGCACCAATGTTAAAGCCCGCAGTATCACGAATGTGAACGTGTTGACGACTGCTCTCTGCTACCCCTGCACCGATAATGCAGAAGTTATCTTTCAGATCACTGCCAGGTGTACGCGCATCGATAAACGCACTGGTACCCGGAATCAGCTCCATATAGCGGACCAGATTGTCATTCATTTTTGTTTGTAGAGTCATAGGGGATCCTTGTTGTCCTTGTTTGAACCTAGCCTTGAATTGTTAATTGCAAACCGACTGTTAGTGACAAACCGAGCGTTAGTTACAGTCCTAGAGGTCGACCGCCATCAACCGCGATGGTATTGCCTGTCGAGAAGGTCAGAACCTCTGCCGCGGCGTACACGGCTTGAGCAACCTCTTCATCATTGGCTAAACGCTTGAGCGGCGTGGATTGTTCTTGTTGGTTACGCCAAGCATCGTCCAAGCCTTTGACAAATTCGGTGTCGACAAGCCCAGGCGCTACCGCCAAAACGCGAATCTCGGGAGACAATGCGCGAGCTAAAGAACGAGTCATGTTTTCTGCGGCAGATTTACTCGCGCAATAAGCAATGTTGCTGCCCATCGCAGTCTGTGCCGCGATAGAAGTAATGTTCACCACACAACCATTGGCTTGCTTGAGCAAAGGCTCAAAAGCTCGAACCATGGCAAAAGGCGCACGGACGTTCACTTGGAAAATTTGATCAAACAGTTGGTCATCCAAACTTTGCAGATCGGCATGCGCGACGAACTTCGTCATCCCCGCACAGTTGACCAACAGATCCAGCTTGTCGCTCATTTCAATGACTTGATGTTTAAGCTGCTCAATCTCACCCGAATCTGCCACGTTCAGTTTGAATGCCAAATGTTCGTTACGTGGCAGCGAAGAAAGCACGTCGTCGGCTGCTTTCTGATTACTGTTGTAAGTCAGAATTACGCGATATCCAGATTCAGCTAGCTTGCGACAAATGGCGGCACCCAGTCCGCCACTGCCGCCTGTGACTAAGGCAAGTTTCGACATATTACGCCTCTTCCACTTTGCCTTTGTAACGGCGTACACGAATATCCGCTTGCTCTTTGTGACCGGCAAAACCTTCGAGTGCACACAAGCGAGAGCAGTATTCACCCACTTTTAGCGACGCAGCTTCCGTGACACGCTGGTAAGTACAGGTCTTGATGAACTTACCTACCCACAGGCCACCGGTGTATCGCGCCGCTTTCTTCGTTGGCAGTGTATGGTTGGTACCAATACATTTGTCGCCGTAAGAAACGTTGGTTTCACGACCTAGGAACAAGGCACCGTAGTTGGTCATGTTATCTAGGAAGTATTTAGGATCTTCCGTCATCACTTGCACGTGTTCAGAAGCGATATCGTCTGCCACTTCCACCATTTCTTCGTAACTATCACACACGATCACTTGTCCGTAATCTGCCCACGCTTTACCCGCAACTTCCGCCGTGGGAAGAATGGTTAACTGACGTTCAATCTCTTTGATAGTTTCTTGTGCAAATGTCTCGCTGTTGGTCAACAAGACAGCGGGAGAGTTGTAACCGTGCTCGGCCTGACCAAGCAAGTCCGCCGCTGCCAATTCTGGGTCACAGCCTTTCTCATCGGCAATGACTAGGGTTTCCGTTGGGCCTGCAAACAAATCGATACCGACGCGACCAAACAACTGACGTTTTGCCTCTGCTACAAATGCGTTACCCGGCCCTACAATCATATCGACCGGTGCAATAGTCTCCGTCCCCAGAGCCATTGCACCTACCGCCTGAACACCACCGAAGCAATAGATTTCATCCGCACCCGCCATTGCCATCGCAGCGACAATCGCCACACTCGGCTGGCCATTAAACGGAGGTGCACAAGCAATAACACGTTTTACGCCCGCTACTTTCGCCGTCAATACACTCATGTGAGCGGATGCAACCAATGGGTATTTACCGCCAGGGATGTAACAACCCACGCTGTTGACTGGAATATTTTTATGCCCCAGTACCACACCAGGCATGGTTTCTACTTCGACGTCTTTCATTGAGTCACGTTGAATTTGAGCAAAGTTTCGAACTTGTTGCTGAGCGAACTCGATATCATGACGAGTCGATTCATCAAGCGCATCCACACAGGCTTGGATTTGCTCTTCTGACAGGCGGAATTGCTCCGGCGACCAGTTATCAAACTTTTCAGACAACTCACGTACAGCGCTATCACCTTTCGATTCAATATCAGCAAGAATGTTTTCAACAATCTGACGCACTTTTGCGTCGTTTGATGCTGATGCTTCTTCAGTGATTCCGTTTTTTAAAATGCGTGCCATTGGGTTTCTCCTTGAACATTGAGGCTGACGAACGGTTATTTTTATGCTTTTGGATACGAATGCAAAATCAGATTAAACACTTAATTAACATTTGACAAGTTAAGTCAACAAACCAAAAAAACCACCCTTAAGCCTTTGTATTTATTAATTTAAACAAATAAAAGTAAGTAATAAGGACCTTGATTGAGTTTAATTTTTAATCAAAAATGAGTTTTAGATCACATCATTTTTACTCATCATTCACATTTCACCGTGTTAGTTTTTGCATACCTTTGCAAAGGAGAGAATTATGAGCAATTTTAAGCAACGTCTGACTAAAGAAACGCTATTAGGTACATTTGTTAAAACCCCTCATCCTCACATTATCGAGGTATTGGCACTGGCAGAGTTGCCTTTTGTGGTACTGGATGCAGAGCACGCACCTTTCGATCGTTCCTCGCTTGATCTGTGCATCATGGCGGCCAGAGCGAATGACCTCGCGTGCGTGGTACGAGTACAAGACAGCGCTCCTTCAACCATTTTGAACGCGCTTGACTGTGGCGCGGCGGGTGTACAAATTCCCCATGTTTGTACTGCTGAGCAAGCGACGCAACTGGCGAAAATCTGCCATTACGGAGAAGGTGGCCGAGGGTATGCTGGTTCCAGTCGAGCAGCGCAATACGCCACTAAGCCCATGGTTGAACACTTAAAAGACAGCCGTGCGAATACGATTGTCATTGCACAAATTGAAGACCCTCAAGGGGTTGAAAATGTTGAAGCGATTGCCAATGTTGAAGGAATTGATGCGCTCTTCATTGGCCAAGTTGATCTCACTGTCGCTTATGGTGCTGATAGCGTTCATGATGAGAAAGTCGCACAAGCAAGTATGCGAGTAATCGAAGCGGCCAGAGCCGCCAATAAACCTGTTGGCATGTTTGTCGCGACGGCTCAACAAGCTCGGGAATGGCGTGAACTCGGCGTTAGCTTCTTTTGTGTTGGCTCTGAACACAAAATGATCATTGATGGCTTCAAGCAAGAGAGAAATGTGATGAATTCTTGAGTTTTCTCTGATATTTACGCCTTATCAATGTAATGCTCTAGACACAGAAATCCCCTAGCCCATACACTCAGCACGTATGAGAAGGTTCAATGGCCTTAAATAAGGAGTATCACCATTAAAGCGAAAGTAACTTCGATCGACGTCGCGAAGATGCTCGGCGTCTCTCAATCGACGGTATCTAGAGCATTCAGCCCGACTGCGAGTATTAGCGAGAAGAAACGCAAAATGGTGATGGATGCCGCAGCTAAGCTCGGATACACACCGAATGCCATCGCCCGAGGTCTGATTTCGAATCGTTCAGGCTTAGTGGCGATTGCGTTGGATAGCGAATCAAACCCAATGTACGACATGCAATCTCGTGCTTTGGCTGTCGAAATTCAAAAGCGAGGCGGACAAGTTGTGCTTTGCCCTATCGACAAGGACGACCTCGATCTCGCCATTTCACGCGCCATTGAATACCAAGTGGACGGACTCGTTATCGCCACCAGCCGTTTAACCTCACGCGCGTTTGCCCAATGCGAAAAGTTTGGCGTTCATTTAAGCTTGATTAACCGCTACGCCGAGGGTATTAATGCCAATAGCTCTGGTATTGATAACCGATTGGCGGGCCAACAAGCAGCCGAGTATTTAACGCAGAAAGGCGCAAAACAGTGTGCTTATATCAGTGGCGATGCTGGCTCCATGACCAGTGAAGAGCGTTGGCTGGGTTTCTCTTCAAAATTGCAAGAACTCGGCTCCCCGTCACCAACCTTTATCCAAGCCAAGTACAGCTTTGAAGCAGGCTTAGAAGCGGCGAAAGCGATCTTGTCGCACACTAGCAAACCCGATGCAATTTTTTGTGCAAACGACATCCTCGCCATGGGTGTGATGGATGGCTTGCGACAAGCCGGAGCAAAGATCCCCCAAGACTTCTCTGTGATGGGTGTAGATAACATTCCGATGTCTGCATGGCCGAGCTATGATTTGACCACCATTGCTCAACCAGTCGACAAAATTGTTAAACGAGCGGTTGAAGACTTGATGAATCGAATCAACGGCAACCTGGATGCAACTGGCGAATACCTTTTCGAGCAAGGCACCTTGATCGAACGTAGTAGCACCATTTAATAAATCCATTTTTATTCATTCTTCATAAACAAAATGCCTTGCTTTCGAGTAAGGCATTTTCTGTGATCGCGATTAAATTTTCACCAATCGTTATTTAATTCCTCATCAATTCATCAATCTTGTTATTGACTTGTTACTTTAATGTTTTATTTTGGATTCGTATGCAAAATGGATATGAATTGCTCAACTAATTTATAAAAACATAAAAAGTTGTGTGACTTGCCGACGAATGCCAATGGCAGGTCATACTAGAAACAAGGAAGAACGATGAAGAAAGCAATCCTTACTTCACTTACCGCACTGGGGCTTGCATTTAGCAGTATGAATACGTTTGCAACCAGTGTTATTCGTCTTGCTCATGACAGTCAAGAAACCTCTCCCGTACACAAAGCAATGCTCTATTTCGAACAAGAAGTGGAAGCTCGCTCAAACGGTGAGATAGAAGTTGAAATCTATCCGGCAAGACAACTAGGCGATGTGCGTGAGACGACTGAACTCGTACAGCAAGGCAACTTACAAATGACGTTTGGTGCGTCAGTTTTACTCTCTCCCTACGTCCCAGAGTTTAACGTGCTCGACGTGTTCTACCTTTTTGATAGCGAAGAGCAAGCACACAAAGCGCTCGACAGTGAGAAGATCGGACAACCATTGTTGAATGCTATGGAATCAAAAGGCTTTCATGGACTTGGCTTTATGGAGGTCGGCTTTCGTAGCGTGACCAACAACAAACAGCCAATTGATAGTATTGAGGACCTGAAAGGGCTAAAGATTCGCTCGGCATCTAACCCCACTCAAATAAGCGCGTGGAAATCTATTGGTACTGCGCCAACACCTCTGTCTTGGGGAGAAATTTTCACCTCGTTACAACAAGGCCTGATTAACGCTCAAGAAAGTGCTATCTACTCTATTTATGCCGAACGTTTTTACGAGGCACAAAAGTACCTCTCTTTAACTAACCATATATACACCAACTACGTGTTGTTCATGAACAAATCGTTTTGGGATTCACTGCCGGCCGAACAACAAGCGCTGATCAGTGAAGTAAGCAAAGAAACCATCGCAAAACAGCGTGAGCTCGCCGCGCAGCAAAACCAAGAAGTAATCAAAGAGCTCGAAGCAAGAGGCATGACGGTTAACATCGTCCCAGACGAGGTACGCAGCATCATGAAAGAGAAAATGAATGCGGCCGTGTACCAGGACTTGCGCAGTAAAACGGGTAAAGACTTGTTTGACAACGTGATGGCCGAGATAGAACGCCTATAACTCCCACTCTTTTGCACGATCTGGCAACAGGTCGTGCTTTCTCGTTTTGGAGGTGAACATGAAGTGGTTTCGCTTACTAGACAAATACCTAGAACCTACCCTTATCGTTATCGCGATCTCAACGATGACAACTTTACTGTGCTTGCAAATCGCCCTACGCCTGTTCGATGCAACGATCGCGTGGGCTGAAGAGCTGGCTCGTTATTTATTCGTATGGGCGATGTACCTGAGCATCAGCTACTGTATCCGAGATGATCGACACATCCGCATTCGTGTGTTCATCGATAAACTTCCGGGCAATTGGACGCAATTCAGTTTGATTGTCTCTGATCTTATCTACCTTGCCTTTAGTGCCACTGTCGCCTGGTTTGGATTTAAGGTTATAAACCGCAGCCTGCAACTCGGTCAGATTGCACCCGCAATGGAAATTCCTATTGCGTGTTTGTATGCCTCTGTTTTAGTTTGCGCACTATTAAGCTGCGCGCGCCTAGTGACAAGCATTTATCAACGTGTGAACGCGTGCTCCACCAACAATGAACGAGTTCGCTTTTCTCGCCAACGCTATCGCCATATCAAAGCAAAGTATCGTACTTCTAACCGACTATTGGAGTTTAACGCATGACGTCTGCACTTTTGTTTGGCAGCTTTGGTCTGCTTCTGCTCATTGGCGTTCCGGTCGGTATTGCTCTGGCGGCAGCCAGTATGGTCGCGATATTAAGCCTGCCATTCCTTAACATCGAGTTTTTAGTACAAGGCTTGGTGACAGGGCTCGACTCCTTCCCTCTCCTCGCCGTCGTTCTTTTTACCTTAGCAGGTAACCTTATGAGCCAAGGAGGGATCTCAAAACGATTATTGCATGTGGCGGAGGTCTTCTTTGGCCACTTTACTGGCGGGCTTGGTATCGTGGCCATTGTGGCGTGTATGTTCTTCGCATCCATCTCTGGTACAGGGTCTGCCACTGTTGCCGCTATCGGCCTGACGATGATTCCTTCGATGGTGAAGAAAGGCTACGACCGCAGCTTTGCAGGTGCTTTAATCGCGTCCTCCGGCGGAATTGGCGTCATTATTCCACCCTCTGTGGTGATGATCGTCTACGCGATCACTGCTGAAGTCTCCGTCACTAAGATGTTCATGGCGGGAATCATTCCTGGCTTGGTCGTCGGTATGGTATTGATCGGCTATTGTCTAATTGTGTCAAAAATGCGGGGCTACACAGGTAACGAGCGCAAAGCGACCTGGACAGAGCGTCTTGATGCGTTAAAAGAAGCCAGTTGGGCAATGCTACTACCCGTGATCATTCTCGGCGGTATCTATTCTGGTATCTTCACACCTACCGAATCAGCCGCCATTGGTGTGCTCTATGGCTTATTCTTTGGCATGTTTGTTTATAAAGAGCTCAAACCAGCGCAAGTGGTGAAAATCATTCTAGAGTCGTCACTGTTAGTTGGCGCTGTGCTCGTCATTGTGGGTGCGTCCGTGACGTTTGGCCGCATATTGACCCTAGAACGTCTGCCGACTGAAATTGCTCAGTTCATTCTATCGATTACCGAAAACAAACTTCTGATACTGCTTTGCATCAATGTTCTGTTGTTGCTCGTCGGTACCTTTATGGAAACGCTGGCGGCCATTGTTATTCTCACGCCAATTCTGTTACCCATTACGTCAGCACTCGGCATGGATCCCGTTCATTTTGGTATCGTGATGATCGTGAACTTGGCCATTGGCTTTGTTACGCCTCCTCTGGGTGCCAACCTGTTTATGGCAAGTCAGGTAGGCAAAGTACCGATAGAGTCGCTCTCTAAAGCCATCATGGGTTGGATTGGTGCAATGATAGTGGCGTTGATGTTGATTACCTTCATCCCTGCCATCTCGCTATCGTTACCTGCGCTTTTATCCTGATCGTTGCACTCATAGAGCGCTTATGACTGTTATAGCCACTAGATAAACACCTTTCTAGTGGCTTATTCGTTATTTACTTCCGATTTAATAAAAAAGCCTTTAAGCATTCGTATGCAAAAGGAAAATTTGAAAGATATAAGGATAATTGACACCAAAATAGCTGAATATTAGCGATAAAGTCTATTTGGGTGCCTTGATCTGCATGATTATCAGTTTTGGCTTAATCATTTGTTTCCATTCAAACAGATAAAAATAAATTAAGCGATTAAAAAACAATAAGATATTAGGAAATTCATACAAAAAACTTTGACCTCCTTTCTTATTAACACGTCTCGATAAGAGATAGCTTCCATCTCTCCTGTACTTTTTTAGTTTATTTTCCGCTCAATTGTTAAAAATCTGATCATCAGCACGCTATTTAAACAATCGAAAAACAATCCGTTGACAAAATGGCAACATGATATATTTTGAATACGTAATCAAAACATAATTATTCAATTACGGAGGTGATTTATGGCCATGGTTGGCTTCGATGAAAAGTGGCGTGATTTTCCCGACTACATTCTTGGTATCACAAAAGAGATTTGGGAAGACCGAGGTTTAAACACCTTAGAACACTACTACTCTCCCGACATTGTTGTGCGTACTCCACTCTCTATCGTTCAAGGAAACGAAGGGGTGATCAGTGCAACAATGGCGACACTGGCCGAGTTTCCCGATCGCACGCTATATGGCGAAGACGTCATTTGGTCAGGCACCCCAGAGCAAGGCATGCTTTCTTCTCATCGAATCATCTCTACTGCAACACACAGTGGCAACGGCTTCTACGGGCAAGCCTCGAACCGCAAACTTCGTTTCCGTATTATCGCAGATTGCCACGCTATCAATAACCAAATCAATGACGAATGGTTGGTTCGCGATCAAGCCGATATCGCGAAACAACTGGGTATGACGTCAGAAGAGTTTGCACGCCAACAAATCGAATTTGAAGGTGGCGTGGAATCAAGCCCATTTCCGTTCACACCTGAAGTCGACATTCCTGGACCTTATTTGGGCGTAGGCAACGACAACGAATATGGTCAGCGTTATGAAGCAATTCTCAGAAGCCTTATGAATGCCGAGTTCTCTATAGTACCGAAAGAGTACGACCGCGCTTGCATCGGCGAATACACTGGCGGTCAAACTGCCCTATCACACTCGGAAGTCGATCATTTTTGGATGGCACTTCGTGCGTCTTTCCCAAATGCTCAATTTACCGTTCACCATCGTATTGGCCGAGATGACGACATGATGTCACCACGCGCTGCAATTCGATGGTCTTTGCACGGTAAGCATGAGGGATACGGGATGTTTGGTAAACCTTCAGGAAAAGAGGTTTACATCATGGGGATCAGCCACGCTGAGTTTGGCCCTTGGGGTCTTCGTCGCGAATTCACTTTGTTTGACGAGACCGCAATCTGGAAGCAAATCCTGCTTCAGCAAGGCTAACGGCTGACTAAACACTATTTATTAAAATCACGGACAGTAAGGAAGCAACATGTCACTCAACATCATCGAACAGTTCTACCAGAACTACTTCAAAGCCGCAGACATCGAGCAAAAACAGGCCGCTCTGCAAACTTTGAACCCTGACGTAAAATGGTGCGTGGCGCACCCTGTGAACGATCTTAATGGCCCAGATGCAACCCACGAATCTTTCCTCTCACCACTTGTTAATGCTTTGCCTGACGCCGAGCGCCGACCAATAATTGTTATGCACGGCGAATACGAAGGCCGCACTTGGTACAACTCTACCGGCTACTTTATCGGTACATTTGAACAACCACTGTTTGGCATCCCAGCAACAGGGAAAACACTCTACTTGCGTTACACCGAAATGGTGTGTGTGGAGAACGACCAAATCACCGAATCTTACATGATCCCAGACTTCATCGACGCGATGAATCAAGCAGGCTGCAACCCTCTTCGTAAAAGCTTAGGTCACGATGGCTTAGTTCCTTCTCCTGCAACTTCTAACGGTATTCAACAATCTGTTGTGTCTTTGAAAGAAAGTGAAAAGAGCGCCCAGCTGGTTGAAGATATGCTGTCTTGCTTGGGTCGTTTTGATGGCAAAGATCTTTTCTCGATGGATTTAGAAAACTACTGGCACAATGACTTCATGTGGTACGGCCCAGCAGGTATTGGCACGACGCGCGGTGTCAAAGGTTTCCGTAACCACCACCAAGCGCCATTTGTGTTTGCGTTCCCAGATCGAAGTGTCGATATTGAGGTCAATTTTTTGGCCAAAAATGACTACGTATCCACAGGTGGTTGGCCACATATGCATGGTACTCACACTGGTCACAGTGGCTGGCTCGGTCTCGCCCCGACAGGAAAACACATCGAACTTCGCGTTATGGACATTTGGCGACGCGAAGGCGATTTACTGAAGGAAAACTGGGTGGCGATCGACATCGTTCATATCCTGCTGCAACTTGGCTATGACGTGTTTGCACAAATGAAAGAACAGTTAGAAGGACCTAATTATGCATGAGTTTGGCGCACTTAACTGGAGCATCCTTGGGGGATACATCGCCCTCACGCTAGTACTGGGGGCGGTAATTGGAAAGCGAGTCACTTCAGCTAGCCAATTCGCCTTGGGTGATAAGAGCATCCCTTGGTGGGCGATCGGTATTTCTGTCGTTTGTACTTACGTGAGTGCCATGTCGTTCCTTGGCGGGCCAGCTTGGTCTTACAAAGAAGGCCTGTCGGTTATCGCGATTCACCTCAATTATCCGCTGGTGATCTTCTTCATCGTGGCTGTATTTATGCCATTTTTCTACAACAACGGTTTAACCTCTATCTACGAGTATCAAGAACGACGCTTCGGCAAGGCTTCACGACTGACTTTGTCGTTTATCTTCCTTATCAAACAAGCATTGAGTTCGGCAGCCGTACTCTACGCGACAGCAATGATTTTAGAGTTCATTACTGGTATCGACGTGATGTACTGCATCATGATCGTCACTGCAATTGCCCTTATCTACACCGTAATGGGCGGTATCGCGGCTGTCATTTGGACCGATGTGATTCAAGCAGTAATCTTATTTATTGGCGCATTCATCATCATTGAAGCCGTTTGGAATGGCATGCCTGCTCCAATGACGGAGGTCATGGCAGAACTCAAAGCGAAAGGAATGACCGATGCCCTACAAACAAGTTTTGACCTAAGCCAAGTAACGACGGTATGGGCCGGCGTTATCGCAATGACGATGTTCCACACCACCGTGTATGGCGGTAACCAGATGATGGTACAACGCTGTATGGCCGCGAAAAACATGGGCGATGCGAAAAAGGCAATGTTGATGATGGGCTACGTGGCCTTCTTTATTTACTTTGTCTTTATCTTGCTTGGCGTCCTGTTCAACGCTTATTACGACGGTAAAGAGTTTGAAAACGGCAATACCATCATTCTTCATTATGCGAGTGAATATGGAATGCCAGGCTTGATGGGCATCATTGCCGCTGCGATTCTGGCGGCAAGTATGTCGAGTCTCGATTCCGCATTTAACTCAATGGCGACCGTTTCTGTGGCTGACTTTTACAAACGCTTCTACAAGCAAAACGAGTCGGAAGAGCATTACTTGAAGGTATCGCGCTTCTTTACAGTTGCATGGGCAATTTTGGTCATCATTCCAGCGATCATGTTTGCCACCAGCACAGGCTCGGTACTGGAAGTGCTGAGTAAGGCAGGCTCTTACTTTGTCGGTGCAAGCTTCTGTATGTTCGTCCTTGGTTTCTACTCAAAACACATTACGGAAAAAGGCTTGTTAATTGGCGTTGCTGCTAGCTTCTTGGTGATCTGGTATGTAGCCGTTGCGACCGATATTGCGTGGCCTTGGTATTGCGTGATTGGCGTCCTTGTGAATGCCGTTGTCGCTTACATTGCTAGCCTTCTCCTGACGGGTAAACAAGATGAAATGCATCTTTACACAGTGAAAGGCCAGCAAGCGGAATATGCTCGTCTAAATAAACCAATCAAGGAAGATGGTTGGTATGTCGTTCCCGGCAAAATCGATGCTCCATGTTATGGCTTACTAGTGATGTTTGTATTCTCTCTCGTGATGCTTTGGGGGATCAACGCGTTTACCGACAACGCTCCTATGCTGATTAACTTTATGCGTGGCTGCTCTATTCTTGTCGCTACCGCTTGCATCGGATACATGGGGTATTCACTCCTCTCCCCGAAACGTAAAGTTGCAGTCAAACAAGCAAATTAATGTTCTTTACGTAGATACTGTACGTCCAACAAACGGACAGTATCTACGCTCTAGCTCTAGTGCTAGCTCAAAGCAAATCGAATGGGTTAACCCACATTTTGCTTTTTAATACTCCAAAGCCATTATTCTACTTAGGATACCCGTTAGAACATTTATGAATACGTACCTATTTATGCTAGTCTTATGACCTCAATTACTGGCAACTAAGTTTTATTCATGAAATCAATTAAACACGTAGTCACATCAAAAGATGTGGCAAAGATGGCAGGCGTCTCTCAATCTACTGTATCGCGCGTGTTTGTTCCGGGTAGCTCAGTATCCGAAAAGACCAAGCAAAAAGTCTTTGAAGCGGCTAAAGCCCTTAACTACCGCCCTAACGCCTTTGCACGTAGCCTGACCACAAACGAATCGAAATTGATAGGTTTGGTGTTTCCTGATGCGGATTACCCTATCCATATGAAAACACTGCAGTTAATTTCCAGTGAGTTACAGAAAAAAGGTTATTCTGCCGTATTGATTCCATGGCAAGTGGATGAAGAAGAGGGCCACTCAATCCCAAATATCTTCCAGTATCGCGTCGATGGTGTCATTGCTGCTTCCGCAACCTTCAATAAGTCCCTTTATGAAGAATGTGAAGAGTTTAATATCCCAATTGTTCAATACGCACGAGTTGTTGAAGGTACTAGGAGTAGCTACGTTATCAGTGACAACTACGAAGCAGGCCAACAAGCCGCGCAACTTCTGCACAAAAGTGGCGTGAAGAACGCGGTTTATTTGACGGGAGAAGTGCCAACCTTTACGAATGACGAACGCCAAAGCGGCTTCTGCTCTGAATTTGAAGACCTAACCGGCAAGACGCCACGCATCATTGAAGCCAGCTATGACTACGCGAGCTCACTTGATAAAGTCCGTGCCATACTGGCAGACAAAAATCGGCCTGAAGCAGTGTTCTGTGCAACCGATAACCTTGCGATGGCGGTCATGGATATCGCTCGTATAGAATGCGGGTTGAGCATTCCTCAGGACTTACAAGTCATTGGCTTTGATAATATTCCTCAGACTGAATGGTTGAGCTATCAACTAACCACATTCCGCCAGGATTTCCGTCGCCTCGCTCGCGAGTGCGTGAAGATCATTGTTGATCAAATTAATACGAAAAACGGCAGCCTAGTAAAAATGATGGTGCCAGTGAAGTTAATCGAGCGACAGACAACAAAAGCTTAAATAGCTATAGCCAGCCATTCGGTTGGCTTTTTTATTTGCCTCTGACTCCCAAACGGCTCATTTAGTGTTGTAAGCATTAATGAACCCATGTATATTTATGAGCCATTACACTATATGAACCAAACAAAAAAAGGCTCATAATCCTTATGACCACGTATTTTTACACTCGTTATTCGCCAAAAAATCGAGCTTACCAAGAGCACCTTAATACTCTAAAAGCTTTTGCGCCCGAAGCTCAGCATTTTGAGGATAAGGTTCGTGGTTGCATGCCTCCAACCGAGAGAGAGGCATTCTTACAACTGTTCGATTCCGTCAGAGCTGGGGATACGATTGTGCTCTGGTGGCTGACCGCATTTGGTCGCGACTTTAGTCAAGCATTGAACACGATAAAAATGCTACTCGATAAAGGGGTAACATTGAAAACCGTATGTGAATCACTAACTTTTGAGCCAGGTTCTGTTCAAACTCAAACACTACTCACAGTGTTATCTGGATATGGGAAAGTGCAGACTGAACATCGCCTGTTTGCCGCAGAGCAAGGGCGACAGGCCATTAAAGAGCAGCCAGAATTATGGAAACAGAAGTTTCGCGGCCGCCCCGCAAACAAAACCAAACACCAACAGATCGCAACGTTACTGCTAGAAGGCTACACATTGCAAAACGTAGCAGAGAAATGCGAAGTCAGTCTATCGACTGTGAAGCGGGTCAAAGCAAAGCTAAATGAAGTGGATGACGAAGGCGGCTTAAGATCACGACGCCAAAAAGGTTGTTTGAATGGAGACCAGTCATGAGTCGCCCAATCAACTTTCATACTATACTACTCGCCTGTCTTATTATTAGCGTTGGCCAGTTGAGCATGGGGCTAGTCATGCCCTCTTTGCCATGGATAGCAAAAGACTTTTCCATCTCCCTCGACCAAGCTCAACTACTTGTGAGTATTTATTTGCTCGGCTTTGGCCCCTCTCAATTTATCTACGGGCCAGTGTCAGATGCTTTAGGACGAAAAAGAGTATTACTTACCGGTTTACTCATCGCGATGTCTGGTCTGCTGATGATTATTTTCTTCAGTGACACATATACAGGGATGGTGATGGGGCGCTTTTTACAAGGGTTAGGTACAGGATGCTGCGCGGTACTCGCGAGGGCGTCGACTCGAGATAGATTTAGCGGGGATGAACTCCCAGTGGCAATGTCTTACATCGCCATGGCGGCTTCAATCACGCCACTTATTGCACCTGTGATTGGCGGCTTTATCAACTTCCACTTCGGTTGGAGTATGGTGTTTATTTCTCTGTTGGGCTATGTCTCGCTGGCCTGGGTAATCATCGCCTTTAAGTTCACAGAAACCATCGCAAAACGTTCTGTCATTCCGTCACCCCGAAAAATGTTGTTCCAATACAAGAACTTACTTACGTCTCGTTACTTTATGAGTTTCGCCAGTATCAGTTGGTTAAACTTCAGCTTAATGATTACAACAGTCTCTGTGATGCCATTTATCATGCAAGATCAAATTGGTATGACCTCCGCTCAATACGCGATGTGGGCGCTCATTCCCGCTTTGGGTATGTTATGTGGTACCACGATTTGTAACCGAGTAAGGCCAATTATTGGCAATAAAAAAATGCTGCTCTGCACCCCATTTCTTCACCTCGCTGCCGCAATATGGCTATTTTTCTGTCCTGTTGAGCCTCTATTTCTGATGCTAGGACAGCTATTAATGATCTTGGGTAATGGTATTGCCCTACCTTGTGCACAAGCGATGGTAATGCAACCTTATAAAAAGCAAGCAGGTGCCGCAGCGGCAATGTCTGGTGGTGGACAAATGGTCGTCTCCTCATTGGTCAGCTTAACTCTGGTACAGCTTGGATTGAGTCAAGCATGGCATCTAGCGATCGTTATCGTAATATTTGCATCGCTTACCTTCACCAACATTCAACGTGGCTTCAGTGCAGAGCAACCTTCAGAACAATAACAAAAAACATACTATTGTCCTTATAGTTACAACAAATCGTATAAACTTAAATTTAGGAAAAGTTGGCGGATACTAACATGATGTTGCATTTAATAATTGGCGCCTTAACACTCGCCACATTGATATCCGCTGGTACTGATGCGAGCGCCAACGAGAACTGGCAGTTCGAGAGTGACAAGAATGGAATCACAATTTACTCCCGAGAACATAGTGACGGTTTAGTTGAGATCCGTGCCCGGATGTTCACACCCACCAGCTATGGTGCATTTTTAACGCTACTGGAAGACAGTGACAATATCCCGAACTGGATTGACAATGCCAGTCATAGCCGGGTTTTAAATCAGATATCGGCCACCGAGAACATCGTTTACACCCAGTTTAAAGCACCATGGCCTGCCAAAAATCGGGATATGGTCACCTACTCAAAGTACTGGGTCGATGAGCTGGGATTCACGATAGAAATCAAAAGCGCACCTGACTCATATATTGCTGAACAAAATGGTTATGTTCGAATTCGCTCGGTTGATGCGACTTGGGAGTTACAAAAACTCACAAACGATACAACACTCGTGGAATACAAGGCGTTTGCTGACCCCGGAGGTCTATTGCCAAACTGGCTGATCAACAAACTTTCAAAAGAAAGTGCATGGGCGACATTTAGTAACTTAAGAAAAGAGTTACCTGAATATCAGCAATACTCTCATCCTCAAATAGATGAGTAAGCGTCGTTCTTCCCACTCGCTTTTTAATACGGTACATAATAATAACAAAAGGCGGCATTGCGCCGCCTTTTCTACTCAATGTGCTACTGCTGTGCAACCGTTACAGGTTTAGTTGCACCACGGTAATCAAACTCAAAACCAATACCTTGGTCTGTCACGTCCATCGTCATACCACCAACAAGCTCGCCTTGTAAGCTTTTGACAACATCATCCGGAACCGGCTCCCCTGTGATTGACGACGCACTCTCTAACACTTCCAAAATACGCTCTGAATCAAAATCAAAGCTGAACAAGCCATTTGGAGAAAGTGATTGCGCCATCACTTCTTTGCTTGCTTCCGCAGCACTATCACCACTGTAAAGGGTGAAATGGTTTTCGTTTAGACGAGCAAACACGTCCACCTTCATGCCAGTATGCATTTCTAATAGGTCACTGACATTAACAGGTTGGTTATCCGGTTGAATTTGCAATTGAGCAAGTTCAGGAACGAACATTTGCGCAGTTTGAATAAGCATCATTGGATCATTGGCAGAAAGAGACAACATACCATCTAGCTGGCTAAATACTTCACCATGCTGAGCATTAGTATCTACTTTGATATCAAACATTTGCAGGCTTAACCCTTTAAGGCCATTAACCATGCCTGACCCCATGCTTACAGCGGCTGCTGGATTCTGGCCGCCCATCTCTTGCTGCATTTGTGTCAATAAAGAGCATTGATATTGAGGCTGGGTCAAGTCAGCCCAAATCTGACCAATCGATGGCGCTAGAGTATTAATGTCTAAACCAAGCGCCATACTAAAGAAACTCTTATCACTTTTAGACTCAGCCAATACACCACGAATCGACTTGAGCGCATCTAGAATCACTTTATTGTTGGACTCAACAACAAAAGAACCTTTAATGAACGCCTGATCGCCTTTCATCTTGTATTCTGCAAACGCGACGGACTGAGGCCAGTTTTCTGCAACTTGAGTAAGCTCAGTATGGCAGGCTGGTGAACGCATTTCCTCAATCGTTGGTTCAGGATCTATTGCATCCAACGTGCTGATTTGACGAGCAAACATATTGCCATCTTTCGTCGTCAAACCTTTAATCACTTCGCGATGATCAAAGTAACCAAAAGAGTTGTTGTTTTCACCGTATTTGGCTTGCAACGCCTCAAGGCGTCCACTGTCAGCAATATTTTGACTTGGTGCTTCAAGCCCTAATGCCATTTTAATCGGGTTTTGAACGCCCAGTTGCGGAACATCAACCGTTAACGTAAGCACGTTATCAACCACGGCTACAACCAAGCCAATACCGTCCTGCGGGTCAATTGAATCAGTCATCTCGTAACGACGATACTCGACTTCACCAAGCTTAACCAACTCATGCTTAGCGCCGCTCATCTGCTCTTCATGATCCAGTGTTTTCCATAACGCGGCAGGGTCTTCAATATCCACTTTGTACACCGGTACCATACCAATTGTGTACAACACAGGATTAATGTTTTCCCCGGTGCCCAAATAAGCTTTTAATGTTTCTGGCGACGCAGCACTCTCTAGGTATCCATCGAATAAGTTAACTGCAAACTGCTGTTGTGGAGACAGTGGTTCATCGGCAAAAAGTTCTGCAATCGAGCCTTGATTCGCCGTACCGAATGCGTTCATGTATTTATAATGGTTAAAAGGTTCTGTCTGATACGTCACCATAAGTGAATCTGCAGGAACTTGCGTTAACAGTGAGCCTGCATCACTCGCGGTAGTATTGTTTTGGTACAGGTAGCCAGCGCCCCCTGCTGCTGCGACCACTGCTGTAGCCAATAGTAGTTTTTTCACGACCAACTCCGTTGTCATAGTTATGTGTTCCTAAACGAAATGTAACGCTTAGGTTTAAAGCCAATGAATAGTGCTTTATATCAACCGCTATCATAAACAAGTTATCGATGTAATGAATGTCGGTTTGATAAATTATCCAACATTTATAAGGCAAACCGTGAAGTAAGTTGAATTGCGTGCGGATGCTATTGGCAATATTCACAATCCAATTTCTCGGATAACCGCCTTAAAAATCATAATATTCAGTTAAATGAAGCGATTTGGAGTAATTACGACCAAAATCAGCAGAATATTAAATCTTTATTGAGTCTTTTATCTAATATCTGAAAACGCCTCACGACCTGACACTTCTTTCCAATTTGCCTCTGGCGGTCCCTACTCGTTTTCCTTACATTCCTACTAACTCAGTGACGAGACGTATACCAAATACGAGCAATAGAAGACGATGAAAGACCAGTTGACGATCTCTATATCAACTATCAATGGCTCAAGACATTGGTACTTCAGTAAAAGGATGCAACGCAACATAAAAACGTTTTTCGTTTTTTTTGTTGTTGCTCTGGCCGCGACCGTAATCTTAATTCATCACTTGTACACTCGCGTTGATAATGCAGCGTTAAAACAAGCTGAATTGACAGAGCATTCACGCACCATGGGTGAAGAGCTCAGCACACTGAAAACACTTAAATCAGAGCTAGAAAATGACCTTTCAGAACGGGAAGAACGGGTACAACTTGTTTCGGAACGTTTGGGTGAATTAGAGAAAGTGCTTGGGGTTGGAGAACATACCTCGACAAATAACTTGGATGCTAGGCTCGATGCAGCGGCGATAACCTCAAACGTTCGCATGGTGTTATTAAACCAAATACCAAGTGGCTCTCCAGTCGGCAACGTACGGCTATCTTCCGGATTCGGTAAGCGTATCCATCCGGTGACAAAAGTTGCCAAAATGCATCGTGGGCTCGATTTTGCCGTAAATATCGGTACCAAAATTTATGCCCCTGCCGATGGGGTAGTGGAAGTTACCCGCCGCAGTAATAAAGGCTCTGGTAACTTCCTCAGGCTACAACATTCTTTCGGTTTTTCGAGTTCTTATTCGCACTTGAAAGCGTTCAAAGTAAAAAGTGGTCAGTTCGTCAAAAAAGGGCAGCTGATTGCAATTTCCGGCAACAGTGGGCTCTCTTCTGGCCCTCACCTGCATTACGAGGTGCGATTTGTTGGGCGAGCACTGAATCCGAAACCATTTGTCGATTGGAGCCTTAATGATTTCGAAGACATTTTTACTAAGGAGCGAAGAATACGATGGGAATCTTTAATCAAAACAGTGGAACAACGAGTAGCTCAGCAGCTTCAACTCTCATCGCCAAAGGCTGTTCTCTTAGCGGAGAACTCAAAGTAGAAAACGATGTCCAGATTGATGGCATCGTCGATGGTCAAATTAACGTGGAAGGCACTCTCGTTGTCGCAGAAAGCGGGCGAGTAAACGGTGAAATCTACGCTAAACAGCTGATCATTAACGGCATGATGGACGGAAACTGTCACGCAGAACACATTCAAGTGCTTGCCAAGGGACGCGTAAGCGGTAGGATCTGGAGCAATAACCTCAGCATTGAACCTGGTGGCAAATTCTTTGGTGAAGCAGCCGAATTACCTGAAAAGGAAGTGGTAACGTTAAAGGGTAAGGCTCAAGACAGTGCGAACACAAAAGAAAACAACACCAACAATGAAAAGCGACTTGCGCGTAAATCAGCATAAAACGCTCTGATTAAAGTGCTTAAAAAGACGGCTTTCACGCCGTCTTTTTTATTACTATTGCCACGATTTTCGTCAGAAACTACGTGATTATTCGGCCGGATTTAAAACCATCACCGAGCGTTTTGCCTGTGGACCAAAAGCTGATTTTGCATGCGCTTTCACTTCATCTAACGTCACACTTTTAGCCACTTTCTCAACGTCAAGTAACACATCGACGCCGTAATCATGCACCAAATAACGAGTATATGCCCATGATCTCTGTGCTGGGTTGTCATCCAATCCTTGCATCGCGACTGCCAGTTGTTTCGCGGCCGTATCCACTTCTTTTTGGGTAATATTTGACGCTAAACCATCAAACACTTTGCCTAGTTTACTCTCTAAAAGTGCCACGTCTTCGGGCTCAACTTGAGACTCCAAGAGCCAATCAGAGATGGGTTCGCGATCTTGTGTCATGGTGTAAATGCTCGGGCTGTAATCAAGGCTAGACTCTTCTCGCACAATATCCAAAACACGTGCATTACTAATACGTTGCAAAATATCTTCGATAACCGTGTCTCTTGCCGTACGTTGGTAATCGCTCGTATTAGTCAAACGCATTACATACAACGATGAAGGTTCATGCCCATCCGCAACCACAGTTCGCTCCGGCACTTCCGGGTTAAACGCAACGTGATAATCAATCGAACGACTCGGTTTCATTTCGATAGAGGCCACATATTTACGCAAAAGTGGTGTAATTTCTTCCGGCTCTACGTTTGCAACAATAACCATCTTAAAACCATCATTGGTTTTGAAAAGTTGCTCATGCACCGCTAGTATCTGCTCGGAAGTCACTTGTTCAACATCATCACTGGACACTATACGATGACGACTACCCGGCAAATAAGAATTGCCGTTTGCTTTTTGAATCAGTTTTCCCATCGGTGATTCAAAAAAAGCGCCGCTCTGCTGTTTAAACTCTTGCTTCGCTGCTGCCATCTGGCGCTCGTCGACTTTAATCTCCGTCGCTAGGTTGTATAGTCCATTCAAAGCATCGGTTAGATGCGTATTTGGCGCCGTAATTTGTGCTCCGTGACTGGTCGCATCAAGCATCGCGCCAAGCGCAATGTTGTTTTTGCGTAAGTAGCTATCTAGCTCTGAACCAGAAAATGCCCCTAACCCACTGCGTATTGCCGTTGTTGCTGCGATTTCATAAGCGGCATACAACGTCGGATCAACAGCGGCTTTACCACCTTGGCTCGCATAGTAAATATACGCTCGACCACCCGCTTTAGTATCTTTTTGGAACCACACTTCGATACCGTTTGATAGCGTATAGACTTGAAAACCACCCGCTTCCTGACGCATGCTCGTGATGCTGCCTTCCTGGGTAGGCTTTAAGAATCCATCCACTTTGTCATACATCTCTAGCGGTTTTTCGCCAGTTTGAAGATAGGCACTGTTTAGAGCGGCAAATACACCGTTGAACTGCTCTGACGTTTCGCTTTTCCCCAAACCAATAAAAAAGCTTGGCTGCTGAGATAATAAAGCCGTCAATTGTGTGTTAATGCTCTCTAAATTCTCGTTGTTGATGAATTCTGCCAAACTCTGGGCGTAATTCTCTTTTGATTGGCTGACACTGTCTTGTCCAATTTGAAAAACACGTGCTTCTGCGTAACTGTTTGGCTTGCGCTGACTCCAATCTGAATCAATATTTGCAAGTTCACCTTGCCAATTTGACATAACGCTATCTAACTCGGATTGAGTCGCACCATAATCTCTTAACGACGCCAAGGTACGAATGAAAGTCTGGTGCATTTGTTCGCGGCGATCTGGTGCAAACGAAATCCCTGCCGACATCATACGCTGATAGTTAGAGTAATAGGGCTCTGCATAAGCGTATTGAAAAGGTTCAGCGGCATCACTGAGTACACGGATCAAACGCTGTTGAATGAGTTGTGTTGCGACTTCATCGCGCCACACTTCATGTTGTTGCTCAATCGTCGCGCTGCCACTTAGACCACGTTCAATCACTAAATGAAGACTTGGTGATTCCATCGTGTTACTTGGCAAGATTCTGTTTTCGTTGTTCACTCGAATATCACGGCGCTTCTCTATTACCGTATCCGAGGTACTTTCCCAGTTCGAGAACTTGCTTTTGATAATCTTGGACAGTGAATCTACGTCGATATTACCAGTCACAATCAACTCGGCATTTTGTGGCTGGTACCATTTGTCGTAAAACGCCTTTAACTTACTTGAGGAAGCATTTTGAATCGCTTCGCGAGTACCAATTGGGTCATGCTCACCATACATAGTGCCTTCAATCGAGGCTTGGTAAGCATGCATAGAAAAGGACTTATCATCCGGATTAGCACGTCGCCATTCCCCGAGAATCACCCCTTTTTCTTTCTCTACTTGCTCAGGAGCAAACTCAAGCCCGTTACCGATATCTCTCATCCACTTTAGGGCATCTTCTAGCTTCGTATTATTCGCAAGGTCAAGTTGGTAAGACGTTTGCTGATAACTGGTAAAAGCGTTGATATCAGCGCCAAAGCTACCACCAGATTGCTCGAAAAGTTTGACAACGTCGTTACCGGTAAAATGCTCACTACCATTAAACGCCATATGCTCAACAAAGTGAGCGTAACCCTTTTGAGAGGATGTTTCTTGGAATGAGCCGATATTCATCACCAAACGGACCGAGACTTCTTGGTCTTCTGTTGGATAAAGATGGTATTTCATACCGTTCGATAACTGGTCCACGTGCCAGTTGGCGTCAGGTTGAATCGGCGTCGACTGTTGTATCAGAGCACACCCTGACACTAATAACGCGGGGACTAACAATATACTGCGCATAACGATTGCCCATAACAATGATTAAGCTAATCAATATATATCCGGTGCTATAACCTTCACATTTTTAATGGATTATCAAATACGCAAATGTGATAAAGATCACCATTTATTGAAATGAATTCTCATTTACAAAAATCGACAAATCCTTACTTTACAAATACATAAATAATATCGTCCCAAATCCTTTTGCTTATTTGATGTAAAACTCAAATTCGCGACATGGAGTCAGTATTTATTTTGAGCAATAAAATATAATTATTGAACAGATTCGAATCTGACTTTCTGCTGCATATTCAACAGCGCAGAGAGCACTGATGAGAATAAAAACACAACAACTATTATTCAAAGATCTATTATTCGCTTTATGTTCAAAAATCTATCATTAAAAAACAAACTGGCAATCTCTGCCAGTGCCGCCATCATTCTAGGGGGAGTGCTGGTAGAGGGCTGTCTTTTCGAGATTCATTAAATAGGCTCGATATCGAAGTCGCACAGCGACTAGAAAGCACTAGCGCATCTTACAATCAATACGTAAAGGACTGGCTACTCTCTAAAGAGCGCGCACTAACTTCACTCTCTTCTGATTCAGAGAAACGTTCTCTGGTTACGCATTTGAAACAAGTCCGAGACTCTGGCGCGTTCGATAACGTTTTCCTCGCTTACCCGGACGGGTCACAAGACAACGCTAATGGGGTGGTTTTGCCACCAGGTAATAACGATCCTCGTAAGTGGGGTTGGTATACCAATGCAATCGCCAACCCATCGAAAGTCTTTATGGATAACCCAACCGTCGCAGCAGCCACGGGGGCTAACGTCGTGTCGCTCGGTAAAGCCCTGCAATTGCATGGTCAAACCGTCGTTCTGGGTGCTGACGTAGAGATCGGTGATATCCTGAACAGTCTGAACCAAGTGATCCTACCGGGTGAAGGTTATATGTTTATTGCCAATGAACAGGGCAATATTTTCACTCATAACAACGGTAAACTGCTGAATCAACCGGTTAGCAAGCTAGGCCTCAACAACAACGACATTACGTCTGCCGCACGTTCAGGTACAGAGCGTCGCGTCTCTATTAACGGCACCGAATATGTGATTTACGCGCGCCACATAGAGGGTACCAAGCTCACAACAGTGACGGTGTTAGATCAAAACTCGTTGGTTGCCCCACTCTACGATGCTGTTTGGGATCAGATCATCGCAACCACCATCGTCGTCGTTATCTGCGTAGCTTTGTTTAATCTGCTATGTAACATCTTGTTCCGTCCGCTCTACAACGTTTCGAATGCGCTTGCACAAATCGCAAACGGTAGCGGCGACCTAACTCAACGCATCAAAGTAGAAAACCGTGACGAAGTTGGTGAGCTGGCTGAAAACTTCAACCAGTTCGTTGAAAGTTTGCAGCAACTTATTGGTCACATTCGTCACCAAGCGGAAGAACTGAGCCAACAATCGGAGCTGAGCACGACTCGCGCGAATCAATCGGTTTCCGATCTGAACCATCAGCAACAAGAAATCACTATGGTGGCGACCGCTGTGACTGAAATGGCATCGGCAACGCAAGAGATTGCAGCACATGCAGAGCAGACGGCTAAAGCCGCTCAAGACTCTTCAGCAAGCACACAAAACGGTCATGAGTTGGTGATCAACTCCAAATCGTCCATCAATAATTTGTCTTCTGAAGTCAACCAAGCGAGCGTTGTCATCGGTGAGCTCAACCAGCACGAGCAAGACATCTCAACCGTGCTATCAACGATTCGAGACATCGCAGAGCAAACCAACTTACTGGCTCTGAATGCGGCGATTGAAGCGGCGCGTGCAGGAGAGCAAGGTCGCGGTTTTGCCGTTGTTGCAGACGAGGTTCGCGTGCTATCACAACGCACACACACCTCAACCGAAGAGATTCGCTCGACGATCGAGACCTTGCAGCAAACCACACAACGCGCAGTGACCATCATGGATACAAGCTCTCAGCTCGCGCAAGGTTCGGTGGAAGATGCAGATCGCGCAGCACTGGCTCTGGATGAAATCAACGCGGCCGTTGCGCTGATCAGCGATATGGCAACGCAAATTGCGACAGCCGCCGAAGAGCAAACGCACGTAACCAATGAAATCACGCAAAACGTCACGTCCATTAAAGATGTGACCGATCACTTGGTAGTTGGTGCCGAAGAATCGATGAATCAATCTGCTGAGCTGAAATCGCAAGCTGAGGATCTCAACTCGAAAGTGGCAACGTTTAAACTGGCTTAAACGCCACATTAAGGACGCTCTTAAAAACAACAAACCCCGCTAGCGACTTTGTTACTAGCGGGGTTTGTTTTTATGGATCGACGTTTTTACTGCAGATAGCTTTCGAAAGACGTAAACCTACACCGCCACACACATCGGCGTGCCTGAGATTGGGTCGTTAAATACTCTCGCTTGTAAATCAAACACCGATGCCAACATACCTTCTGTCAGTACCTCTTGCGGTGTTCCCTGCGTGACTAACTGACCTTTTTCCAACACCACCAAATGATCGCAGTAACGGCACGCTTGGTTTAGATCGTGCAGCACTACGACCACTGTTTTGCCTTTGTCGTTCATCTGCCTCATGAGTTTCATCAGCTCAACTTGGTGAGAGAGATCCAAGTAAGTGGTTGGCTCATCAAGCATCACTACGTCGGTATCTTGCGCCATTACCATCGCAATCCACGCCCTTTGCCTTTGACCGCCAGACAGCGATTCAACTGGCTTGTCAGCAAACTCAATCACGCCAGTATCTTGCATTGCTTGCTCGACTAAGGTCTTGTCTTGTTGACTTAACCGGCCCCAATGAGAGAGATAAGGCGAGCGGCCATATTCGACCAGTTTTCTGACTGTAATACCTTCAGGACTGACAAGAATCTGCGGCAGCAAAGACAACGAACGCGCCAAGCGTTTATCACCGTAGCTGCTTAGTGGTTTGTCGTCATACAACACTTGGCCAGAAGCAGGTTTATTGATGCGTACCAAGGTTTTTAATAGTGTCGATTTACCGCAACCATTTGGACCAACTAGTGCGGTAATTTTACCTTGAGGAATCGACAAAGAGAGATCTGGAATGATGGTCTGTTTGCCGTACGCGACGGATAAGTTCTGCGTTCGTAACATGCTTACCAACCTCTGTAACGATACAAAAGAAAAATGAAATATGGTGCGCCAATAACAGATGTTAGCACTCCCGCTGGTAGCTCAATTGGCGGCTGTAAGCCTCTCGCTAAACCATCGGCGCAAATCACCAACAAAGCGCCAAGGGTTGCAGCGGCTGGAATCAACAACTTGTGGTTGTGGCCAAACAGCAAACGCGCAAGATGCGGCGCAAGCAGGCCAACAAAGCTGATCGTGCCTGCCACAGACACACTGATGCTCGCCAATAGCACGGCAGCAATCAGCGCAAGAATTTGGATCTGTCTTGGTTTCGTGCCAAGTGTAGTGGCGCTTTCTTCTCCCAGTCCCATAACATCTAGCCGCCAAGCCAGCCAAAACGCCAATGGCAGTAGCAGCAATAAAGCACTCCAAATAAACGGCACTTGTTGCCAGTTTCGTCCCCACAAACTGCCGGTTAGCCATACCATCGCCGTGTTGATTTCAATAGGGTGCACAATCAGAAGAAAATCGATACCGCTGGCTAAAAATGCGCTGACAGCAACACCAATCAGCGCCAAACGTGCTGGTGTTGGTTTCGACCAGTAAGCCAGCACAGCAATAAAGCCAGCAGCAAGCAAGCCTCCCGCCATGGCGACCATCGGCAACATTGCCACTGGCGCATTCGGATACAGCACCAAACAAGCGGTAGCCGCCAGTCCTGCTCCGGCGCTTATCCCCGTTAAATCTGGTGAGGCAAGTGGATTACGGATGACGCCTTGAACTAAAACGCCTGACAGCCCCAACCCAGCGCCCACGCCAATGGCGAGCAACATTCTCGGTAATCGATATTGGTGAATCACAAAGTCCGAGTCAGAGAAAGAAAACAGTAATGCAAAAACCTGTTGAGCCGACATGTTCGCCGCGCCAACAAACAGCGTGAGAGAAGACGTAATCAGCAACAATCCAACTAATGCAAACAGTTTGGTTTGATTCATCATGATGATTTCCTCATTGCAATCGCGATAAAGCAAGGTGTGCCCAACAGCGCGGTAATCACGCCCACTGGCGTTTCAGCCGGAAAAGCAATCGCGCGTGATAAAGCATCTGACCACGTCACTAATGTCGCGCCACACAAGGCGGAAACCGGAATGAGAATGTGATAGTTGTGACCAACAATCGGGCGCACCAAGTGCGGCACTAACAACCCGACAAAGCCAATTGGCCCAGCAATCGCTACGCTAGTTCCTGCCAACAGCACAACCGATAAACCACTGATAAATCGCGTAAGACGAATGTTACCACCTAGCCCAACAGCAACTTCGTCCCCCAACGCGAGTAAATTTAAGTTTCGCGCTAAGCCCATGGCGAGCACCAAACCTAAAGTCGCAAAAGGCCACAGTTGCTGCCACTGCTCAGAATCTACCGCAGAGAGTGAACCCGTTAACCAATGCAACACGCTGTAAGCCATGTCATCCGCCAAAATTACCGACGCACGAGTTAACCCTATCAGCAACGCACTGATGGCAATGCCCGCTAGCACTAAGCGCAATGGGTGAGAACGCGCGGAGAAAAAACCGCCCAACAACATGACCGCACCACCACTTAGTAGCGCGCCGAGTACTGCGTTGATGATTGGGTTCAATTGACTAAAGAATGGTACGCCGATGGACGCCAAGGCCATAAAACAAGCCGCACCAGCATTAATGCCGAGAATGGATGGCGACGCCAAAGGGTTACGAGTCAATCCTTGCATCAGCACTCCGGATACCGCAAGCGAAGCGCCAATTAATAACCCAGCATAGGTACGAGGCGCACGCAGCGTCGCGAGGATTTGATGCAGCATATTGCCCTCATCAAACGCAAACCAATAGCTTGTCAGATCATTAACGCTCAAAGAAAAGTTGGACCAGCCAATCATTGAGGCTGCATAGCCTGAGAGCGTACACAAGGCCATAGCACAGACAAACAAGCTCGCTTTCCAATGCGATTTGCTAACCGAAGACGCGCTTTCCGAGCTTATCGCCGCACTCATGAGCGCTCCAATAACGCTTCAAGATTGCGGGCAATTTCTTCCGCAGCCAACATGCCGCGATTTAACGACCACAGTTCCGGAGAGACTTCGACCAGTTGCTGCTTTTTCGCCGCAGTTAGCAACTTAAATAATGGATTTTTGCGCCATTCATCCACGATATTTGGCTGAGAGTAAAGTCCAACTAGTAACCAATCAGGGTTGGTTTTTAGTAAAAGTTCGAAACTGGTTGGGATATACGCTTTTTGCTCAGATGGAGCCAGCGGGCTTTGGATGCCCAGCGTACTCAAAACGCCCCCAGCGTAAGAAACCGGGCTATGCAACCACATCCCTTTGTCAGAAACCACACCAAACTGAATGGTTTCTTGTGTTGCAAAATGCTGTTTGAACTCCGCCATTGTCTGTTTGTGCTGCTCAATGCGTTGTGTCATTTTCGCTTGTTTGCCAATTGCCACGCCGATTTTGTGTGCGGATTCGAGATTTTCTTGATATGTCTCACCACGGCTTTTTAACAGCAAAGTTGGCGCAATTCGCTGCAAATCTTGATAAATCGCGCGATGACGTTCTGCATCAGCAATGATCAAATCCGGCTTGAGCACCGCAATCGCCTCTAAACTCGGTTGCGAGCGCATGCCGACCGATTGCCAAGGACCAACCTTGGCACGAACAGCAGGAATGACTCGTGTGGCATCGTTGTCATCGGCGACGCCTACAGGTGAGACATCGACTGCCGCTAATGCATCGACAAACGAAAATTCTAAAACCACAATACGTTGAGGTATCGCTTCTAGCTCAAAAGTGCCTTGCTCATCTTGCACGCTGCGCGCCTGAGAAAATGCGCTAAATGACATCAAAGCTGAGCTCAACAGCATCAGCAAAACGGTTGAAAAGTGTTTGATCGTAAATTGTTTTTTATTTTTCATCTTGCTTTTTCCAGTGCTAAGAGTTTTCCATTATCTAAGATCGGCAAAGTCGCCAAGGTAAATTGGCGACTTTTCTTTTCAAACTCGGTGAACGAAACGCTTAAAACTGATAGTTCAGATCCAGTGTGTAAGAGCGTCCCGGAGCTGGGTACCGACCAACTGGGCTTGTATCAATCCCGCGGAAGTAATACTCCTCGTCAAACAAGTTGTTCACCGCAACATTCATGCGTAACTTGCCTTTGTCGTCTTTGTATAAATCCGTCCCCAAATTGAAATTCCACACCATGTAAGATGGTACTTTACCCGTTGCGCCTGTTGCATCTTCGGCACTGGTGTTTGCGTTATCGGTATACGAGTCACTGAAGTATAAGCCCGATAGCGTGGTGTCCATGCCGTAAAATGCGTAGGTTGCATCCCAACCAAGCTGATGCTTAGAGGTGTAAGGCAGTTGATTACCTTTATTCGCGCCTTCTTCTTCAAGCGTAGCGTCTAGATAGTTGTAGCTTGCGCCTAAACTCAGTGCAGGTAGTGCTTCAGGCACGTAACGAGCAGAAAGCTCTATGCCTTGGTGAAGTGTTTTTCCGATGTTATCGAAGGTCTGCGTTGAGCTTTGCCATTGCAATTGATCCTCAAAGTCGATGCGATAAAGTGCAGCGTTAAAGCTGGTCGCATCTTGGGTGTAACGCGCGCCGACTTCGTAGTTCCAAGCCAGTTCGCTACCTTCTTCACCCAAACCTCGGATGTAGGCAATTTGTGGCGCACGAAGTGATTTTTGCGCGTTCGCATACGTCACCCACTGGTCAGTTAAGTTGTATGCCACCGTCAAACCTGGCAACCATTCCGTCACGGTGTTGTCTGCCGTTTGTTTTTTACCACGATCGGTAAACGTCATTCGAACCGACTCAACACGCAACCCAGGCGTTACCTTCAATGTATCATTGAACAAACCAATTTCGTTGCTAACGTATCCAGCAAACGCGTCCGTATCTAGATGCCAATCACGCGGAACGCTGGTTGCACCACCGGCGATTGGAGTCTGAGTGAGTTTGTAGTCAATGTCTTCATTAACATAACGGGTACCCACGATCCAGTTTTGAGTAACGGATTTACCTTCGCCAAAGTACATCGCCATTTTTGGCTCTATACCATACACGGTAAATTCACGTGGAGAGGTACGAACGTCCGTCGCTGGCAGAGCCGGATCCGCCCAATGGCCACCCGCGCTGTTAAAGCCCCACTTGAAAAGACGCTCTGACTTATGGCCAAACGTTAGCACTTCTAGCTCGGCACTGTCGGCAAATGGCAAATCGTGAATGTACTTAACACTCCAGCGCGTCGACTTACCTTCATAATCATCGTAAGGACGTTTCGATTGGTGACGATCTTGTTCGTAGTCTTGTGGCGAAAGTGCGCCCGGCATTTGCGTTTCAGCATCGTAACGTTGCAGGAATGCTTGAATCTCTTGAGTGTCACTCAGTAGCCACTGTGCTTTGGCTTGGAAGTTCTTCACGTCCGTATCGGAATGTTCATGGAAGCTTTCACCTTTTAGGAAGTTACCTTCCAACTGTAGTGCAAATGTGTCGCTTAACCAGCCGCCCGTGCGTAGGTAAAAATCATTCAGCGGCGCATCACCGCCATCAAACACGGTAAGGCGGTTACTGATTTCAGTTTGCCACGTGTGTGGAATCGGTTTGGTCACTAAGTTGATCACACCACCGACGTTGTTTGGGCCGTACTGTACTGCGGCACCACCGCGTACAATGTCAATACGATCAAGCATCGACAGTGTTGCTGGGAAGATAGACTGACCAGTGTGACCATATGGCGCAAGTGTTAGCGGTACACCATCCATCAAGAACTGAGCATGACCACTACGGCTTGCTTTCAAACCACGTACGGAAATGTTAGGCAATACGCCCGTTCCGCTTTCATCCTGAACTTTAATACCCGGCACGCGCTGTAGCGCGTTATCAATCGAGCCTGCGGCGGTTTTCTCGATTTGATCGCGGGTAATGACGGTACGAGCACCTGGGTACTCTTTGACGTCTTCAATTTCAGATTTACCAATCACGCTACCAGTGACAACGACGGTTTCCATCGTGGTAGTTTGTTCTTTTTTAGCAGGAGCAGCAACCGCGCTCATGGATGTGGCAGAAGCGATTGCAATCGCAAGCACACTGTAAGTGGTAGACAAACCAGCACGTACACGCACTTTACCATCCAAATTCTGGTAAGACATTAAGATCTCCTTTGCGAGAAATTGAGCCTCGGGCAGAATACATCCCGTAGGCTCTAGGGGCTAAACATCCTCAATATGAGGAAAAAATCGGCTAACAGGCGCTAACTACGCACAAAAAGCCTAGAACTGATATCCGTAGCTGAGCATGAACTCGGCTGGTGCGCCGTAGCCAATCTGGTTTAAGCCAGACGTGCCGTTTGTTGCGCCAAGAATGTATTTCTCATCCAAAATGTTGTAAGCGTTCGCTTGGATTTTGTGACGACCAGTGGTGTACGCCGCCATCAAATCCACCGTTGTGTAATCGCCAAGTGCGACGGCTTCGTCGTTACCTGCGTAACGGTCGCCCACGTACTTCACACCACCGCCTAAACGCCAGTTGTCATCCAATTGGTAAGTGCTCCAAAGAGAGAACAAGTGGTCTGATACATCGTTAGGCTTTTTGCCTGTGGCTTTGTCTTCCGCATCTAAGTAGCTGTAACCAACAGAGATGTCCCACTGTTTGGTGATTTGGCCGCGAGCCTCTAATTCAATGCCTTGGTGACGCACTTCAATTTTATCGATCACATCGCCGTCCACGTTAGTTTGTGGTTGCTCTTGATCAATCTGGAACAGTGCCGCATTCAACATTAATGCGTTATCCAAAAGGTACGCTTTCGCACCCACCTCTTTTAAGTCGGTGTGGAAGAATTCCGCCAATTTTGGATTGATGTAGATACCAGCGTACGGTAACTGCCAAGAGCGCGCTAAACTGGCGTATACGGATGTGTCGGAATTGATGCGGTATACCAAACCAGCACGGTAGCTGACTTTGTCATCATCCAACTTTTCCTTATCTGAGCCCGCTTTTTGTTGTTCGAGCTCCATCGAGTCGTAACGCACGTTACCGATCAAAGAAAGGTCGCCCCACGTATAGACGTCTTGCACATACAAACCTGTCGTGGTGGTGGTATTGTCACGAAATGGCTTAAAGCCCGGATCAGGCGTTGGACCAACGACTGGGTCGTATATATTTTGCGGAGGAAGCGTTTTGTCACTTGCCAACGTTAGGTCGATATCGATCTGGTTGAAATCTGCACCCACCATCAATTGATTGTCCCTGGTTTCCCAAACCAACTCAGATTGTAAAGTGGTCGTAGTACGTGGATCGTAACCAAAGTTGTTGACGGTTTGAGACACTTCATTACCCGTCACTTTGCCCTGACGCGTGCCTTTTTGCTCAAGTTCGATATGGTTGAATGCCGCTCGGTTGTTCCATACCCATTGATCATTCAGACGCCATTCGTAATCCACCGCAATACGGAGACTGTCTGACTCCTGATAGTCGTTTGTGCCGCCAAAGTAAGTGCTTACTGGCAAATCAACTGGCTTGCCATTTTTTGATGGCACACCACGATACGGCACTAGTTCTTGATGGGCGTATTCCACGTCAACATCAATGGTGTGACCTTCCGCTGGTAACACACGAATGGTCGGTGCAATGAAGAAATCGTTTGAATCAACATGATCAACGTACGAGTCGGCTTGACGGTATTCCAAGTTAATACGCCCGTTGACCTTATCTGTAAACGCCATTGAGCTGTCGACCTGACCGACATACTGGTTGTTGCTACCTACACTGCCGTTTACGTGAGTAAAATTCTCACCGTTAGCGCGTTTCGTCACCAAGTTGATGATGCCCCCAGCCGAGCCACGGCCATACAAAGCGCCCGCAGGGCCTTTCACAATTTCAACGCGTTCAACATTCGCTAAGCTGCGGTAAGACTGCAACGTACCGTCATCTCGCAAGCCATCACGGTACATATCGTTGAGTGAATCAAAACCACGTATCATGAACTGATCGCGGCTGCCTTCGCCCAAGGTGTTATTGACCCCGGCTACCCCATCTAGCGCATCCACTAAGCGCACCGCGCCTCGGTCTTGCATTTCTGTTTTCGTTACTACGGATACCGCTTGTGGCACATCAAGCCATTCCACATCGGTTTTGGTGCCTGATTGAGGCATGTGTTCAGCATAACCTTCGTACTGATGCCCGAAGACTTGAATCGTTTCAGTTGCTGATGAGGTTGAGTTCGTCTCTTCTGAAGCCACTGCGCTTGGTGCTACTAGTGAAGAACCAATCGCGACCGCCAAGGGGGTCAGGGCCAATAATTTATTCATTCCATAATTCCGTTTAGTTGTTATAAAGCCAACGGATGGAAATAAGAACAAATATTATTTCTATTTGCAATATTAATTTTATGCTCTATATTTATTTACCCTAAAAACACAACTAACAACAAAAAAAAACAAACATCATAACAATAAATACTAAAACTTCTGCCCTCCGTCTCGCGAGAGGCACATTGGAAGACGACCGTGAGCGACTTTATCAACGTTAGAAGAAAATGTTAGAAAATTAGGAAAGCTCATGAAATCTACGATGATTATCGTAAGTCATGTCGTTAACGATGCAGTCACTCACGGCTTCGTGCCTGCAGCTAAAGCGATGGACCTTCACGTCGTTCTTATCACCGACCATAAGCTCAGCCATTTAGAGCTGGCGAGTCGTGATAGTCACTTTAATCCGGATACCATTCTAGAATGTGATGTCTTCAACCCATTAGAACTCATCGAAACCATCACGGAGCATGACTTAAAGCCAGACGCTATTTTTAGCAATAGTGATCACTTACAAACTTCCACCGCCATCTGCGCGCAATTTTTTGGCCTCCCATCCAAAGATTGGTCTGTCACGTTAAAGGCCAAAAACAAACACTTAACTCGACAAGTGTTAAATGAAAAATCCTTACCCAACACACAAAGCTGTTTGCTGCATCGCCATTCGAATGTGGCATTAGGCATGGCCTTCCCTGTCGTAGCAAAACCCAAAGAAGGCGTGGCAAGTTTAGATGTACAGCGCTGTGACTCCCAAAGCGAGCTCGATGCTTACTGCGAGGCGTTTTGGCAAAAGCACCCAAACGCCGCCATTCTGGTGGAGCAGTTTCTTCAAGGACCGTTGGTTACGCTCGAAACTTTAGGAGACGGTAACCAACTTATCGCCGTGGGCGGTTTTGATGTGTCGCTCTCTGAGCCGCCTTACTTTATCGAAACCGCCGCAGACTGGAACGGACCAAACGGCATTGCTCACCGAGAAGCTTGCTTGGCTCAACTGAAAGCGTTCGGCGTTGGTTTTGGAGTTTGCCACAGCGAATTTATTATTACGGAAAATGGCCCGGTTCTGGTGGAAATTAACTACCGCAGTATTGGAGATGGCCGCGAATTCTTGCTCAACAATCTCGCTCCCTTCGGTTGGTTTAGCACGATTTTGGGTCTGCATCTGGGTCGAAGATTGGACGGCGATTACCAAATTCATGGGTCAGCGCACGTGCACTACGTAGTTGCGGAACACAGTGGTGTGATTGACGGAGGTTCGACGTCGTTCATCCAACACGATGACGATATCATCACCCAGCAACAGGTACTAAAAACCGCTGGAGAACACTTCCAACAGAGTTATTCCAATAAGGATTATCTCGCCCGAATTTCGATTGTCTCACCATCAGGGCGAAACCTCGACCAAGCGCTGCAGAACGCGCTTAGCAATTTCGATCTCGCTCCGACTCGTGAGGTGGCAGCATGAATGACAACGCTTTGTATCTAACGCAACGATTGATCGACACTTGCTTGCGCGAAGACATGTTTGGCATTTTGTCGAAGGCCAAGTTCAGTAGAGACGCGCCAAAAGGGGTAATTGTTCCTCAAGACGAGCAAGTCTGGCTGATATTTGCCAACTCTGATTTCACGTTGTATTTACCTGTTGCGCCAACGTATTACATGCAGCACTGGCGCTACGGTCACGCCAATGACGAAACACCACCAGGTTGGTGGGTGGAGAAAAATGGCCAAGTCGAGCATCAACAGCATTACAAAGAGTGGATTGCGCTACTAACGACACTGGCGCACGAGAGCTCTCACGAGTTGCTGGCGGGATACCTTCAAGAACTGGAATGTGCAGAGAAACACAAAGCGCTGTGTGACCAAGCGTTTCATCATCATGCAGACCACATTTCTCAACCAATATCCGAGCTTGGTTCTTGGCATCAAAAACTGCTGCTAGCCGACCAGATCGCTTCTTACCTTGACCACCCGTACTATCCAACTGCGCGGGCGAAGTTTGGCCTGAGCGATGAAGACCTTGCTAAGTACGCGCCCGAGTTCGCACAAAGCTTTGCTCTGCATTGGATTGCGATTGAAAAATCACTGGTGACATTAACCAGCGGACAACCTGATTGCTGGCCAACAATGGAGCAAGTGGGGCTTCCTGCTGATTTTGCACTGAGCCACGTTCTGTTCCCTGCACATCCGCTCACCCTGCGATCTTTAGAAGCCTTACCCGAAGGTGTGATAGAAGCGCCTTTAACGTATCTAGACGTGACGCCGACGCTTTCCGTTCGTACTGTGGTCGTCAACGAGGCACCGCACATTCACATCAAGGTTCCGCTGATCATGCGATCGCTAGGCACGAAAAATATTCGCTTAATCAAGCCTTCAACACTGTATGACGGCCACTGGTTTGAACGCCTACTCAGCCACCTTGAACAAACGGACGCCGACTTAAACAGTCGCTTGTTCCATTGCAACGAAAAACACGGTGGACACATCGGCGAGGATAAAACCTTCGCGTACATCGTACGTGAGTACCCACTTACTCATTGCGAAGACAAAGCGTTAGTTCCGGTTGCAGCACTAGCAAGCCCAATGCCTGACGACCGCTTGTTCTTAGAACATTTGGCAGAACATTACTATCAACAAGATACGCTGGCGTGGTTCCAAGATTACGTCGATCTATTATGCCAAGTGCACCTCACCTTGTGGCTTCGTTATGGCATCGCATTGGAGTCCAACCAGCAAAACGCCATCGTTGCATTTGATCAACAGGGCAGAATGACGCTCGCGATGAAAGACAACGACGCGGCGCGAGTTTGGCCAGAGCGCTTCCGCTTTGCAACAGACCATGCTGCCGAAAAACACGGCGCAAAAACAATTCCAGTGGATTGCGATGAACTGCTCGACCAACGCATCAAAGTCGACAATGAATTGGCGCTCGGTCAGATGTTTACCACCATCACACTGCAACTGGATATCGCAGCGATTGTAGAATCTATGGCAGCGAAGGGCATTGCCTCTTCAGCATCGCTTTACGCCATCGTGGCCAAAAGCATTGCAGAGCAACTCAACCGATTGGAAGGCGAAGGGTTAGAGACAAAACTGGCACGCGAGTTACTGCAAGAGGCGCCTGATTTGTACGCCAAGTACTTGTTGAGCTCTGGCAGTTTGCTCTCGAAAGAAGCCTCCGGCGCGAGTGACATCAATAAGTTCTATGGTTTGTCGGCTCCGAACTTCTTGCTGCTTTCTAACGAAGAAGCGCAACGCGCCTACTTAGAAGCCATCAAAAAAAGCGTACGTTAAACGATTATGACCAAACTCATCTACAGTGTGTTGTTGTGCCACTTTATCGCTGCGTTTGCCGCGTTAGGTATGCCGCTATTTCTACCCGTCGTGTTGCCAACGTTAGGCGCAAGCATTGATGCGGACTGGGCAGGGGTATTGTTTATCCTACCTACGTTTTGTACTGCGTTGGCGGCGCGATTTTGGGGCAACTTTGCCGATCGCTACGGTCGCCGCCGCTCACTCTTGCGTGCACAACTTGGCCTTGCAGCAGGGTTTGCGCTGTGCGGCTTGGCAGACAACCTCGCCATGTTTGTGTTTGGTCTTATTGTTCAAGGAACCTTTGGCGGCACCATGGCCGCCTCGAACAGCTACTTATCTAGTCAAATTAAAGAAGCCAAAACACTCGGCAAGTCACTTAATAAAACCCAACTATCTGCTCGCTTGGCGCTGATCGTTGCGCCAATTGGGCTCGGCTGGAGCTTGTCAGAGACCAACCCGCTCAACGCGTACCTTTGGTTATGCGTTTTGCCTTTAATTGCGATGGGCATCACGCTAACACTGCCAGCGGATAAACCCGCCGAACAAAACCTCGAAAAGCCAGACTCAGAATCTCAGCAAGAACAACCTGTTGCAAAGAAAAACGCAATGCATGCCATTCGCTGGATCTTCTTTGCTCAGTTCGGGTTTGCGTTTTCTATGGTGGTGACCTTTCCTTATTTCTCGCCGTTTGTGCAGCAATATGGCATCACTCACCACGCATGGATCGGTTTTTTGTACGCACTGCCGCATGGCGTCTATCTGTTGCTGGCAGGCAAAATCCACGTGTGGTCAGATGGGCTGAATCGCCATCAACCGCTGCGCACGTTGTGGCTCGGGTTTGCATTGCTTGCCTTGAGCTCTGCCTTGCATTTGATTGCGTCCGAAACCACACTCATTGCTGCGAGAATTATCTTCGGCATCGCGATGGTGTGTTGTTATCACGGATTGCATCAGCATCTTGCGAGCAATCTGGATCGCAAACTCAGTGGCAAAATATTTTCTCGCTTTGATGCCATGTCCAAATGGGGTGGTGTGGCAGCGGGATTTTGCGCTTCTTTCATTTCTAGCTTGGGGCTACTTGAGGTTCCTTTCCTACTTTCTGCGATAGTCAGCGTAATCACCTTGATCGCGCTGGTTCTCCATTCAAAATTTGGAAATCAACATGTTACAAACTCAATCCTCTCAGACTAGCGAGTTGCACGCGCATGATGTGCAGCTCAATCGTGAGAAAGCCCAACTCAACACGATAATGGGTGTTCTTAATTGTTACTTACGTGAATTTGCACTGCCGAATCAACAAGTGGAATGGTACTACCAATCAACATCGCTACCCCAAACGTTAAAACGCAACTATCCCGCTAAACAGCGGATAGCCGTTCATCTTTCTCAACAAAATGGCGTGTTGGTTTTGCCGATTCACTACGCGAGCAAACTGGGCAAAATCAAATTGGCAGAACTGCCTTGGGCGAAAATGCCGGGATCTGGTTGGGCGAAATTGGATGCCACGCAAACTCTTACGCTTTTGCTTAACTATCTCATGCAGGTATTGGCTATCCCGTTTAACCATGAGCTGATCGAACAACTGGAAAATAGCGTGCTGGTTACCGAGCAGTTTCTCAACGTCGCGCCCAAATCGCATCACAACGAATTTATCGCTTCGGAACAGTCTCTGATTTGGGGGCATACTTTCCATCCGACCCCGAAAAGTCGTTCGGGCGTCACCATGGATGATCTCTTGGCGTTTTCTCCAGAAGTCGGCGCGCAAGTCCCGCTGTACTGGTTTGAAGTGGATACGTCCTTACTTGATGTGCTGAGTTCCGACGGAGACGCTAACCCTGCGCAACGCATGCTACAACAGCTCGCGCCACAACACACCACCAGCAATGGGAAGACCCTCTACCCTTGCCATCCTTGGGAAAGCTACACCATTTTGAGCAACCCAAGCGTGAAGCGCTCCATTGAACAAGGCAAAATCACGCCACTGGGTTTAGGTGGTGAAAAGATGCAGCCGACCTCTTCAGTTCGTACCCTCTACCACCCAGATATGGACTGGTTTGCGAAATTCTCCATCAACGTACGATTAACCAATTGCGTGCGTAAAAACGCGTGGTACGAACTCGACAGCGCCGTGCAACTCACGTCGATTCTCAAACCGATTCGAGAAAACGAACAGCTGCACAACCCTGTATTTAAAGTGATGACAGAGCCTTACGCCACCACATTAAATCTAGAAAGTGTCGCTGAGCGTAATTGGGATGACAACACCAAAGCGCGCGAATCGTTTGGGATTTTGTATCGCGAAAATTTCTCGCTGAGCGAAGTCGATATCTTAAAACCAACCCTCGCTGGCGCTCTGTTTGCTTACGACAAAAACGGCAACAGTTGCATTGCTCAACGCCTTAAAAACAAAGCGCGTACTACGCAAAATCGCTATTCCGACATCGCGACACTGTGGTTTGAACGCTATTTGCATTGCCTAATTCCGGGCGTGTTTAATTACTACTTCAAACACGGGGTAGCGTTTGAGCCGCATTTGCAAAACACCTTGATTGGCTTTGAGCAAGAGATGCCGTGTTGTGTTTGGATTCGTGATTTGGAAGGCACTAAATTACTGCCAGAGTTCTGGCCAGCAGAAACATTAACTGATTTGTCTGAACGCGCGCGACAATCGGTTTACTACAGTCGCGAACAAGGCTGGAATCGCATCGGATACTGCACCTTTATCAACAACATCAGCGAAGCGATTTTCTTCATCGCAGAAGGTGATGAGCCACTAGAGCAAACGCTGTGGAATGCGGTGCAAAGTGCCATTGTGCGTTGGCAATCAGTGAATGGAAAACAGCCGGAACTAGAAGCGTTGCTGAATGGCGGTCACTTCCCAAGCAAAAATAATTTCACCACGCGTTTGATGCAAAAAGCCGATAAGGAGTCGGGCTATACCCAAGTCGCCGCGCCTTGGCAGCAACACGAAAAAGGAGCGCAACATGTCTAATTCACTCTCCCTACCGACACGCGTTAGCCAGCAAGTTCACACGCTCGCACAGCAGCAAAATCAACCCTTGTGCGCGTACTTGTATGACCTAAACGCCTTAGAAGAACACATCAAACAACTGCGTCATGTTTTGCCGAAAAATGTCGAGCTATTTTACGCAGCCAAAGCCAATCCATCAGGCCCTGTTCTCAAAACGCTCGCGCCGTATGTCGATGGTTTTGAAGCGGCATCTGGCGGGGAGCTGGCACACCTCCACCAGCAACAACTCGATAGGCCATTGATCTTCGGTGGCCCAGGAAAAATGCCAAGTGAATTGCAACAAGCGATTGAGCTTGATGTCGATGCAATTCATGTCGAAAGCCTCACCGAGCTACAACGCATTGGAGCACTAACCGAGCGCCTCAACCGCCCTGCTTCGATCTTTTTGCGTATGAACATTGATATCGGCGACATCACGCTCAGCAAGTTGGCGATGGGCGGCAAGCCAACCCCTTTTGGTTTTGACGAGTCCGAACTGAGCAATGCTTTGATGTTGCTGCGCGATTTCCCGCAAGTGTCACTCAAAGGATTCCATTTTCACTTGATGTCGCATCAGCTCGATGTTGAACGTCACTTAGCGTTAATGCAGCGCTATTTCCAAGTCGTGAAAGCGTGGCAACAAGAGTTTGAACTCGGTGAGCTGATGATCAACTTGGGCGGCGGCATGGGGATTAACTACCAAAACCCTGAGCAACACTTTCCGTGGATGGAGTTTTGCGACAAGTTGGAATTCCTCATCGCTAAAGAGCAAGTGCAAGACTGGACACTGCGTTTTGAATGCGGACGTTTCATCACGGCGGCATGCGGTTATTACGTAATGGAAGTGCTGGATATTAAGCAAAATCTTGGCGAAAACTTTGTCATCGCGCGCGGAGGAACCCACCATTTTCGCACGCCAGCGGCGCAGAGCCATGATCATCCATTCGTCATCCTGAAAAGCGAGCAACACCACGAAATTTCTCACCCAATTCAGCATACACAAGCGACCTTTGTCGGTCAGCTTTGTACGCCCAAAGATGTGCTGGCACGCAATCAACACGTCGCCCACGTCGATATTGGTGATTATGTTGTGTTTACCTTAGCGGGCGCCTATGCATGGAACATCTCCCATCAAAACTTCTTGATGCATGAACCGCCGATCTTCCACTATTTTTAAACGGCATACTTCGCTTTACTCAAGCCCCAATCATTGGGGCTTTTTTATTCCATCTCGGCACAAATTCATTGCCATTAACCGCTTTGCGAAATAGCAATAATGCGTTTTATCAGCTCGTCGGGTTCCATTTTGGGATTGCGGTAAAAACGGAAGATTTCCGAGTTTATCGCTTGCTGGGCAACCGGATTGACCGCCATCGAATCAATCATACTCGGCACAGCGAGGTTGTGTTTAACGCCGTAGTGAAAGTCTTGATATGACTGGATCTGACACGGATTAAAATCGCTGATGTCGATATCAGTGCGTACCGGAATCGAGCCTTTTACCTTATTGAACTTAGCTTGAAACTCGACGTCTGCCAGCACGCTTGCGGTTTGCTGAGCCGCCTCGGCAGAAAACGACTTGCTCGACATAAACACCAAACTGTCCATGTTGTAGAGGAATACACCATCGCTGTCAGGCGTTGGGTAACAGCCGACCTCTTGCGGAACCGAGACTTGATTGGCGAGCAGCTCACCCAAAATCCAATCACCGCCGATTTGAAACAGCGCTTGACCGTCGGCTAACGCTTGGGTAGCGGTATCCCACTTACTGTCGGGTAATTGGTTGTCGATCAACAAACTGAGGCGACGAAATTGCGTCAACGCTTGGCGCAGGGTGTCGCTGTCGATGCTGTCGCGTTCTAGTTTGACCATCGCATTGGTGTAGAACTCAACGCCGCCAGTGGAGATCACTAAGTTCTCGAAAAGTTGGGCGACTTGCCACGGCTGCTCACCGACCGCGATCGGTACAATGCCATTTTGCTTCGCAAGCTCCATGGCGGCGAACATCTCTTGCCAGTTTTTCGGCGCGGATAGATTCAGTTGTTTAAGCAGCTTGTGGTTGACCCACAGCCAGTTCAAACGGTGCAGCGTAAGTGGCAGGGCGATGTAGCCGTTTTGTGTTTTATTGATTTCGATAGATAGCGGGTAGAGCACCTCGTCCCAGCGCTGCTCATCGGCAACTGCGTTGACGTTGTGCAAAATACCGATGGCATCCCATGCTTTAATACTTGGCCCTTCGATTTGCGCGAAGCTTGGTGGATTGCCCGCCAGCGCGCGAGCTTGCAGTACCGTCATCGCACTGTCTCCACCACCGCCTAACACCGGGCTTTGCAGCAGCTCTATATCGTGCTGTTTTAGCTGAGCTTTAAGTGTTTGCAGCGCTTGCTGCTCGCCGTCAGAAGTCCACCAATGTAAAAACTCTACCCCTTGTGGCGACTCAGCGCGAGCGACGCAAGGGGCGAGCAACAGTGGGAACAAGAATGCCAGTTTGTTCATAGTCAGTCTCTCGGGAAAGTCAGTGTGGCGCAGAGGCCGCCAAACTGAGAATGGCTCAGCAACAAGTTGCCGCCATGAGCCTTTGCAATACTCTGTGAAATGGTTAACCCCAGCCCGCTGCCTTCTTTATCGTTGCTAGCGCGGAAGTATGGCTGGCAGAGCTTTTCAAGTAATAAATCGTCAACACCGTCACCGTGATCTTCAATTTCAATCTGGATCGACTCTGGGCTTTCACTCAGCGTAATGTCCGCTTGATGGCCGTATTTGAGCGCGTTATCGACCAGATTCTGAATGCAGCGCTTAATCGCTAACGGTTTACCAGCAAAGTGGGTGCGGATTTCACCGTGGATGCGAATTGTGTCCGGCGCATCGGCGATATTGGCGGAAATGTGCTGAATCAGTTGGGTGAAATTGATCGGCTCGATTTCCTCGTGGATATCGGTCTCTTTAATGCATTGCAATGCGCCTTTGACCATCAAATCTAGGTCGTTACTCAGGCGGATAAAGCGTTCTCGGTCGGCGTCGTCATCCAGCATTTCCGCCCGTAGTTTTAGGCAGGCTATTGGCGTTTTCAGATCGTGGGAGATGGCACTGAACAGCATCTCGCGGTCTTTAATGTGGCTGTCGATGCGTCGATTCATTTTGTTAAACGCACGTACCGCTGCTTTCAGTTCGTTGCTGCCTCGCTCAGAGACTTCGGGCACGTCTAATCGGCTCGACATCAGGGTTGCGGCTTTTGCCAGCTCTCGAATGGGTTGAATTTCTTTGCGAACGATAAACCAGGTACACAGCAAGAGCATTAGTGCGGACAGCAATAGCGTCAGCCATTGGCGCAGCTCAAAATAGTTAGTCTCTAGGTTGATGTAAGGCGCGGGTAGCACCGCCGCGAGATAAAACCATTCGTTCTGTGCGACTTCGACTTGCATCACCAGAATAGGCGGATTGAGGTCACCAAACGAAAGCGAATAATGCGCCCACAATAGCGGCAGTTCGTCGATAGGTAGCTCGTTGTTGAACACTTTGAGTTTGTCGCGCTGGGTGAACTCCACCTCGATATTAGGAATGCCGCTCAGCTCGCTTTCTAATACCTCGCGAACTTGGTTGATGACCAACGTTTTGCGCTCGCTCTCTGGCAGTGGGTCGACGTCAATCTGGTGATTGTTGAGTGAGACGAAAAAGCGCGTACCACCCATGTTGCGTAGTTGATTGAGCACCAAGTGGCGATATTCCGAAGGGAGGGTTTGAAAGAAAGCGATGGTGGAAGAAGCGCTCAGTGCTAAGCTTTTGACCGTGGTGGTCAGGCCTTCTTTATCGCGTTCGCTGGCGTGTTGATACCAGATAATCCCGGATAATACCTGCGCCAAAATGATCACCAGCAACAGGAACACACTGGTGCGAACGACCAGTGATCCCGTCCAGCGTTTAATTCTCATAATGCACGTCCGTGGTTAGCATGTAGCCTTTGTTGCGCACCGTTAGGATCAGCGAGCGGTCTTTATCTTCAAGGTGATGACGCAAGCGGCTGATCTGCACGTCGATGCCGCGTTCAAACGGGTCAGCATCGCGTCCCCAGATCTCGCGCGCAATGTCATCGCGAGACAATATCGATTGCGCGTGGTTGACGAACAAACCGAGCAGCGACAAATCCGCGCCACTCAGTTGCTTAACCTCGCGGCTAGCAACGTGGGTCAGTTGCCGAGTTACCGTATCTAACAACCAGTCGTCAAAACGCACTTTACGCGTCAGTTTGCTATTGGCGGTCGATTGGCTGCGTCTCAGAATGGTTTTGATGCGTGCGAGCAGTTCACGCGGGCTGAATGATTTGGTGATGTAGTCGTCAGCGCCCATTTCTAGCCCTGCGACTCGGTCAGCTTCTTCAGTGACGGCGGTCAGCATAATGATCGGGATATCGGAGTTTTTGCGCAGTTTTTGGCACAGGGTAAAGCCGTCTTCACCGGGCATCATAATATCGAGGATGATTAAATCAGGATGGTGCTCGTTGAGCAGTTGCCACATCACGCCGCCGTTTTCCGCGCAAAGCACTTCAAACCCAGCGCGACCAAGGTAATCCGACAACGCTTCGCGAAGGTCGAGGTTGTCATCGACGACCAGTATCTGCTTGTTTTCCATCCTACTTTCCCTGTGTCCTTCCCTGTACCTGCCCCTGCGTTTGGCGCTGGCCAATATGATGCATTCTTAAACGCCCATGCACAATCGAGCCGATTACAATTTTCACTTCTCAGTGTAAGAGATTTGTAAGCGGCCACTTACAAACTGATTGCCTTTTGTAACCTTAGGCGCCGCCTTGCTCGCTATGATCATCCTGACCTTACGTGAAACAACATGACCTGAAGGAATCAGGTCCTACAACACTGGCATTCGTCAGGAGGAAACCATGTTTGCAAGTATATTTGGACAACTACAAAAAATAGGGCGGTCGTTGATGCTGCCTGTGGCGGTGTTACCAGTGGCCGGCTTGATGCTGGGTATTGGTAACGCGGGTTTTGCGTTTATTCCAGACGCGGTCAACAAAGTGATGCTCGCCGCCGGTGAAGGCGTGTTCGGCAACATGCAGTTGATGTTTGCGGTCGGCGTAGCGCTCGGGTTATCAAAAGGCAATGACGGTGCGGCTGCGCTCGCAGGCTTAGTTGGCCTAATTATTATGAACGCATCGCTCGGTATCGTGACTGGCCTGCGCGGCCTAGAAACTGACGCCACTATCATGGGCGTTGAGACGCTGCAAACCGGGGTGTTTGGCGGCATCTTTATCGGTGCGGTCGCGGCAATCATGTACAACCGCTTCTACAATATCAAGCTGCCGGAATATTTGGGCTTCTTCGCGGGTAAGCGATTTGTGCCCATTGTCACCGGTTTATCGGCGATCGTCGTTGGTGCGATTCTCGCGTTTGCATGGCCACCTGTCGGACAACTTCTTGATGCATTCTCTCATTGGGCAGCGTACCAAAACCCTGTACTTGCGTGGGCGGTTTACGGCGCGGGCGAACGTTCTTTACTCCCGGTTGGTTTGCACCACATCTGGAATGCGCCGTTCTTCTTTGAAGTCGGCAGCTATGTAGACCCAGAAACAGGCAAAGAGCTTACCGGTGAGCTCACTCGCTTCTTCGCAGGCGATAAAACCGCAGGTTATCTGTCTGGTGGCTTTATGTACTCCATGTGGGCGCTACCAGCAGCGGCATTGGCGATTTACCACTGCGCGTCTCCTGAGCGTAAGAAAATCGTCGGCGGTTTGATGATGTCTGCGGCGTTGACCTCTTGGTTAACTGGTATCACAGAGCCAATCGAATTTACCTTCCTATTCGTCGCGCCAGTGCTGTACGTAATCCATATTTTCCTAACTGGTATTGCGTTTGCGATCACTGCATTTTTGGAAATCAAACACAGTACGGACTTTGCGCACGGCGCGATCCAGTTCTTCCTTTACTACCCAATGTCGACCAACGCGTGGATGTTCATCATCATCGGTCCAATCTGGGCGACGCTGTACTACGGTTTGTTCCGCTTTCTAATTGTGAAGTTGGATCTAAAAACGCCGGGCCGTAAAACCGACATTGCAGAAGTGAAGATCGCCGGACAGCCTGATGAAATCGCGGTAGATGTAGTCGCTGCATTGGGCGGTAAAGCCAATATCAAGTCAGTCGATGCGTGTATCACTCGTCTACGTGTCTCGGTAAAAGACATTGCCAACGTTGATGTTGCTAAGCTAAAAGCACTTGGCGCGCGAGATGTATTAGTGATTGGCGACAGTTTACAAGCGATTTTCGGTACGCAGTCTGACTCAATTAAGTCAGAGGTGCACAGCGTACTCGCCACCTCCTGATCTTACCTCCCCCAATATAGGTAAGATTTGCCAACCTCCTTGTGAGGTTGGCTTTTTCGTTTTCGGAGTAAAAAAAGCGAAGCCAATAACCAGCCCTACTTCGCCGCCGCGTTGGTTAAATTGCCCAACACGCCGCTGATTTTGTTCAATACCTCGTCACAGCCTTCAATATGATGGCGCTGCTTTAAATACATAGGATCGTTGTAAGCTAACCACGTTTTACCTTCAGCATCTTCATACACCAACACTTTTTGGGGTAAATCGAGCGCCACTTCCTGCGCACAGATCATCAGTGGCGTGCCCACTTTAGGGTTCCCAAACACGATAACTTCAGTTGGTCGCAACGTCATATCGACTTTCGTGGCATTCTCTTGATGGTTAATGCGCGCAAAGACGTTCAACCCTTTTTCTTGCGCGATAGCGACAAATTTATCCGCCGTATCTTTTGCTGAATGCGTGCTCGCAACGGTTACCACACCCTCCCCAGCCAACGCACTCAATGACGTCAACGCCACGATCAACCCGATGATTACTTTTTTCATTTGTCGTCCCTTCCTCTCTCTGAGTCGAAAACTAGATATAGAAAAACCAAGTGTAGGAAAACTATAGAAGTCAGATTCCGCTATCGCGAATTGCACTCTACCCACTCAAGAGTCGACCGTGTAACACAGATTAATTGATTCAGATTAATAAAGCATTAACTAGCCGAGCATCAAAAGCGTGAAATACGTAACATTTGCAGCCTATTTTAGTAAGAAAGAGAAAAGTAGTGACACGCGATCAATTTGAGTTATTAGCACCCGGTGGTGATTTAGATTCCATCAAAGCCGCCATTGCCGCTGGCGCCGATGCAATTTACTGTGGGCTCGACCGCTTCAATGCTCGTAACCGAGCGACCAACCTCACCTTAGATAACTTAAATGGCGTGTTAACGTTGGCCCATCAGCACAGCTGTAAGATTTTCCTAACGTTGAATGTGCTGATTTTAGAAAGTGAAATTCCAGCGATTGTTCGCTTACTCAGCCAACTGAACACCACCAAAATCGATGGCGTGATCGTGCAAGATCTCGGTCTGGCCTACATTCTCAAACATCACTTTCCCGATTTGGATGTGCACGCTTCAACGCAACTAAACACGCATAACGAAGGCCAGATCCTCTTTCTCAACCAGCTCACCGTAAGCCGAGTAAACTTATCTCGCGAACTTAACATCGATGAAATAAAACATCTGGCGCAATTTGGTCGCGAGCACAACGTAATGATGGAAGTGTTTGTCCACGGCTCATACTGCATCGGATTCTCCGGAATTTGCTACATAAGTTCCGCTCGCAATGGTGCATCAGGTAACCGTGGACGCTGCAGCCAACCTTGTCGCGAACAGTACGAAACGACCAAAACGGGCAACAACTACCCACTCAATATGAAAGACAACTCCGCCTTTGGGGACTTGAAAGCGCTTGCCGATGCTGGCGTGTATTCATTAAAAGTGGAAGGACGAATCAAGAAATCGCACTACGTCTATACCGTGGTCGATAATTGGCGTCAGCAAATCGATCGCTTGTGCGAGGGTTTGGAACTCTCTGAAGACACCACCGAGTTGTACACGGTGTTCAACCGCGATTTCTCCAACGCATTTTTGCAAGGTGATTTCGGCAAGGCGATGTACATCGACAACCCGCGCGACCACGCTGTAAAGCATTTTTCGAAGGTTTATCAATGCCAGTCTGCTGATGATGTGCAAGCGGTGAAAAAGAAACTCTACGACGACAAAACCGCGATCATTGAGAAAGTGGCAGAGCAAACTAAGTCGTTCGATGTCACTTCGACACAAGTATCCGGCAGCAGCTTGAAAGGGTCGATTGATGTGCCAACTCTGCCAGCGTTACCTCAACCAGAACCTCGCCAAGGAGCGCCAAAACTATCGGTTCTGATCTCGTCAGCACAAGAAGCCATGCTGTGCGAATACCACGACATTGATGTTTACTATCAATTGCCAATGGGATTGTCTGGTGAACTGAGCGCGATGATTGAATTGTTCCAAGCCAACCCAATGCTCAAACCTTGGTTCCCTGCCATTTTGATTGGCGAAGACTACCAAGCCGCGCGCGTATTTTTGGAAACCATCCAACCTGAGTTGTCGATCACCAACAACTCAGGCGTCAGCATGATCGCAAAAGAGCTCGGCTTAGGCTGGGTGGCAGGCCCACAAATGAACACGGTGAACTCATACGCGTTTAAATGCCTTCAAGACGAGTTCGCGGCAAGTGGCGCGTTTGTTTCTAACGAGCTGAATATGAAGCAGATGCGCCATATCAAGCGTCCGAAAAACATGCGCAGCTTCTACAGCATTTATCATCCAAATACCCTACTCACGAGCCGCCAATGTTTGTTCCAACAAACCGAAGGATGCCGTAAGGTGAAGGTCAACAAAGGTTGTTTGAAACGCTGTGATAAACGCACGTCTATCATCAACTTAAAAGACAATCCTTACGTGGTGCAAAAACAGAAAGGCAGCCACAATTCAATCTACAGCGAGCACAACGTCTTAAACCTGCAAGTGCTGCACGATCTGCCGCAGTTGTTTACCGATGTGTTGATCGATCTGCGTGATATCCAGACCGAAACGAAAGTCTCAGCAAGCAAACCTGAGTTGATTGACGCGTTCTTAGCTCTACTTGAAGATCACAGTGAACAAGCCGTCCAAACGCTGAATGCCATGATTCAACCAACAGCCAACGCGCAGTATTTGAAGGGGTTGTAGGAGTTACTTGAAAGTTAAACAACGCATCGACTCTCAACATATCTTGAACACACACAGTGCACTGACTACAATAGCGCACTTTTTACGGAATTTAGGTCACACAAAATGACAGACACAGCTAAACCAGCTCTACCAGATCGCCTAGCGGGTAACCCACGTAGCCCATTCTTCATCAAAGAATGCTTCGAGCACCAAATCGGTATTCGTATCAACGGCCAAGAGCGTACTGACGTAGAAGAATACTGCATCAGCGAAGGTTGGGTAAAAATTGCTTCTCCTAAAGCAAAAGACCGTTTCGGTAACCCAATGCTAATCAAGCTTAAAGGCGAAGTTGAAGCGTACTACGTGTAAGCTGACCACGCTGAATGTATTTGAAAGCTCGAGTTTGACTCGGGCTTTTTTAATGCCTGTCATATCCCTTCCTCATTTAATCTCTTCCCTCTTCTTTTCAGTACAAGTTATTAAGAAATCGATGTAAATCGCTGTTTTTATCTGATTGTTGTCTAAAGTTTCTAAAGAACGAACTGCAATAGCGATTGCCAAAAGAAACGACACCTTTTTAATACAGGGAGAGGAAATGGAAAGCCCACTTGTCACACTCAAACACGCCAGCAAAAGCTTTGTTGATGGTAAAGAGACACATCGCGTGTTGGAAGGCGTCGACTTCACGTTGAACACAGGAGCGAGTGTTGCGCTGACAGGCGCAAGTGGCAGCGGCAAAAGTACTTTACTCAATGTCATCGCTGGCTTTGAGCCACTTTCCGACGGCGAGTTGTGGTTAGATGGTGATAACACAGCGGCTTGGAAAGACCCACAATGGAGCCGATTTCGACACCAAAAACTCGGTGTTATCTTCCAGCAATTCAACCTATTAACGCCACTCAACGTGCAGCAAAACATCGCCTTCCCTCTGCATTTGAATCAACAGAAATGGAACGACTGGTGCGATTATTTGGTCGAGACTCTGAGCATCAGCCAACTGCTCGATAGACATGTTTCTGCCCTTTCCGGTGGTCAACAACAACGAGTCGCTATTGCGCGCGCCTTAGCACACAAACCTAAACTGCTACTTGCTGATGAACCCACAGGTAACCTCGACCAAAAAGCGGGGTTAGAAGTGATGAAGCTACTCAGTGAAATCACCACCCAAGGCAATACGGCAGTGCTGTTAGTCACCCACAGCCCTGAATGCGCTGAGTTTATGAAAACACGGCTGCGATTGGATAACAGTCAGCTACAGAACAGCCATCAAGTAAACAAACATGAGCTTCACCATGAAGCAAACTAAGCCATCAAACAACAGATTCACTCATACTCGACTCGCCCTGAATCTGTTTGCAGCGCACTATCGGCAGGCGCCACTGCAAGCCGCCGCGATTCTGATCGGTATCGTGTTGGCTGTGACCTTATTCGTTGCGGTGCAAGCCATCAACCTCAATGCCAAACGAAGTTATGCGGAATCTACCGAGCAGCTTAGCGCACAAGCTCAGAACTTAATTATTCCACCAGCAGGGCAAAACTATCTGCCCGAGTCTCTTTATTTCACCCTTAGACAAAACGGGCTCAGTGCAGCACTACCTGTAATCGAAGGGCGAGTGAGAGACGAACAAGGGCGTCGCTGGTCAGTGCAAGGTAGTGAGTTGATTGCCGCAATTTCCTCACGTTCGCGCTATTCGTCAGAAAACCAACAAAACGTGTCTTTGTTCGACAGTGCTTTACCTTTACCTGAGCTTTTGGCCGGTAAGCCGATCGTGATGATGAGCCAATCTCAACATCAAAACTTAGGGGAAGTAGAAACCCTAACTCTGGATGACATTCCAACCCAAGTGGTGGTGCTACCAGACGAATGGCAGTTAGGTAGCCGAATGTTGATGGACATTGGCTTTGCCCAGCAACTGCTCAATAAACAAGGGCAGCTCAGTTACATTGCAGTTTTCCATTCGGGTGATAAAGGGGATAAAGACACGCAGGCAAATTGGCAGAAGCTGATTAGCGATCAAGGGCAATGGATTTCCAATAACCAAAGTACAGACCTTGGTTCGCTGACCGACAGCTTTCACCTCAACCTCACCGCAATGAGCTTACTCGCGTTTTTAGTCGGGCTGTTCATCGCTTACAACGGCGTAAAGTACAGCTTGCTGAAACGCAATCGGCTGTTAGTGCAAATTCAACAAGCGGGTGTTGCGCCGAGCATTGTGTTCTCTGCGCTGTTAGTTGAACTCACTATTCTCGTTACCATCGGTGCTTCCCTCGGTTTTGTCTTGGGCATGCAGCTTAGCCATTGGTTGCACCCGACCGTGGCGCTGACATTAGAACAACTTTATGGCGCGACACTGCTGCCCGGCACTTGGCAGTGGCAATGGTGGGCGCAAGCCCTGCTGCTCACGTTAGCCGCCACCCTGTTGGCGTGTTGGCAGCACTTTAAACAGCGAGTGCGCCAGCCGCTCTCCTCTCATGGCGGATTTTATCAAGCACCTGAAGCTTCTAACGAAAACCAATTGTTCGTGATAGGTGCTGCGTTGACGACTCTCGCACTCGCAGGGTTATGGCTGAGTGAGCATCACCGCTTCACCATGGCGTGGCTCGGCGTGCTTGTGGTGTCGATTCCTTTGTACCTACCCAAAACACTCAGCGTGTTAGCCAATTGGTGTGAAAAGCGCACCAATTCCGGTTTGATGCAGTATCTGTTTGCTGAGCTGCGCGAGCTGATTTCTCCGCTTTCTCTCGCCATGATGGCGCTGCTACTCGCCGTTACTGCCAATATGGGGATGAACACGCTAGTTGGCAGCTTTGAATCCACCCTAAAACAGTGGTTAGAACAAAGGCTACACGCCGACATTTACGTCAGCCCTGCCCAAGGAGAAATCGCTGATGTAGAGCGAACATTAGGGCAGTTCGACAAGGTTGAGACCGTCTACAAGCAATACTACGTCGACGATAATCTGCAAGGCTTACCGATTTTGCTTGGCACCAAAGACAAAGACACCTTAGAGCAAACCATGGTGTTCAAATCGCATTTGGAGAACTTCTGGCCGCGCTTTTACCAAGGTGAGTTAGTCGCTATCAGTGAGCCAACCGCGGTCAAACTGGGTTTATCACTGGGTAGCGAGCTCACGCTTGATGCCGTTCCAAATAAGAACCTACTTGTGGGCGCGGTATTCCATGATTACGGCTCACCCAACGGTGAAGTCTTATTAGCACCAAAGTTATGGCAAGAGAGCGGGTTTACCGACCTGCCAACAAGCCTCGGCATTAAAGTCTCGGGTGACCCACAAATCGTCTACGAGCAACTGCGCGAGCAATTGAATCTGCATCCAAGTCAGCTCTACGATCAGGCGCAAATCAAATCCATCGCGTTGGATATATTCTCGCAGACCTTCGCCATTACGCGTGCGCTCAACGGCGTGACGTTGATGGTCGCGGTGATTGGCTTGTTCAGTGCTTGTTTTATGTTGCTCGACGCGCGCAAAGCCGCCATTGCAAGGCTGTACGCACTTGGTGTTAGTCGTCGCAAATTAATGACCATGGTGGTCGGACAGATCGTTGCTTTGGTCAGTTTTACTCTGGTTATCGCCCTGCCCCTCGGAGCCATGGTGGGTTATGTGCTGACAGACATCGTCACCCTACGCGCTTTTGGTTGGAGCTTAAATTATCTGTGGAATTGGAGTGATGCGCTGAGCATTGCGGCAATCACCATCTTGGTGGCAGTGATCGCAACCTTGATTCCACTGTGGCGATTGGTCAGCAAGCCTGTCGTGTCCAGTTTGCAAAGCGAGGTGTTGTGATGGTTCGATTGGCAAGCAAACTTACTCTACTTATAAGCAGCTTATTCCTGTTCGGTTGTGAAGACCCCCAACAAAAAAATATGGGCACGTTGCTGGGAAGCGGAGATACGCAAAGCGAGAGCAACCTATTCACTCCCGTAGAAAAAGGGATTGAACTCACCTTCCCAGCAGACCATCAAGCGCACCCAAACTTTCGTCATGAATGGTGGTACTTAACCGCTAACGTAATTGATGAAGATGGCAACCCACTTGGCGTTCAATGGACACAATTTCGCTTTGCTGCTGCGCCGCCAACGGACGAAGATGACGTGAAGAAAACCGAGTGGCAAGCTCAACAAATCTACATGGCGCACAGCGCAGTCACGACCGCGGACAAACACTACGCCGATGAAAAATGGTCGCGCGATCAAACATCCCTCGCTGGCGTCGACACTTCACCATTTCGAGTTTATCTCGATGATTGGCAGTGGACCTCTTCAACCAACGACCTCTTCCCTGCCACATTGAAGGCGAACTCCGAACAGTTTGGCTATGCGCTGACCCTTACCAGCAGCGCACCTTATCAAAAGCAAGGCGAGCAAGGGTACAGCACCAAAAGTGCCGATGGTCAGGTGGCTTCGTATTATTACAGCCAACCGTTTATTGAAGTCTCCGGTGAGGTCACTATCGACGGAGAAACCCATCAAGTATCCGGCAAAGGTTGGATAGATCGAGAGTGGAGCTCGCAATTCTTACTCGACTCACAACAAGGCTGGGACTGGTTTGCCTTAAGGTTGAGTGACGAGACCAGTTTGGTGGTGTTCCAATTGCGGGATTCTAAAACCGGAGCAGCCGGTTACTCCAGCGCAAGGCTGATGCAGCAAGATGGCTCTGGTATCGCTATCCCACAAAAAGACATTCAGTTAAAGGCGACCAAGCAAACAGAAATCCAAGGGCGAAAGTATCCAACCCAGTGGCAAGTGTCGATTCCTAACCAGCAAATCGAGCTTACGGTTTCGGCACTCAACCCGAGCGCGAAAATGCCACTTTCGGTGCCTTACTGGGAAGGTCCAGTGCGAATTAAGGGCTCTCATTCTGGGACTGGTTATATGGAACTAACGGGGTATTGAAAAGTTGAATGATTACCCCAATTATTCAGCTAGTACAAACACAGGTAACCGAGTGATACACTGCACCTCAGTGTCATCCAATGAATGATTAAAAGGAAATGCGATGAACCCGATTATTGCGCTGCTAAAAGAGAACAACATCAGCGATGAGCAAATCAACGAGATTTTTCAGACTCTGACGCAAAACCCTCTAGCGGCAATGGCAACAATCAGCCAACTAGGTTTGCCACAAGACAAGCTACAAATGCTGATGGCGCAAGTGATGCAAAACCCTGCGCTAATTAAAGAAGCCGTAGACGAGTTGGGATTGGATTTCTCAAAGGTTGAAGAAGCAAAAGAGAAGCTTCAAAGCCAAAACCAAGGCAACTAAGTCTTAGCCATTTAGCGCTGAATATAGAAAAGGCCGTTACCCCGAACATGTGGGTTAACAGCCTTTTTTGTTAGCTAATTATTAGCGATTTAAAGACGCGAATTGTTCTGCGGTCATACCGTAGTAGAGCTTGTCGTCAAAACCTTGCTCTAGTTTGTAGTAGTCTTTCTGACGGCCTTCTTGAGTAAAACCATTTTTCTCTAACGTCTTGTAAGAGCCAACATTAGAAGCGTAGCAATCGGCACTGACTTTATGAGCGTTTAGCTCAGTAAATCCAATCTCGGTCATCATTTGGCAAGCGCGAGTCGCAACGCCTTTACCCCATGCACAAGTTGGTAATTGATAACCTACTTCGTAGTTGCCAGTTAAGAACATCACTGCGGTCACTGCACACATTCCCATGTACTGACCTTGTTGGCCACGAATCACGAACGTTGGACTGTCTGGCCAAACACCTTCTTTGATCGCTTGTGCCGTATTTTCAATAATAGGGCCAAAGAAACCCTCATATAGGCTGTTGTCAGCAGGTGCGAAGAACAGATACTGATTGACCTTATCGTCGTTCAACATCTCGATAATATCTTGTAAATCAGAGCCTTGAATCAGTTGGATAGTCAACGATTCATTAAATGGGATGGCTTCGCCTTGTTTTAGTTTTTGATATGACATGTGTTACCTCGTTATCTGCTGAAGATAGTAGCCCAGCGGATAAGAGAAAAATTGGATTTTTGCGACAACTTTCGGGCTGATTAGCAATGTATTACGACTCAAAATCGCCATAGATATCGATGGTTAAGTCGCGCTTTTTCAAGTATTTGCTTGGCGTTTTTCTTAGCTGCTGTTTGAGGGTACGAATCAAATGCGATTGGTCACTGAAACCAAATTGTTGTGAGAAACTCGCCCAATCAATCGCTTCTTGTTGCTTGTAGAGAGTCAAAATCATCTGCTCCAGACGCGCCATTTGTTGATACTGCTTAACGCTCAACCCCACCACTTGTTTGAAACTGCGCTCAAGCGTTCTGCGAGAACAGGCGCACTGTTTGGCTATCTCATCAATATCCATCGCTAACTCAGGTGAACGTAGCGCTTGAGCGTCCATCACGGATACCGCTTTTTTCGATGCCAAAAACGGTTTGGTACGGCAAGGTTCGATATCTAACGCATCTAAATGTCGCTTGATATATTCCAGCAAACATTGCGGTGAATCTTGCAACTCTAGCTGCCATAACCCTTGTTGAAAGCGCACATCAAACGCCGCGTTAAGCCAATCAAACCATTCGCATTGGTTAATTGCAGCTACTTGGGATGCATCACTAAACCGTGATTCAATGGCATAAAAACCCTCTGGGCGAAAGGTGATACCAATACGCTTGATGGGAGCCGTATCTTCCAACAACAGTAAATGTTCGTTAGCCATTAACAAGTGGCAGCCTTTGCCAGCAAGCTTTGTGTGTCCCGTGTCGTAGCTGTAGCCTTGCTCTGGTGGCGTAAAGAGTAAATGAGCACGCGGGTTTGGGATAAGGTGCGGCTTGGGGTCAATGACTTCACCCTCTGGCACTTCCAAGTACCAAACTTGATGAATGAGCCATTCGTACTCTGACAGAGACTGTTTCCAAGCTATCATGATTGTCCTAGTGGTTAGTAAAGATAATGAGCGCAACGTATTTGCTTAAACATCTGCTCGTTGAGTGTGACTGATTGACGCGCATCTCGCCACGCATTTCTCACCCTGATCCCTTGCAAGCTTGTTGGATTGCGGTAGGCTTTGAGCAGAGAATACAAGCTGAAAAGAACAAGGAAATACCACGATGCGCGTCGACTACCACCAACGACTGGTTCCTGTGATTCGTTATTTAGAACAACACTTTAATGAGCCACTCAACCTGCCAGAAGTGGCCGCGCTGGCGAACCTTTCCCCTTATCACTTTCATCGCACCTTCAAAGCCGTGCAAGGCGAAACACTGGCCGACTTCATTCGACGTTTACGTCTAGAAGCCGCCGCCGATGACTTGTTCAAATCCAAGCAACCGGTATTGAACATTGCCCTAGAGTACGGATTTTCTAGTTCACAGAGCTTAGCCAAAGCCTTCAAACAACATTATGGCGTTACACCTACGGCCTTTCGTGACTGTGAGAACTACCAGCAGTTTTCTGAATTAGCACGAAACAGCAAGATTGGACACACGTTGCGCAAGAATGGAAACGAAGTAACACCAAGCGATTCATATACTGGCTCTGAACTCACCAAATGGAGCATGACAATGGAAACGCAAAACTTTGAAAAAGCAAAACTGGCTTACATTCGTGTAAACGGCCCTTACGGCCAAGGCTATGAAGAGCCGTCAGGTCGCCTGTATCAATGGGCAGGAATGAAAGGTTTGGCGGGCAATACCTGCATCTTCATCTACCATGACAATCCTGAAATCACGCCAGACGAGAAGTGTCGCACTGATATCTGCTTGATGGTGCCAGAAGACACCGAAGTTCCGAAAGGCATTGAGCTGCAAGACTTTCCTGGAGGTCAGTATGCAGTGATGCGCCAGCACATTACTGACCCGAGTCAATACTCAAAAGCATGGGATGATGTCATGAGCAAAGTGATTGAATCCGGTATTGAGAACGACGACCGCCCTTGCTTTGAGCTTTACCACAGCTTCGACCCACAAACGCATCATGCAGACGTTAGCTTCTGCACTGCCATCAAATAAACCAAAAGCCTGCATCGTTGCAGGCTTTGTCATTTCTTACTCTGGTTGCTTAAATCCGTTCTTCCAAACGCTGTTTATCTTTTAATCCAATTACTTAGAACACGACGAATACCTCAATATTTTCGTGATCCTACTTCGCGTTTTGACCACGCGCGCTCATTCGCTCGGCTGAGTTGGGATTCATTTCACAGATTATTCATGAAGCGAACCTAGACTGAAAAAATTCCATCGACCCCGTTCGACCTACAACGCTAGGCACAATAAAAACTAGGTACTACAGCACCTCTAGGACATTCCATGAAGAAGAACTTACTTGCCATTGCTCTTGGTAGCGTAATTGCGCTGACTGCTGCCCCATACTCTATCGCGGCTAACGATGCTGCCGTCCAATCTTCCGCCGACTACTCACAGATCGTCACCAAACGTCAGGTTGTCGACCAACTGCTGAATGACGCGTTACAAGCATTCAAATCCCCTGCGCGTATCTCGCATGCAGGTTTTACCGCCAAAATGCCGAGCAACATGGAGATTGTTACCGACCGCTTACTAGAAGCCTACAAACTTGAGCCGTACCGCACTGACCTACTGATTTCTGCGGCAAACGCGCAGATCTACAACAAGAATGCAGACCGCGCGATTGAACTGTTTGAACAAGCTCTTTCTGTCGCGCCAGACGATGTGGATTTGCACGCTTACTTAGCGGTATGGCAACGCTTTGAGGGCAACCAAGCGGAATCAGCAAAACACATGGCGACGCTCACTAAACTCAATGCAGGTAAAGCGGCAGATATCCAACGCATCTTCGACACCGTAGACCGCGTACTTGCAACGCCACTAAAAGAGAAAGCCGATAAAGGCAAACTGGATGACAAAGGCGCAATCGTCACATTGGGATACGCACTGAACCCAGATGGTTCAATGCATCAAATCTTGGTTGAGCGTTTGGAAACCACGCTAGCCATGGCAAAAGCAAACCCAGACGCGTTGATCGTATTGACGGGTGGTGTACCGAAGAACCACAAAACCGAAGGCAAGTTAATGGCGGATTGGCTGATTGAAAAAGGCATCAGCAAAGATCGCATCATTGAAGAAAACTACGCCACCAGCACGGTAGGTAACGCCCTATTCAGCAGCTACGCATTGGCACGTCATAACATCAAGCACGCGACCATCATCAGCTCAGCGAGCCACGTACGTCGTGGTCAAACCTTGTTTGAAATCGCAAGCTGGCAAACTGGCCCACAAGGCATCACTTTCGACACTGTGAGCTACCCAGACAAGCCACTTAAAGACTTAGCCAAAGCCAGCGATAGCGAACTGCTTGGTATCTACCGCGATGCACTGCGTACATACGGCATGTGGAGCTACCGCTCTTACCCGCTAGAGTCGCGTTAAGTATTCTCGACTCATACCAATCAAAAAAGCCTGCGTACTTGCAGGCTTTCTTGTCTTTGTGCAGTGATAAGAACCGCTTAAATTGCTTCGCCGTTTACCGTTACTGCGACATCAATGTTGCCACGAACTGCGTTTGAATATGGGCAAACTTGGTGTGCGATGCGCGTTAGCTCTAATGCTTGTTCTTGTGGCATATCTAGCTCTACCGCTAGGCTCACTGTCAGTGCAAAGCCGCCGTTATCGTTAGGACCGATGCCCACTTGCGCTGTTACGGGTGCACTTTTCAGGTCTACTTTACCTTCACGCGCTACGTGCAGAATCGCGTTAGAAAAACATGCTGAATAGCCCGCTGCAAAAAGCTGTTCTGGGTTAGTTGCTGCGCCTGTGCCGCCCATTTCCTTCGGGTATGACAGCTCTAGGTCGAGAAGACCGTCATCAGTTTTTACTTGACCATTACGACCAGCCAAAGCGGTAGCTTGAGTTTTGTATAGAGTAGTCATGCGAGTGTCCTTCTTAATTTAAGTTGCGCACAATTTAATTGCTTACAATCTTATATCGAAGTGAAGATAGTTTGCAACTATATTGTGCACAATTTATTTTATAACTCTCTTTCTCTGTAAGCAGGTAGGCAACACCAATGAGCCAGTGTTACACCGACAACACCATGACCGACGACGATAAACTCTTACTCGAAAACCAAGTTTGCTTCCCGCTCTACAGCGCAGCAAATGCAGTGATCCGAGCTTACCGCCCGTTGCTGGACGAGCTTGATCTGACTTATTCGCAGTACTTAGTGATGATGGTGCTGTGGGAAAAAGACGGTGCCAGCGTAAAAGAATTGGGGTCTCAACTGCATTTGGACTCAGGCACACTCACGCCGCTACTTAAACGCTTAGAAGCAAAAGGTTATGTAGAGCGTGGGCGCCGTGAAACCGATGAACGCGTTCGCGTACTCAACCTAACAGAACAAGGTCGTGACCTTAAAGAACAAGCCAAGTCAGTGCCAAACGCCATGATGTGTAAAATCACCTTAGAGCTAGATGAAATGATCATGCTGAAGAAGTTGTGTGGCAAAGTGCTCGACAATCTGAGCTAACAAGATAGAAGCATCCGCTTCACCACTTCCTATTAGAAAGAGCCTGCCGAGATGCAGGCTCTTTCGATCTTAGCGAGAAGATCTACTCAAAGTAATCATCGGTATTCTCTATTGCTAATCTGCGTTCATCTTCAATAAAACCTATCAAAGCAAACTCACTTACATCGGATTTCCCTATCAAGTGAAATAGGAAATGGCTATCAATAGGATAGTTACAAGCGATTTTCCTTAAACACACTCCGATGAGAATATACTTTCCGAAAGCAACAACAGCTCAGCTTAAAACATTCAAAGGAAAGTAAATTATGATTAATACTCAAATCAAACCATTTGCAGCTACAGCGTACAAAAACGGCGAATTCGTTGAAGTAACAGAACAAGACGTTCTAGGTAAATGGGCAGTATTCTTCTTCTACCCAGCAGACTTTACGTTTGTATGTCCAACAGAACTGGGCGACCTAGCAGACCACTACGAAGAGCTACAAAAACGTGGCGTAGAAGTTTACTCAGTATCAACTGACACACACTTCACTCACAAAGCATGGCACGACAGCTCAGACACAATCGGTAAGATTCAGTACTACATGCTTGGCGACCAAACAGGCAACATCACAAACAACTTCGGTGTGATGCGTGAAGGTCAAGGTCTTGCAGACCGCGCTACGTTCCTAATCGACCCAGAAGGTACTATCCAAGCAATGGAAATCACTGCTGAAGGTATCGGTCGTGACGCAGAAGACCTACTACGCAAAGTGAAAGCAGCTCAATACGTAGCAGCACACCCAGGCGAAGTTTGCCCAGCTAAATGGAAAGAAGGTGAAGAGACACTAGCTCCATCACTAGACCTAGTTGGCAAAATCTAAGCCACTGAAATTTAAGTTCTAATCAGTTCCCGATTTCCTTTTTCTGATTAGAACTGAATTAGAGAGCACTTCAGGTTAGATACCTTGACGACCTTCTGCCTGATTTGCTCTCTCCCCCTCAGGTTTTATCTACAGTAACCACTTTTTAGTTTTAATTAAGGTAGTAACAACTATGTTAGACCAAGCGATCCAACAACAACTCAAACAATATCTGGCTAATGTAAAAGAAGAAGTTCGTTTAGTGGTTAGTCTAGATGAAAGCAAAGCATCGAATGACATTTTGTCTCTAGCGAACCAAATCGCAGAGATGAGCGGCCTAATCACTGTTGAACGTGACGACAACGCAAGCGCACGTAAACCAGTGATGGCGGTAACTAACCCAGCAAAAGGCACAGCACTACGCTTTGCAGGCTTGCCAATGGGTCACGAATTTACCTCTCTAGTATTGGCACTGCTTCATTCGGGCGGTCACCCAATCAAACTAGAACCAGAAGTGATTGAGCAAATCGCAGCACTAGACAAAGATCTAGACGTAGAAATCTTCATTTCACTGTCGTGTCAAAACTGTCCGGACGTGGTTCAAGCGTTCAACATGATGGCGGCGATCAACCCGAAAGTAAAAGCAACCATGATCGACGGTGGCTTATTCCAAGATGAAGTAAAACAACGCGACATCATGGCCGTACCAAGTGTATTCGTGAACGGTGAGCTATTCGGTCAAGGTCGTATGTCTCTGACTGAAATCCTAAACAAAGTGGATGACGGCGCGAGCGAGAAAGCCGCAAAAGCACTGAGCGAAAAAGACCCATACGACGTACTTGTTGTCGGCGGTGGTCCTGGCGGTAGCGCAGCTGCTCTATACGCTGCTCGTAAAGGTATTCGCACTGGTGTGGTTGCTAAACGCTTTGGTGGTCAGGTGATGGACACCATGGCAATTGAGAACTTCATTTCGGTAAAACGCACTGAAGGTCCAAAACTGGCGACTGACCTAGCAGAACACCTAAAAGAATACGACGTAGACGTTGTGACTGAGCAACAAGCTGAGAAGCTAATGGGCGCAGCACACACAGAAGATGGTTTGATTCACATCCAACTTGAAAGCGGCGCAACGCTGAAGAGTAAGAGTGTAATCCTTAGCCCTGGTGCACGCTGGCGTGAAATGAACGTTCCGGGTGAGCAAGAGTACCGCAACAAAGGCGTCGCGTACTGCCCACACTGTGACGGCCCACTGTTCAAAGGCAAGAAAACTGCGGTTATCGGGGGTGGTAACTCAGGCATCGAAGCCGCTATCGACCTTGCTGGTATCGTAGAACACGTAACAGTTCTTGAATTCGCAGACGTACTTCGCGCAGACCAAGTGCTTATCGACAAAGCGAACTCACTACTAAACGTAGACATCATCACCATGGCGCAAACTACTGAAGTAGTGGGTGACGGTACTCGCGTAACAAGCTTGAAGTACAAAGACCGCAACACAGATGAAATCAAAGAGATTGAACTGTCAGGTATCTTTGTTCAAATCGGTCTAGTGCCAAACACAGAATGGCTAAAAGATTCAGAAGTAGCGCTATCCGAGCGCGGCGAAATTGAAGTCGGTAGCCGTGGCGATACTAGCCTAGAAGGTGTGTTCGCAGCGGGTGACGCAACAACCGTTCCTTACAAACAGATCATCATTGCAATGGGTGAAGGTGCAAAAGCAAGCTTGGGCGCATTTGACTACCTAATCCGTAAGCAAGGTTAATCTCCAATTTCTTGAACACAAAGCGCACGGTGCTGTGTTTTCTTCCCCGGAAAACCAATCGGGGCACCGTGACAGCGATGAGTAACAAGAAATAAAATCAAAAAACCTAGAAGCCCAAAGACTTTGCCAGCAGGTATTAACTGCTGGCTTTTTTGGTTTTTTTTTGGGGGGGGGGGAAACAAATTATTACTAGAAATAACAGAGTAAAATAAAGCTGCCGAAATACACTTAGGGTGAAACATTGCGGGCTTTAACTCGTTTCTACTGCTTCAAATATCAGACCTTTTAGCTGACAACGATGGTAAATTTCATACAAACCACCTAATTCATCATTGCAGTAAACACCGCTTCCGTTATTTTCAATCCTGAACAAGCCTCCGGATTTGATTGATTTACTACTCAACACTAATTTTTTAAACCGCTTTACACGACTTGGCTTACCATTAGCTCTTACATTTAACACAGTGCGATCCTTATCAATGGCATCGCAAGTTTTGAGTATGTTTATGGCATACCAACGCTCGCCAGCGACGCGTAATGGCAAAAACTCACAACTGGAATCAAGAGCTTCGTTTATTTGATTATATGCGGACTCAGAACAAGCAAACTCGCCTGCACGCCAGATTGCAAAATCAGGTTTTGTTGTAAGCATGTGGTTATCACTCACCCACTCCAAATCAATAATCATCCAAGTATCAGCGACACGCTCACCATATAACTCCCGCAAATCGCCATCCGAGTATTGTATAGAAATCTCTAGTTGAGTTTCTTGTAACAAAGGGAAATTCTCAACATCATGATTAAGTGTAAAAACCTTCATCTTTTGCTTACTTAAATCAAACGGTTAACTGGAAGTCCCCATCATGTAACATCTTTCCAATCTTGCACAAGGTTTCAATGATTTCTGTGTGAGCCAACTCTTCAGTGTCAGCGGCCTGACCTTTATACATGGCGTCTACAAATAAAATCAAAAAAGCCCTTTACCTAAACTTAACTTGAGGTTTTAGCATATTCATCGTTGGCTAGAAAATGACAAAAAGGAGCACATCATGATCCAACTAGAACATATTAACTTAGTCGTGAAAGATATCCCTGAAATGCTGAAGTTTTACCAAACTGCATTTCCACATTGGTACGTGCGTGATGAAGGTAAAGGCGAATGGAGTGGCAAACCAAGAAACTGGCTACATTTTGGCGACGAGTATCAATACATAGCCATGAGTGACCATGGCGAAGGAGAAAACCGCGAGTTGAGCGGGCACCAAGTTGGGCTAGCGCATTTTGCTTATGTGACCAACAACGTCGATGCAATCATCAAAAGACTAACCGATGCAGGTTATCCGATTGCCCAACCTGGTGCTGATGAACCATACCGCAAAAATGTGTATTTTGTTGACCCTGCCGGTTTTGAGATTGAATTTGTTGAATACCTGGCGGATGACCCAAAACTTCGTAACCTGACAAGCTAAAAGAGATGTAAATAATAAAACGCCAGCAGATAGTGACTGCTGGCGTTTTATTTTATCTATCAGGCTTCTTTATCGCATTAGCGCTGTTTGGCAAAAACCTGAGTCCAGTAATATCCGTAGCGTGCAGAGTGATTTTCGACAAGCGACGCGCCCATCTGATCAAAATCCGCACTCATGATATTAAGGCAGTGACCTTCACTCGATAACCAAGCATTAATGACGGCGTTAATGCTGCTTTGCCCTACGGCGACATTCTCACCAATGGCGCTCCAAGCATAACCCGTTGCGTTAACTCGATCTGACATTTTGCTGCCATCAGAGCCTGTGTGGCTCATGAAATCGCTGTTCGCCATATCGCTTGAATGTCGATAAGCGGCGCTTTCCAAATCGTAGCTCCAAGTCAGGGCCCCAACAGGTGGCATGGTGGTTGCGCCACACTGTTGTGTAGTAGAGCGGGCGCTGTTGACCGCTGCAAGCATCTGCTCGGCAAATGTGCCTTGTGACGATGTGGAACCTGTGTTTTGTGAGCCGCTTTCTGCTGGGGCTGACGACTCCCCATCGCCGCCACATGCGCTGAGAAGTAGGGCCAAAGCAGGCACTAAGATCTTAGTTGGCATTGTCTTTCCTTTATGAGTGACGAAGAGCAAACTGCGCTTTTCGATAATAACGCCCAATAAACTAACAAAAACCAATAAAAGCACCATATAGCTTAGGGGTTTTTAACCAAAGACTCACATGAAGTTTTCAATCACCTTGGTTCGGTCGATAAATCGGCAACGTTTCAGCCCAAGTATGGAATGGCGTTTCATCCATATCCTGTATTGCTTGAGTGATAAAATCGATGAACACCCTAACTCGTGCAGGCACATATTCCCGGTTGGCATAGAGAAGATACACGCCATTTCCTGCTTGGCGCATGCTCGGAAATATCGGCACTAAACGCCCCGCTTTAAGCCAGTCTCTCGCGATAAAATGAGGAATCTGAGTTAATCCTAAGCCTTCTGCGCAAAGCTCTGCCATGGATTCACCGTCATTTACAATATAGTTTCTTTCGGGGTCATATTCACTCGCACCGTCTGGTTCTGGCATCCGAATCGGCAACAGTTTCCCCGTTTGTTTAAAACGAAAACGAACCCAAGAATGGTCATTGAATACATCCGGGCTACTCGGAACACCATGGCGCGCTAAGTAATCCTGACTGGCACAAATGATAAAATCGATAGGGCTGAGCTGACGCACAATCAATTGACTATCGTGAGCGACACCAGAGCGAATCGACACATCAATACCTTGCTCAATAATATCAACGTAGGCGTCATCGTAATGAATATCGATAGTGATGTTAGGGTAGCGGCGGCAAAACTCTTTTAACAAAGGACGAATATAGAGGCGACCGTACGAGACAGGCACATTAATCTTAAGCTGCCCTGAAAGTGCATCATTGTGACTTTTTAATGAATCCTCACATGCCGCCAGCTCTTCCAGTACAAACCTAGCAGTATTTGCGTACCGACGACCAGCTTCTGTCAGGCGGCTCTGTCGCGTAGAACGTTGAAAAAGCTGTATACCCAAATCGCTTTCGAGACGATGTATGGCTTTGCTCACGGTCGAAGGGTCAGTGCCATACACTTTGGCAGCCGCAGCAAAACTACCGCCATCTAAAGTGGCAATAAAAAATCGTAGGGACCGTATCTTATCCATATAACCAATGAACTCTATTCATGAATTTTATTCACTTTAGTAAAGACCAAGTGGCTCTTCAATCACTAATTAGCCTAAATATAATGAACCTCAATAACTTGATGCTCTGTTAGCGAGGAAAAGACCATGGGTAAAAACGGATTGAAGAATGCACTACAACTATTGATAGCAACACTAGTCCTATTCTTTGGGGTGCTTCAAACAGCACATGCCGAAGATAAACGAATTGGTATTCTAGTTTACGATGGCGTACTGACCTCTGATGTTACTGCGCCTTTAGAGGTTTTTGGCGTCGCAAGTCGTCTCACTTGGTTTAGCGATTATGACGTGCTCACCATTTCCGTCTCCGATCAGAAAACCATCACCACTGAAGAAGGATTAAAAATTGGTGTGGATGCTTGGATTGGTGATCTGCCGGAACTCGACGTACTGGTTTTAACATCCAGCTATGACATGGATGCACTAATCGAAAATAAAGATCTCATTCACTTTATTAAAACTACCTCAAAGGCGGCAGATTGGATGGCAAGTAATTGCTCTGGCGCGTATTTGTTAGCCGAAGCTGGCCTTTTAAACGGCAAAAAAGCAACAACTTGGGCCGGAGGTGAAAACGGCTTTCAAAGAGATTACCCAGCAGTCAAAGTACAAGTCGACCAGAATTTTGTCATTGATGATGGCGTTATCACTTCGAACGGTAGCCTAGTTAGCTATCAAGCTGCTCTTAAGCTACTTCACCTTATGACTTCAGAGTCTAAAGCTCAGGAAGTCGCAGATGCCATCCAGTACTCACGTTTTTCCAACCAACCATTTTAAGCGTGTAAGAAAGTAATCAGAGCCACCCTTCGATATTTCGAAGGTTAACTCTTCGAATTTATCTTCCTAATCGAACAACCCTTTTTATCACTGTAAAAGCGATAAAAGGGTTGTCGTTCATCTGGCAGACACAACGTGCTCTCCAAACTTTTTATCTTAATGCTATGGAAAAACGTAAACGTTACGAAGCACTGACGAAAGAGCGATACCAAGAGATCTACCGTCTCGCGTATTGGTTATGCAAAGATCACCACCTTGCTCAAGATTTAGCGCAAGAAACCTTTCTGAAAGCGTGGCGATTCTTTGATAAATTAAATGACCCCAACGCCGCGAAGTCTTGGCTCATTACTATTTTGCGTCGTGAGAATGCTCGGCGCTTTGATAGAAAACAGTATGATTTTGTCGACATTGATGAGTGTGCAATACAGACAAAAACCTACCCTGGCAGTGACTACGACATGGCCCAAGATTGGCTTCAAAAACAAATGATGATTCTCGAACCCAAATACCGAGAACCGTTGCTCTTGAGCTTAGTCGCTGGGTTGAATCATGATGAAATTGCCCAAGCCTTGAGGCTCAACCACAACACAGTGGCGACTCGATTATTCAGAGCGCGTAATCAGATCATCGCACAGAAGGAGAGTCATTAAGACACAAAAAGTAGTCAACCATGTAAACTAACTGGCTATGCTCCGGTCTATTTCATAAGTCGTTACACAACTCGACGCTTTAACGCTTTACATCAAGCGCGACTAGATGAACACTTCTTGTCAAAGTACAATAACAGCCGACATAGAGTAGAGTCAGTAAAACATTATGAGTAACACGACGGCGAAAAAGCCGAATCCCTTATTTGAAATCCTTTTCAACGTATTTATCCCTTCCTTCATTTTGATGAAGTTTAGTGGCGATGAGCATCTAGGGACAGCAATGGCGCTGGTTGTCGCTTTGCTATTTCCTATCATTTATGGCGGTATGGACCTTGTCCGTAACAAGAAATTTAACTTTATTTCTGCTCTGGGCTTTATCAGTGTTCTACTAACTGGTGGCATCGGCTTGTTAGAGCTTGATACACGCTGGTTAGCACTAAAAGAAGCCCTGATTCCTGGCCTGATCGGTTTAGCGGTTTTGGGTTCAACGTTTACCCGCTACCCACTGATGCAGAAGTTAGTACTGAATGACACAGTGTTGAATCTCGCGTTGATTAACCAACGTTTAAAAGAAAATGGTAAAACCGATGCGTTCGAACGTTGCCTTATGTCTTCTAACTACCTGTTTGCAAGTACTTTTGCGTTCTCATCTGCAATGAACTACTTCCTTGCGACTTGGATTGTGACTAGCCCTTCTGGTACTGCTGCCTTTAACGAAGAGTTAGGGAAAATGACGCTGTACAGTTACCCAATGATTGCCATCCCAAGTATGTTGATGATGTTCGGTATTTTTTATTACATTTGGCGTCAAGTACGTGCGATGACATCGCTCGAAACAGAGCAAATCTTCCATCTAAAATAGCCCAATCATTACAAGTAAACCCATAAAAAAGGGAGGATTTTATCCTCCCTTTTCTCAACAGGCTCACTGTAATTCACAGCGTCAAAATGATTTTTCCTGACACTGCTGACGAGCGTCGCTCAACCATTTCAATCGCTGTTTGAAAGTCCTCTAACGGCAGATAATATGCAACGTTTAACTTTATGTCGCTGCTAATAAAATGTTCTAACATTTCAGCGAACACCGTCTTTCTCCCGCCTTTACCTACCGATTCTTCCCAATACCGCAAAAAGAATGTACTAAAGTCGATGTTGTTGGCCTTCATCGATTCAAAAAACTCAGGCGTATAAGGCGTTAACGACAATGTTCCGTAGTTAATGTATTGGCCGTTTTCTTTCAAGGTACGAATGAGATCCGTGCCAGCCTCACCACCTATCGCGTCCAGAGCGACCGTTGGTTGTGGCAGTTGGCGCGTTTGCAGCTGCGCTTGTAAGTCTTTCTTCGCGTCCAAGACTGGAATAGTATCGTACGGATACTCGTCTGGCTTTGAGGTCACAGCAATCAGTGTAAAACCCAGTGAATAGGCGAGCTGGGCAAATATCTTACCGATCGCTGACCCTGCTGCATTGATGATCACCACATCGTTTTTGTTCAACTTAGCTACTTTAGTGGTGATCACCCACGCGGTTAACGCGTTGATGTACAACTGACAGGCATAGTCGTTCTCCAAACTCTCAGGTAGCGGAAAAAGATTCTCAGGCGAGGCATCTATGTAGTATTGCCAAGTACCACTCATCGCCACCAACACCTTTTGCCCAACTTGAAGGTCAGTTTGACCAACTGCACTGACTTCCACCACACGCCCAACCGCTTCAAATCCTGGCACGCGAGGTGGTACGTGAACGCGGCGGTATTGCCCAACACCATGAATGGAAAGCAAGTCACTTGGGTTAATGTTTGTAGCTTCGAGTCTCACCCGAACCTTGCCCTGTTCAAGCGGTTTGAGGGGCTCTTTTTCCAACGACAGCGACGTTTTGGGTTGACCAAAACAGAATTGATTCACTCGAGTATTTATCGTTGGTGCCATTGTTATTCATACCATGTAATTGAAATTCAAAAAGGAAGTTTCGCGACTTCTACTCAAAAGCATTAAGTGAAGTCGAAGCTCTGTATTTCTACCTGCGCGATGCGCCGTTCACTCTAAACTGTTGTGGCGTCATATCAAAATAGGCTTTAAATGCTTTGATGTAGGATGAGTCATTTTGATAACCCACTAGGTCTGCAATGGCTTGGATTGGCAACGATTCATCTAACAAAGAAAGCGAGTAAATTAGCCGGATTTGTTGCCGCCAAAGTAGAAATGAAGTGTTGAATTCCTTGGCGAACAGCCGTGATAAAGTACGCTCAGACGCCCCAATTTTCTCCCCCCACTCTTTTAGCGAACAGCTCAACGCTGGCTCGTCAGTCAGTCGCTCGAAAATCAGTTTTAGTCGTCTGTCTTGTGGCAGCAATAACTGAAATGTCTGCACGTTGCGCTTCAAAATTTGATCATGCAGCACCGCCAGCAAATGCAACACTTCTTCGTGGCTTGTCTCACCTTCACACAGTCTGCGGATCTCTTGTAAAAGCTCATTTAAAAACGACGTTAAAGCAATGGTTCTCACTTGTGGCTTGTACGTCGCACCAAACTCAGGGTTGAGGTAAATACCAACAAATATCGTATTGCTTAGAGCAATCGACTCGTGTTGAACACCCGCAGGAACAAATAACGCAGAGGTGTGCGGAACCAAATGCTGATAATGCTCCGTTTGTGTTTGCAATAACCCTTTGATAGGAAAGATGATTTGATGCCAAGTGTGTTGATGCAGCGAATCAATGTGACCTTTTGGCATGTCGATGGTTTTCACTAAAACAGGAGAATGGGGATTCGCGGCCATCATCTCATTGGAGGTGACGACGCCTGACTTCGAATCAATTTGGCGAGTTAGCATTGTTAGTTGTCTTTTCATCCCTACTCCGACACACGTTTACTAGGCTATCATGCTCCGCATCGCGAATGAAGGTAAACACTTTATCTCTCATTCAATCAAATAATAAGGAGGTTATATGAAGAAAATCGGCGTCGTAAAAGCTGTGCTAGCAGGGAAAACCGTCCCTTATGCTCATGGAGCGCAAAGCGCAATCAACAAACAAGTGCTACCTGAGCGCCAGCACGCAACAGAGCTTGGTTTTACCAGTGATGAGCAAGGTGATCCGCGCTTTCACGGTGGCATTCAAAAAGCGCTTCATATTTACCCAAGCGAGCACTACCCAATCTGGCAACAAGAATTAGGCAAAAGACCAATTTTCCAATCCGCCGGCGGCTTTGGCGAAAACATCAGCTCCGAAGGCGTCACCGAATCCACGATTTGCTTGAAAGATAAAATTCGCATCGGCTCAACACTACTGGAAGTGTCGCAAGGTCGTATGCCTTGTTGGAAACTTAACGTACGCTTTGACCAACACGATATGGCGAGAAGACTGCAAGATACGCTTCGAACAGGCTGGTATTTCCGAGTGTTGGAAGAAGGCGATATCGGTGCAGGTGACGAGATTATTCTGTGTGAAAGACCTTATCCAGAATGGCCACTGGCTCGCATCATGGGTGCGGTTTTCACTGGCTGTTTAGATAGAAAAGAACTCACTAAGCTGTCTGAGCTGCCGTTAGTCGAGTCTTGGGGCAAGTTAGTCGAGCGCCGTCTAGAAACCGGCGAAGTTGAAGATTGGGAAATGCGCTTGGTTGGCCCAACTGTGGGTTAACACCCCAAAGTAAAATTTAAGCCACGCTCTGAACCGACTATGCCGTCAAGAGCGTGTTTTTTGTTTTACTTCGCACTCGGGGCTGGGCGTTTCGACTTACCTTGAAACTGCTTAATGCTCTTCTTAGCATGAGTTCGACGGTTGGCTTTTTTATCGCGTGGCGCGCGTTTGCTCTCGCCAGTTGATGGCTTATCCGTTACTGGAAAACCTGCCAGATCTTGCACTGGTAATGCACGTTGAGTCAGGTGACGAATCGCGTTTAGTGCGTCCATTTCACCATGACAAACCAATGACACCGCCACACCTTGCTCGCCAGCGCGAGCGGTACGCCCCACTCGGTGAACATAAGTTTCTGCATGCATTGGCAGTTCAAAGTTGATCACTACAGGCAATTGCTCAATGTGAATGCCGCGCGCTAGTAGATCGGTGGCAATCAACACCTGAATTTGCCCAGATTTAAACTGCGCCAATGCTTCTTCTCGCTCATCTTGACTCTTATTGCCATGCAGCGCATTGGTTGAGATGCCCGCTTTGTTTAGCTTCTTCGCTAAGCCATCGGCGTTCTCTTTCGCACCAATAAAGACTAACGCCTGAGTCCACGCGTTTTTTTGAATCAGTTCAATCAATGCCTTGGTTTTACTGCCTTTATTGACCATGTACAACGTTTCAACGATGTCTTGATTCGTGCTGTTTTCTTGATGCGCTGCAACTTGCTTTGGTGCCTGCATAAGCAGCTTCGCTTTACCCTTCAAATCATCTGAAAACGTCGCCGAGAACATTGCGGTTTGACGCTGGTTTGAAATCAGCCCCGCAATATTTTGCACGTCAGGCCAAAAGCCCATATTCAACAGACGATCGGCCTCATCCAACACTAGGTAATGGATATTGCTTAAGTCTAAACCGTTGTTTGCCAGATCAACCAAACGACCTGTCGTCGCGACAAGGATATGAGGATTTGTCGCTAGCGCCTGCTGTTGTTGCTCTTTATCAACGCCGCCACACAAACACACTGCGTTGAGTTCAAGAACTTGACCAACTTGGTTAATTGCTTCACTCACTTGCATTGCCAGCTCACGAGTTGGCACAAGAATCAGCGCTTTTTGCTCTGGATTGACACCCAGCTTTTCCAACAAAGGCAAACCATAAGCAAGGGTTTTGCCGCTGCCTGTATTTGCCAAAGCCAATAGATCTTGACCAGCCAACAGCTCAGGAATGGCCAACGCTTGAATATCGGTCGGTTTCTTGAAGTCTTTTGGCAGTGCGTGAATCAGCTCAGAACTCAATGAGAGAGTAGAAAATGGCATTAACGAAAACCTTGTACTTTGGGTTGAAGAAGCAATAAAAATAATGAAGATGCGGTAAAACGCAGGCGCGGACTTTACCACAATCTGCTAGGTGGACCATCCTATTTTAGGCGCTTAAACCAAGCGTCGCCTACGCAAATCGTCAGAAAACTAAAAAGCGCAAAAAAGCCGTTAGTCTGTACTGCCACAGAGCTAACGGCTAAAAACCCTTGAAGAGAACGCTTCATCAGCCTTTCACTGCGGCTGAAAAGAAATGTGCAGTTTATTAAAGCACAGCTTTACGATTCGGTAAGAACACTTCACCCAACATGCAACGAACCGAACCACCACCAATAGATTCTATGGTAGAAACGTCGAATGGCAGCAATTTACCGTGCGTCGCCAATTGGTTTCTTTGTGCTGGTGAGAATGCATCGTACGCCGATTGCGACATCGCAATCACCTTGTCGCCGTTGATCGTTTCCAGTTGCAGAATGTTACCGCAGAACTGGTTCATCTGATCAAGCGAAATTGAGATGACTTGCTTGTCTTTGGCGAGTGACTTCATTACAAAACGACGCTCAAATTCTGGGATCACTTCGTCACAAATCACGCAAAACTGTTCGCCAACCGCCATCATCACATTGGTGTGATAAATCGGCGCACCAGACGGCAAACGAGTTTGGAAAGAAATCACTCGTTCATAGCCAATACGATCGGCGTAATCTTCTAAAACCAGACGATCACAACGTTGTGAGAGTGCGGCATAGACCGTTTTATTTAGGTGGTCAAACACCATCACACCCGTGCTTTCTAAATACGCTTGCTCGTCAAGATATTCAGTTAGACTGCTGCGTCGATGAACTTCTCGCCCTGCTTGCGCTAGTGCTGCCACAAGCGCATCGGGACGTACTTCTTTTTGACGGTTTTCACAGGCCATTGGAAAGGTGTACAACGTGCCATCTGGCGTAGTGCTAAACCAATTGTTTGGAAATACCGCGTCTGGCGTCGCAACATCTGAAGTTGGATAATCAAACTCAACAACTTGAACGCCCTCTTGACGCAGCGTTGCAACCATACTCGCGAACTCGGCCATTACTCGACGTGAGACTTCTTCTTGGCTGAGTGACACTTTATGTTGGAACTCATTATCTTGTGCGGTTTCTTCATTAAAACGAAACTCTTTCGGTGGCACCATCACTACGCAGTTTGCGGTTTGGCGCTGAGCACTTTGCGTGCTTTCTTCTTTCCCATTAGCAAATTGGGTCACTGATTCGTGTAATAGCATCCAATATATTCCTTATCACTAGAATGAGGAGATTGTAAATTTATTGTTAACTTCAGTTTTGCTGTTTTGACAATTAATTTAATTGCACAAAAGTGTTTTTTGCTGCATTAAGTTTATTTTTCCCTAAATTTTATTGTCACTTTGCAGGTTTAAGATTTTATGGCACCGTGATGAACATGATAAGAATTCATCATAAGAATCAGAACCATAGACAATCACACTCATAACCAACTAGTTACATTTAAGACACAATCGGTTAGACTATTTTTTCGCCCCTCTCGTCAATCGGTCTGCTTTATCGAGGAGCAGGCAAGAAACTCTCATACACGCGGTTTCGTCCAAAGCAGCGTGAATCGATGGATTTAGCCACCCCAAATGGCACTGTTTTAACTTTAGGATGAGTTATGTTTAAACGATTTGAAGGCTTTACAGAGCCGTTCCCCAAATCTACACCGGATCAGCCTCCTTCAGGGATGTTCGCTTTTCTGCGTTATTACACTCGTGGTTATGAAAAGCCTTTGATCATCATGTCTTTGATGGCCACAATTGTGGCTGTTGTTGAGGTAATGTTGTTTGGCGCCATGGGACAACTGGTTGATTGGTTGTCTACCAGCAATCCAGAAACGTTCTTACAAGACAATAAATCGGATTTGATTTTCTACGGAGCCTTATTGCTGGTTGTCATGCCTATATTGGTGATCTTGTACTCGTTGCTCGTTCATCAAACGTTATTGGGCAACTACCCAATGTCTATCCGCTGGCTTGCACACCGGTATTTGCTCAATCAAAGCTTGAACTTCTATCAAGATGATTTTGCAGGTCGAGTCGCAACGAAAGTCATGCAAACCTCATTAGCTGTGCGCGAAACCGTAATGAAAGCTATGGATGTGTTTGTTTACGTTACGGTTTACTTTACCAGCATGATCATTATGTTAGCGACGGCAGACTGGCGTTTGATGATCCCAATGATCGTCTGGCTACTCGCTTACATCGCTATCCAAATCTATTTTGTCCCTAAGCTCAAAGACGTCGCTTCAGCGCAGGCCGATGCACGTTCGACAATGACAGGGCGTATCGTCGACAGTTATACCAATATTCAAACCGTCAAACTGTTTTCTCATAGCCAGCGCGAAACCCAATATGCCGAGCAAGGCATGAAAGGATTTTTAAATACGGTCTATCGTCAAATGCGCCTAGTGACCGGCTTCGACGTCGCTGTAGAGATCTCAAACTATATTTTGGTCTTTTCCGTTGCTGCTTTATCGATTTACCTGTGGTTGGATAGTGCCATCAGCGTTGGCGCGATTGCGATTGCTGTTAGTCTTGCATTGCGCGTAAACGGTATGTCGATGTGGATTATGTGGGAAGTTGGCGCCCTCTTTGAAAACATGGGAACCGTTGTCGATGGAATGAAAACGCTTTCTAAGCCTATTGATATTAAAGATAAACCAGGCGCAAAAGACTTGGTTGTCACTGAAGGAGGCATTCACTTTGATAACGTAAGCTTCCATTACGGCGAGAACAAAGGCGTAATTAGCCATCTCGATCTCAACATCAAACCAGGAGAGAAAGTAGGCTTGGTTGGGCGCTCCGGCGCCGGGAAATCGACTTTGGTGAACTTGTTACTTCGTTTCCACGATGTCGAAGACGGCAGCATTAAGATCGATGGACAGAACATCTCAGAAGTCACACAAGACTCTTTGCGTTCAAAGATCGGTATGGTGACCCAAGATACTTCTCTGCTACACCGTTCAATTCGTGACAATATTTTGTATGGCAATCCAGATGCGACAGAAGAAGATTTGCTGAAAGCCACTAAGCAAGCGCATGCCCATGAGTTTATCGAAACTCTGACCGACCCATTTGGTAATGTCGGATACGATGCGCAAGTTGGTGAACGTGGTGTGAAACTGTCTGGCGGCCAACGTCAGCGTATCGCAATATCTCGTGTGCTACTCAAAGACGCACCATTGCTGGTATTGGATGAAGCAACATCGGCTCTGGATTCAGAAGTCGAAGCGGCGATTCAGGAAAGCTTGAATGAATTAATGCAAGGGAAAACGGTTATTGCTATCGCTCACCGATTATCGACCATCGCACAAATGGATCGCCTCATCGTGCTAGATAAAGGCAGCATCGTTGAACAAGGTTCTCATCAAGAACTCATTGCGAATAACGGCATTTACGCCCAGCTTTGGGCGCATCAAACTGGCGGATTTATCGCTGAAGAACTAGACAATCAACACGCTTCTTAACGAGTGATAAGCTCAATAAAAACGGCGCTTTAAGCGCCGTTTTTTATTTTAATCCATGGCTAGATGCTCATATAGCCATTGTGGTTTCTCATATATGAAACACTCTCCATGATAAAGCTCACACTTTTTCTGCTAATATACCGCCTCGTTGCGTATCCATTGCAATGAACACAATACAGAGTATTGAGCCGTCTTCATTTGTCATTTCACTTTTTGAGAAACAGCTATACTCAATAGATGGCTTAGTTATTATATTAACAATAAGGTAATTAGCTTATGTGTAAATGTGGTTCAATGCAGATAGTACAACTCAAACCAAGTTGGGCTGACAAGCTATTCGGCTACTCAGAAAGATGGAAATGCCAACTTTGTTGTAAGATCTACCGCATCTAAAATTAAAAATAGAATCTTAGTTTTTCTAAGAAAAAGCAGTGGCCCGACAATGATTGTCGGGTTTTGTTTTTCCGAGCATTCATTTTTTTCCCTTCGCTACAAGACTACTCATCACGGCAAAACCTAGCATCTTAATGTGACTTAGGTATAGAATCAGGCCCACTTATTCTTTCCGATATTCATATATAACTGGTCACTATGAACAAAAGTTTGCTAACGAATGTCCTCGCTATCGCTTTGATGGCTGGAGGTCATCAATTACAAAACGACTATCTTTGGTATGCAGGGCTGTTTGCGTTCTCAGGCGCCATCACCAACTGGCTTGCCATCCATATGCTGTTTGAGAAAGTGCCTGGATTATACGGTTCTGGCGTGATCCCCGCGCGATTTGAAGAGTTTAAACTGGCTATCAAAAACCTGATGATGGAACAGTTTTTTACTGAAGCGAACATTGACCGATTCTTGAATAAAGAAATGGCGGGCGGTGTGAACATCGATCTTCAACCAGTAATTGAGAAAGTAGATTTAAATCCAGCATTTGATTCCCTAGTGGAAGTAATTGAAGGCTCTCAGTTTGGTGGCATGCTAGCGATGTTTGGCGGCTCGGAAGCGCTACAACCCATGCGCCAACCTTTCGTCGAAAAGATGCAAGAATCCATCATTGAGTTGAGCAAGAGCGATAACATCAAAGAAGCACTGAAAGAGCAATTCGAATCTCCTGCAATGATGGATGAGATAAAGCAGAACATTGAAGGTATCATCGATCAACGTTTAAGCGAATTAACACCGGCATTAGTTAAAGAAATGGTGCAAAAGATGATTAAACAACACCTTGGCTGGCTAGTCGTTTGGGGCGGTGTTTTTGGTGGTTTAATTGGCGTCATCAGCACCTTTATCGGGGCATAATCGCTCACCGATTTATTAAAAAAGGAGCTTCGGCTCCTTTTTTAATCGTGAAAAAGTAATATACCAAGCCACGCTAAATAAGGAGGCTCAACACATGCCTCGCCTAACCAAGGAGCTCGGGATTAACACCAAATCCCGTTTTATGTTCTTCTATGACCACTTCACTACGAGTTTGAATCACGCCCGGAAGCGTGCCTAACTTGCTCGACATAAACTCCTGATACGCTTTCATGCTCTTAACACGAACTTTTATCATGGTATCGAAATCTCCAGAGAGCGAGTAGCACTCTTCAATTTCAGGCATCAATTCCACCGCTTTCGCAAACTTTTCAAAAATAGAAAAACTGGTTTGGTCTAAACGAATATGGATGAATACTTGCACATCCAGCCCCAACTTTTCCGCATTCAACTCCGCATGATAACCATTGATATACCCTTCTTTTTCTAGCCGCTTTACACGATCAGAACATGGAGAAGTCGTTAAGTTAATCAGCTTTGCTAGTTCTACAACTGGAATTCTGCCTCTCGAATGAAGCACTCTCAAAATATGTAAATCAATCCGGTCCAATTGATAACTCATTAACCCACTTCCTTGTAACCACTTAGAAAGCATCACATTAATCGTTGCTCAAACAATTGCAAACCATCAAATGCACAGCATGTGAAATTCAGCAGAGAATAACCAGAAAACAACGAAGGAGGGAAAGAGCTATGATTATTGCCGCTCACTTAGTAACCGTGATATGAAGAGAAAAAGCAACCTAGCGGCTCCCGCGGAGTCGCAAATTTGAAAGCGCATGACACGCCTGTATAGATATGTCGTTCGGGCAACACTGCCCTATTTAGCCATTAATCATGGCTATCACTCAGAATTAGAGTGCGGCCGATGTATGCCGTGTAGGATGTGGAACAACCTCTCCAATTGCACGATGATTACAACAACGGCAGTAGTATTGAGGCTCCATCTCGTAATAATGTTCACCTGATACAAATTTCGCCATCAGCTGTGTAAAACTCACCATTTTGCCTGTTAACGAGTCAACAGACTGAGGCTCGCAACGCTTCATAATCACTTTATGTTGCGTTGATTTTCTACAAGCTGCGCAATATATATCCGGCATTTCTCTTCTCCCTACTTTTTCGTCCTACTGACAATTGACATATTTTGTTCAAAATAATTCCACAATTAAAAAGCTCCTTTAATTTTTTGTGCCCTATCTTCAAAAAATTGAACGAAAGTATCAAAAAACTGAGACATTGGTCAGACCTCAACTTTTGTACCATCAATATGAGCAAACGTGCTTATGTGTGTAATAATACGACACATTACACATAAGCAATTGTTCGGGCTTATTATTTAGTAAGGCGCATGACAACTTTACAGGTGGCTAGATCGAGCTTTCGAGACGCCTTGTTATCTTGATTTACCCCGCAAACCAGTTGCTAGCAGCTATAGCGGTCTCATCAAGGAAGAAATGCATGACGATACAACCGATTCTCACTACCGAAAGACTCGTCCTCCGGCCATTCAATATCGATGACCGCCAACAAGTGGCTTTACTCGCTGGAGATAAGCGAATTGCCGACATGACAGCAAACATCCCTCATCCTTATGAGCGACCGATGGCGCAAGCATGGATAGATAGGCACGATCCGATGTATCAGCAGCATCAAGGCGTGGCGTACGCTATTACCTTGCGAAACACTGGGGAGTTACTTGGTGCAGTGAGTTTACCGCGTATAGAAGAGGGATATGTCGGATGATCATCCATGAAACTTCACAAAATCTGTCCAAGAACAACCCTTTCTTGCTAGGAACTGTATTGTTGTCGCTGTTCTATTTTTCCTACCTAGCAGACAAGATCGTCGAGTTTGGACTCGTAGCACTCACAATAATAGGATTGAAACTGCTCTCAACGTACTTCACGCGCCGCGCGTTCAATCCTAAAACGCTAGATATCGATGCAAGCACCAACACCTTGAAGTACCGCCAGGGCTCAACGGTTTACTTCCGTCTACCTCTTGATGACATTGTCAAAGTCCAAATACAGAAAGAGTTCCTCTCTAGCAAAAGTTTGATGCTCTACACAGTCAACGACGCTTACCAAGTGCCGAATTCAGACAATTTCGATTCTCTACAGTTAAAGGATTTAATGAAACAACTTGAAGAAAGAATTGATGATCAATCTCGCTAAAACGAAAAGAGAAGACATTCTAGAATGTTGCCAATTTGGTCTCTAAATAGAAAGACAAAAAAGCCAGCAATAACGCTGGCTTTTCTCTGTATTAGTCTTGTGCGACTTTCACGCGAATTTTGCTTTTTTCTACGTTCGTCAAATTCAGTGCTTCAAGAGCAGAAATGGCTTCTGCTTCGTCCGGCATGATGACAAAACCGAAGCCTTTCGACAAACCCGTGTCTTGATCAAGCACTAGCGAACACAGTTCTACTTTGCCGTACGCTGAGAATAATTTGCGGATATCTTGCTCGGTCATGTGACGAGCCAAGTTTCTTACTAAAAGTTTCATAATGAACCTAGTTGGTTTGATAACGGTTCGATTCTCTCAGTTTCTCTCTGGCAAACCAAGTGAATAATATGACGGCGTTGACTAGATCATTCTAAGTACATCTGTTTAAATGATTTTCCGTTCATTTTTCACCCATAGGAGAGTCGGCATGGAAACGAAACGTCTCAAACTCATCCCTGCTTGTTTAGAACGAGCAGAAGAGGCGCATCAAGCTGTCGTTCGCAGCCAAAAGACTCTCGAAGTCTATCTGCCGTGGGTGCCTCATGTGCTGACATTAGAAGCGATGATAGAAGGGACAGAGAAAGCCATCGCAAACTTTGAAAACTTCGAAGAAGAGCTGCGTTACTACATGATTGAAAAGGAAAGCGATCGCTTACTGGGTGCGGTCGGCTTAATGATTCGAGATCCCGATGTGCCATCCTTTGAGATAGGTTATTGGTTAGATAATGCTGCCGTTGGCAATGGTTATGTTGCTGAGGCTGTGCTCGAAGTTGAGCGCTATGCGTTTGATGACTTGGGTGCCAAGAGAATCGCAATTCATGCTGATAGCACCAACCAAAAGAGCCGAGCTGTAGCCGAGCGCTGTGGTTATGAGTTCGAAGGAGAGCTCAGAAACGAACGTCTGACTACATCGGGAGAGCTGAGTAACACCGTTGTTTACGCCAAAATTCATCGCGACTAACACTCCAATCTAACCGAGCAATGCTAAGCTTTGATCTCAAGCTACCACCATTAACGTTAATTAAGTTTCAGATAAAACAAAGCCCGCTAAAATAGCGGGCTTTGTGTTCATATACGGGAAGTTACTAGTCTAGTTCAACCAGTTTTTTCTCGAATGACTGGTGTTGGTCTAACACGTCTTGCGCAGCACCACCCGTTGCTTTACTTACCACAATGATGGCAAGCGTAGAGAAGATGATGCCCGGTACGATTTCGTACACATCAAACCAACCGCCAGTTAGCTGCTTCCAAACTACGATAGTGATACCACCAACAAGAATACCTGCTAACGCGCCGTTACGGTTCATACCGCTCCAGTAAAGGCTAAGTACAACCGCAGGACCAAATGCCGCACCAAAACCAGCCCAAGCGTAAGATACAAGACCAAGTACTGAGCTATCAGGCGTCATCGCTAGGAATAGCGCAACAAGCGAAATAACGATAACACCGATACGACCAATCATTACGATTTCTTCAGAAGACGCTTCTGGCTTGAATACTTGCTTGTAGAAATCTTCTGCAAGCGCTGAAGATGAAACAAGGAGCTGTGAGTCAGCGGTACTCATTACCGCCGCTAGGATTGCTGCTAACAACATACCCGCAACGACAGGGTGGAATACTGCGTTAACCAATAGCATGAAGATCTTCTCACCGTCCTCTAGTTGAGTACCCGGATGACCCGTAACCCAAACCAGACCAACAAGACCAACAAGCATTGCACCAACCATAGATAGTGCCGTCCAAATCACTGCGATACGACGTGCAGTCGTTAGATCTTTGTTTGAACGAGACGCTTTAAAACGCGCTAGGATGTGTGGCTGACCAAAGTAACCAAGGCCCCACGCCGCTAGAGAGATAATAGCAATCGCAGATAATGGTTCGCCTTTCGCGTCATTCCATAGCGTTGCAAGTTCTGGGTTGATGTCATGTAGATCAGAACTTAGCTGACCTAAACCACCGTCCATTACTGCTACAGGAACAATCATTAGTGCAGCCGCCATTAGCAGACCTTGCACTAAGTCAGTCCAAGATACCGCTAGGAAACCACCGAATAGTGTGTAAGAAACGACACACACCGTACCGATGATAACAGCGTAGGTATAATCTAGACCGAATACCGTCTCAAACAGTTTGCCCCCTGCGACCAAACCTGAGCTGGTGTAGAAAAGGAAAAATAGAAGAATGAAAAACGCAGAGAT